>DASWXO010000060.1:0-45862 GCA_036405455.1 Thermomonas sp. | reverse complement strand
CTGCTCGCCGGCGGTGCGCCCGGCGAAGCGCTGCAGCTGGCGCTGGCGGCACGCGGCACCGGCGGCGAGGCGCACCTGCGGGGCACGCTGCGCCGGGGCGATCTCGCGATTCACCTGCAGCCGTCCACCCTGCGCCTGCAGGACCAGCGGCTGCAGCTGCAGCCACTGGTGGTGGACATGCTGGACGGCCGCATCACCGCCAACGGCAGCGCCGACCTGCGCGACCCCGCCGACACCGCATTGCAGCTGGCCGTCAACGCACGCCGGTTGCGGTGGACCAGCGCCGACGGCGCCACCACGCTCACCGGCGACGTCGACCTCGGCGTGGCCGGCCGCCTTGAACGCTGGGCCGTGAAGGGGCAGGCGCGCCTGCAGCGCGGCGATGAACGCGCGACCGTGGACATCACCGGCCTGGGCAACCGCGACGCGCTGCGGATCGACGCGTTGAAGGCGACGATGCCGCAGGGCCGGCTGGAGGGCCAGGGCGAAATCGCGTGGGCGCCGCGCCTGTCGTGGACCGCGACGACCACGCTGGCCGGCTTCGACCCCGGGTATTTCGCGCCGGACTGGCCCGGCGCGGTCAACGGCCGCCTGCACAGCACCGGCACGCTGCGCGACGACGGTCGCCTGCGGGCGGAACTGGACGCACGGGATCTCGGCGGCACGCTGCGCCGGCGAGCGCTGTCCGGGCACGGACAGGCCACCCTCGACGGGGATGCCGTGGCCGGCGACATCGCGCTGGCGCTCGGCGGCAGCCGCATCGCCGCCCATGGTCGCATCGCCGCTGCCATCGACGTGGATGCCACGGTCTCGCCGCTTCAACTCAACGACCTGCTGCCCGATGGCGCGGGTGTGCTGCGCGGCTCCCTGAAACTCCGTGGCGCCCGCAACGCGCCGGACGTGGCGGTGGACCTGGCCGGCAACGGGCTGGGCGTTGGCGACTATCGCGCGGCGCGGCTGCGGGCGACGGGCACGCTGCCGTGGCAGCGGGGCGACGGCACGCTGCGGGTGGAGGCCGATGACGTGCAGGCCGGCGTCCCGCTGACCCGCCTGCGCGCCACGTTGCGCGGTGCGGTGGAACGGCTGCGCTTCGAGGTGGATGCCGGTAACGACAGCGCATCGCTGGCGCTGGCCGGCAGCGCCCGGAAGCAGGGCGCGCGCTGGCAGGGCGACCTGGCGCGCCTCGTGCTCACCCCCGCTGCCGCCGCGGCCTGGACGCTGCGACAGCCGGCCAGCTGGGCCTGGGACGGCCGCAACGGCACGCTGGCCGCCACCTGCCTGCAGTCCGCGCTGGGCGGCGCGCTCTGCGCCAGCGCCGACTGGCCGCGGCGCGGACTGGACCTGCAGGGCGACGCGCTGCCGCTGGCGCTGGCGTCGGAGTGGCTGCCGAAGCGCGAGGACGGCCGGCCGTGGGCCTTCGACGGCACCGTCGACGTGGACGCCCGCGTGCGCCCGGCCGGCAGCGCCTGGCAGGCCACCGTGCTGGCCACCTCCGCCAGCGGTGGCGTGCGCAACCGCGCGCGCGCGCGCCGCAACCTGCTGGGCTACCGCGACCTGCGGCTGGAAGCGACGCTGGACCCGCGCCGCATCGAGGCTTCACTGGGCGCCGCGCTGGACCGGGACGGCCGCGTGGAAGCCCGCATCGCCACCGGCTATGACGCCTATGCGCCGCTGTCCGGCACGCTGGTGGCGGGGACAGGCGCACTGACCTGGCTGGAGCTGTTCTCGCCGGACCTGGTGGAGCCCACCGGCCGGCTGGACGTGGACCTGCGGCTGGGTGGCACCCTCGGCCAACCGCGCCTCGGTGGCAATGGCCGCCTGCAGCGCTTCTCGGCCGAGCTGCCCGCGCTGGGGATCGCCCTGCAGGACGGCGATATCGGCCTGCAGGCGCTGGAGGACGGCAGCGCGCGCATCCAGGGCCGGCTGGGCACCGGGCAGGGCGTGCTGCAGGTGGACGGCAGCCTGGGCTGGCAGGACGATGCCACGCCGCTGCAGCTCACCCTGCGCGGCCGCGACGTGCTGCTGGCGGACACCCGCCAGGTGCGGCTGCTGGCTTCGCCCGACGTGACGGTGCACTACAAGGCGGGCACGCCGCTGGAGGTGCGCGGCACGGTGGCGGTGCCGGAGGCGGACCTGCACCTGGAACGGCTGGACATGGGCGTGTCGGCCTCGCCCGACGTGGTGGTGCTGGACCCGGCGGACCCGCAGAAGGCCGCCGCCGCGCCGATGGCGCTGGACCTCGACGTCGCGGTCGCCCTGGGCGAGCGGGTGCGCATCGACGGCTATGGGCTCACCGGCACGCTGGGCGGCAACCTGCGGGTGCGCCAACCGCCGGGCCAGGCGATGCGCGCCACCGGCGCGCTGGACGTGGGGGGCCGCTACCGCGCCTACGGCCAGGACCTGCGGATCACCCGCGGACGGCTGGTGTGGTCGAACGCCGCGGTGGGCGATCCGCTGCTGGACATCCGCGCCCAGCGCGAGATCGGCGAGGTGGTGGCGGGCGTGCAGGTGTCCGGGCGCGCCTCCGCGCCGCAGGCCAGCGTGTGGTCGAACCCGGCGATGAGCCAGTCGGAAGCATTGGCCTATCTCACCCTCGGCCGCCCGCTGCCCAGCCTCAGCAGCCGCGAACTGCAGCAGGTGGACGTCGCGAAGTCCGCGCTCAACGCCGGCGTGGGCCTGCTGACCGCGCAACTGGGCGCCCGCATCGGCCTGGACGATGCCGGCGTGAGCACCTCACGCGCGCTGGGCGGCGAGGTGCTGGGTATCGGCAAGTACCTCTCGCCGAAGCTCTACGTCAGCTACGGCGTGTCGCTGCTCGGCACCGGCCAGGTGGTGACGCTGAAGTACCTGCTGCGCAAGGGCTTCGACGTGCAGATCGAATCGTCCACGGTCGAGAACCGCGCCTCGGTGAACTGGCGCACGGAAAAGTAGCGCGGCACAACGACCGCGGCCGCGCTGCCGGTGCTTCCTTGCGGCTGCAAAACCGCATGGCAAGCGGCCCCCAGCAGGCGCAGCCCGTCATGCCGGCCGTTCCGGCATGACGGGGATACGCCACGCGCCCGAGCGACCAGGCACGCGGCATCACATCGGACCTGGCGGATTACAGGTCGAAGCCGAAGCCCGCGCCGGCGGACGACTCGCTGCCGCTGAAGCTTGCGCCCAGCGAGAATGAACCACGGTCGCCCAGGCGCTTGCCGTAGCCGATCGACACCGCGCCCTGGCTACCCTGCACGCCCACGCCGATCGCGATCCGGCCCTTGGCGGAGGCGCCGATCGCCGCGTTTACCGCCATCTGGGTCATCGCGCCACCCATCGCGCCGAGCCGGTCGATGCGCCGGTCGGTCTGCGCGAAGCGGCGGTCCATCTGCTGCTGGTACTGGCTGAACGTGTCGTTCCATGCGGCGAACCGCGCATCCGCATGCGCCTTCGCCGCGGCCAGGGTCTGGCCGGAGGTGGAATCGGTATATGCCTTGGATGCCGTCAGGGTGGTGACATCGCCAGCGTCGGCATGCGCATTGGCCGCGGTGAGGGTAGCCGCATCGCCGGCGTCCGCATGCGCATTGGCTGCGGACAAGGTGGCGGTGTCGCCCGCGTCCACCATCTGGGCCACCTGGTCCAGGTCGGCGCCGGTTCCTGCTGGGCCCTGAGGACCGGCCGGGCCGGCCGGGCCGGCGGGACCGGCCGGGCCGCTGGGGCCCATAGGGCCTGCGGGGCCTGAAGGCCCCGCAGGACCCTGCGGACCCTGCGGGCCGGGCGAGCCCACCCCACCCGCCAGCGCCGTCAATCTGGAATCGACCGCTGCGAACGCAGCCGCCACGGTGCCGTAGCTGGCCCCCTGGATGTTGAAGCTCGGCGGAGTGAACACGCCACCAACCAGACTGGCGCCACCGCCGTACCAGCCCACCAGCGTCCGCAGCTGGCGCACATTGACCGCATCGGTGTCCTGGGTCCCGTCAGCCAGGTAGATGATCTGATTTTCGTGATCCTGCCTGCCCACCGAAACCGCGAAATCACGGTCGGCCACGGCCTGGTAGCCAATCGCGGTACTGCCGAAATTCAACGCTTCCGACTGGTAGCCGAACGCACTGGATGCCTCCCCCGTGGCGCGGTTGTCGTAGCCGAAGGCACTGGCGCCGAACTGGCTGGCGTAGTTGCGGTAGCCGATGGCGCTGGACGCCACCCCGCCAGCGAAATCGAAGAGGCCGATCGCGGTGCTCTGGATGTTGTCCGCCGTGCTTTGCAGGCCCATCGCCACGCTGTTGTCCCCCCGCGCGTAGGCCGCGTTGCCTACGGCCACCGAAGACAGACCCTCGGCCCTCGCGAGTTCCTCCAAATTGACCATTCCATCACCGTTGCCATCCGACCATCCGCCTGCTGCAAACGACCCGTTGCCCTGTGCTTGAGCCATGAAGCCGAAGGCACTGGAATACAAACCACTGGCCCTGTTGTTGAAACCGAAGGCGGATGACCAGTCGTTGATGGCCGCGTTGAAAACGCCAAATGCACTGCTGAACCGGCCACGGGCCAAGTTGTTCGAGCCGAAGGCATTACTTTCATCGTTGGTGGTCTTGTTGCCGAAGCCAACCGCACTGCTGGCGGTCGCGGAAGCTGTGTTGTTGAAGCCATATGCCAACGCCTGGATCGCACAGGTGGCATTGTTGCTTCCGTACTCGCTGCCCTGATCGGTGGATGCGGCTGGCAGCGGGTTGCCGTTGATATCCAGGCAGGGCGGATCGGCGGCGAAGGCCGGGGCGGCGGTCGCCGCCAACAGGGCCAGGCTCAGAACAGACAACGCCGGATGCCGGCGGCGAAGGGTGTCGGACATGTGGTTTTCCCTGGTCAAGGCCGGGCGAAATGCCGGCGTGACTGTCCTATGCGAAACTTCATCGACAATCCGGACATGCGTGGGGAAGACGCTTGCCATCGGCCACCCAATCGCCCGAAGTCACCATGCTGCTGGCGCGCGCGCGCGCCGGCGACGATGCGGCGCTAGGTGCCGCCTATTCGGCGTTGTACGACGAGCTGAAGCGCGCCGCGCGCCAGCAGCTGCGGCGCATGCAGGACGCCTTCCAGACCACCGCGCTGGTGCACGAGGCCTACATGAAGCTGGCCGGTGGCGCGCAGCTTGCCGCGGTGGACCGCAACCACCTGCTCGCACTGTCGGCGCGGGCCATGCGCCAAGTGCTGGTGGACGACGCGCGCGCGCGTAAGGCGGAAAAGCGCGGCGGCGGCCAGGAGGCGTTGACGCTGGGCGCCGCGCTGGGGAACGGTGAGACTGCAGCGGTCGAGGTGCTGGCGCTGGACGAACTGCTGTCTTCCTTGCACCGGCTCGACGAGCGCGCCGCGCAGATCGTCGAGCTGCGCTACTTCGGCGGCTATTCCGAAACCGAGATCGCCGACATGCTGGGCATCAGCGACCGCACGCTGCGCCGCGACTGGCGCAAGGCGCGCGCCTTCCTGTTGGCGGAGATGCAGGCGTGAGCGACACGGCCCGCCGCCAGCGTGCGCTGGCTGTGTTCGATGAAGTTGCCGAGCTTGATGGCGACACGCGGGAACAGCGGCTGCTGGCGTTATGCGGGGATGACGCTGTGCTGCTGGCGCAGGTGCGGGCGCTGCTGGCCGCCGATGCGGAGGCCACCGAACCCTTTGCCGGCGCCCCGCACTGGGGTGCGGCCCTCGCTGCCGACGCCACCGGCGGCGATGACCTGCTCGGCCGCAAGATTGGCGCATGGACTGTGCTCCGGATCATCGGCCGCGGCGGCATGGGCACGGTGTACGCGGCGGAACGCAGCGATGGCGCCTACCGCCAGCAGGCCGCGCTCAAGGTGATACGGGCCAGCGCCGATTCACAGGTGGCGCGCGAGCGCTTCCTGCGCGAACGCCAGATCCTCGCGCAGCTGCGGCATCCCAACATCGCCAGCCTGCTCGACGGCGGCATCACCCCCGGGGCAGAGCCCTGGTTCGCGATGGAGCTGATCGAAGGCGAGCCGATCGACCGCTGGTGCGACGCGCGCCGGCTTTCCTTGCGCGCGCGCGTTGTGCTGTTCCTGCAGGTGCTGGAGGCCGTGCGCTATGCGCACCGCAACCTGGTGGTGCACCGTGACCTCAAGCCATCCAACCTGCTGGTCGAGGGCGAAGGCCGGATCAAGCTGCTGGACTTCGGCATCGCCAAGCAGCTGCAGGGCTCCGACGAGACCGCCACCCACGACCGCGCATTGACCTTCGAGTACGCCAGTCCGGAACAGCTGCACGACGCGCCCATCACCACCGCCACCGATCTCTGGCAACTCGGGGTGGTCCTGCACCGGCTGCTGTCGGGCGCGCATCCATTCGGGCTTACCCGCGACACCCCGGTGGCCAGCCAGCTGCAGCAGCTCGAACGCGAGCCGGAACCGTTGACCCGTGCCGCCGCACAGGCTTCGGCCGAGCAGGCTGCGCTGCGCGGCGGGCTGACGCCGGACGGGTTGTCGCGCGCGCTGCGCGGCAACCTCGCTGCAATCGTACAGGCATGCCTGCGCCGCGATCCCGAACAGCGGTATGCCTCGGCCGATGCCCTTGCCAGTGACCTGCGCGCCTGGCTGGACGATCGCCCGATCGCCGCGGTACCGCTGTCTCGCCGGCACCGTACGCGCCTGTGGCTGCGGCGCAACCGCCTGCTGGCGGTGTCTGCGGCCGCGGTCGCCCTCGCCCTGCTGGCGGGTACCGCGGTGGCGCTGTGGCAGGCCAGCGAAGCGCGCGCCCAGGCCCGAATCGCCCAGCGCGAGAGCGAGAACGCCCGCGCGGCACTGGCCTTCCTCACCGATACGCTGGCCGCGGCCGCGCCAGGCCAGGCGATGAGCACCGATGTGAGCGTTCGCCAGCTGCTGGACAAGGCCCGCGCGCAACTGGACAAAAAACGCCTGCAGCCGGGTACGCGAGGTTCGATCCAGCGCCTGCTCGGCAACCTGTACGGCGCACTGGGCGAAACCACCACCTCCGCAGGCCTGTTCGAAACCGGACTGCGCGGCGCCAGGCCCACCAACCGCGAGGAGGCGCTTGCACTGGCGAAGGACCTGGACGGCTATGCGGGGGTGCTGGCCACCCTCGAGCGCGGCAAGGAAAGCCTTGCCACCGCGCAACGCGCGATGGCGCTGCGTCGGCAGTTCGCAGGCGGCGACCCCTACCAGCAATTCCTCGGCGAACGTCAACTGGCAGTGGCCTACACCAGCCTGGCCGACTGCAAACAGGGCGATGCGCAGTGGAAGCAGGCGCTGGCCGCTACCGGCAACCTGCGGCCCGAGCAGGCGGCGGAAGCTGCGCAGGCGGCAGTCATGTATTCGCGCATGCTGTTCAACTGCGGTGAGTATGCGCGCGGCCTGGAAGTGGCCGATGCCGGGATCGTCGCGGGCGACCGTGCCGGATTGCCCGCACTCGCCCCGGCGCGTGCCGACCTGCTGTGGATGCACGCGGCGAACGGCTACGCGACCAGCAAGCTCACCGCAGGCGAGGCGAAGGCGCGCCTGCACGATGCCATCGCCATCCACGAAAAGGCGATCGGACGAAGCGGTGTGCAGCTGGGTGAGTACTACTCGACCCTTGGCACCGTGTTGCAGACGTCTGGCCAATTGGGCGAAGCGCTGGAGGCGCACGAGAAATCCGCGGCCTTGTCGCGCGCAGCCGGTGCGCGCCCGATCGACCAGGCCATCACCCAGTACAACATCGGCTACCTTTACCGCGACTACGGAGACTATCCGAAGTCGCTGGCCGCCCACGAGCGCAGCCTGGCGATCTTCGAGCAGGCCGGCATCGAACCCGATCACATCGAACGCCGTCGTTCGGAGAAGTGGTACGCGCTGGCGCTGGCCCGTGCCGGCCGCACGGCCGAAGCGCGCCAACGCCTGCTGCGACTGCAGGAACGCGCGCGCGCGCTGGACGGCGTGGATTCCGTCGAGTACATGGACGTGACCTGGCAGCTGCTGCGCACCGCGGTGATGACGAAGGATGTTGCGCGGGGCCTTCCGCTGTTGGCGGAGGTGCGCGCCCGCATCGCGAAGTTCGTGCCTCCCGGGCATCCCGTGTTCACCGAATTCCTCCGGGACGAAGCCAGCTTCGCCAGCTTGCAGGGCGATGTCGCGCATGCCCTGCAAGCACAGCGCGACGCACTGGCACGGGCGGAGGCGGCCAAAAACGACGTCGACATCGCGGTGGTGCGCGCCGAACTGGCCATGATGCTGGCGGCGACCGGCGATCGCACCACCGCGCGGCGCCTGCTGGCGCTGGCGATACCCCGCTTGCGGACGGCGTTCCTGCCCGGGCACGTCAATCGCGGAAAGTTCGAACTGCTGGCGCGCCAGCTCGACATCCGTTGACCTGTCCCGTCGGGTGATGCCGGCGCGCGACGCCGGCTACTGGCAGGGATCGATGGGGGTCAGCGTGTATCGCTCGGTGCCGTCGCTGCAGCGCGTGCCCATCGGCGTTTGCACGCAGCCATTGCCGGTGCCGGTAATGGTGCCGCCATGCTCGTCGGCGGTTGCGGTGTAGGTGCCGCTGCCGGAGACCCCGATGCCGCTCATGTTGCCCTGGTAGGAATACGAGCCACCGCGTTCGCTGGAGGGGATGAATGTCACCGTGTTGCCGCTGCCACTGATGGTGAACGGCTGCCCCAGGTCGCAGATGGTGCCGGTGCCGTGGAACTCATCGAGTCCGCCTTCCGCGGCGTAGGCCCGCACCGCCCTGGTGTCGAACTCCAGCGTGGCGCGGCCCACGCCACGCTTGCTGCGCGCCTCGAACGCGATGCTCGCTTCTTCGTTTTTCTTGTCGGGGCCGGCATAGCCATACCGCGCATCAGCCGCCACCTTGCCGCTGGCAGGTTGCAGGCTGGCCCCGCCACTCAGCACCGCGGTCACCGTGCCACCGGCCCGCCGGCCGTCGGCGGTTGCGCGCGGCCGGGCTTCGAGGTCGAACGCCGTGTTCGGACGGATCCCCCGGCGTTTGGACGGGCTGCTGGTCACGTCCAGCTTGACGCAGCGGCCGCTTTCCCACGGCGCACCGTTTGGGTTGCCGATGCCGCGCAGCATGATTTCGGCAAGCAGGGCCTGCAGTCCTGCGGATGCCTCAAGCAATCGCCTGGTGTTCTCCACTTCGTCGGGCCGGAAGATGCTCATGCCCTGTTTCCCATGGTTCTCGAAGATTTGCTCGCCGCCGCGCGTGCGACCGAACGTGATGTCAACGCCCTGGCTTTCGAAATTCTCGCTGCCGGTCATCTTGGTGCGCACTTTGATGGCGGCCCCGTCATCGCCCTGCATCAGGCGTGCATCGTCGTCCAGAAAGCGCTCGTACTTGAAACTCGAGTGTATGGAGCCACCGGTCCCGGGTTTGCTGCTGACGCTCATCCGCGAGTCCACCTCCATCGCAATCTCGACCCTGCCCTCCTGGTCCGGGCAGGCAGTCATCTGCGTCTTGATCGCCACTTTTCCGTTGAGGCCGCTCTCGTTGACCTCGTACTCCACCGACTGCGAGATCGAACCATCCTTGCCGACCTGTATTTCAGCGCTGCCGCCCTTGCCGTCGAACTTCAGCGGCCCCTTCGCCGCCAGCTCCGACAGGCGTTCATCGGACATGCCGCTGATTGCGCTGCCGGCGACGCCGCTCATCATCATGCCGGCGAACCCGGCCATGCTCATGCCGATGTATCCACTGGCCATGCCCTCGCCGGTGAACGCGGCCGGCACCAGCTTCGGCATGTTCGCCTCGGTGCCACGCAGCTTGCGCTCGTAGGCATTGCCCAGCGCCTGCAGCGCGGCAATCGCCTGCGCCTCTCCGCCAAGCGCCCGCTCGATGCCAGTGCCCTGCATGAGTTTGTAATGCAGCCAGTAATCGGCAACCGCCATCTTGCGCAGGGTGGGATCGGGGCCTTCGGCAAGAATCGCCTGCATCTGTGCCTGGGTCGGCACGTGGGTTTTCGTACCCCCGCCAGGTGCGACCGGCGGCGGCGAATCCTTGTCCGGCGCCTTGCCGCAGGCGACCAGCAACAGCGACAGGGCGAGCAGTGCAGGCAGCGGGCGCATGGCGTTTCCTCTGGGGATCTTCCATGCATAGCGGAAACCGGCCCCGCAACCGGACAGCTCAACGCGTCACGCGTGCCCCGCGCAGGCTGGATATGCCCGCGGCCACGTCGGTCCACACCAGCCAGGCACCGCCGGCATCCACCGCCAGCTTCGGGTAGCCGCTGGCCATGCCGCGCGCGCCCAGTTTCGCGACCTGGGTCTTCTGCAGCGGCTTCGACAGATCCAGCGGGTAGCGCGCCAGCATTAGCGCCTGCCCCTGCGCATCCTCGCGCAGCCATGCCACCCACACCTGGTTGTCGTCGATGGCCACCGCGGCGCGGCCGAGCACGGCGGCGCCGCTGTCCACCGTGACCGGATCGAAGAAGCGATCACCGGCATTCGGGCTGCGGGCCAGCCGCAGCGTCGGCGTGCCGCCGGCTTCGCTGTACCAGGCCACCGCCACGGTATCGCCGGACGCGGCCAGCGCCGGACCTGCCACCGGGCAGGCATCGATCTTCCAGCCATCCGCGTGGACGGGTTTGGGCGCAGTCCACGCACCGTTTTCCAGCCGCGTCACCGCGATGTCGCGGACCTCGTCGTCGCCGCGGTCGCGGTACGCCAGCAGCGGGCCGCGCGCGGTCATGGCCACGGCGGTCTGGCAGCAATCACAGCTGCGCGCATCCACCACCACGTCGGCGCCGCGGTTCAGGCTCATGTCGAAGCGGTTGGCGCGCAGCTGCATGGCGCCGCTGGCGGCGCTGTGACCATCCGGCCCGTGCGCCTCGCCGACGCCCTGCGCGCGGCCGTCCAACCAGGCGATACCCAGCGCATCCGCGCTGGCCGGCCACAGCGCGGCGAAGCCGTGTTCCACCGGGCGGGCGTCGTCGTTGACGCGGGTGATCTGGGTCCAAGCCATGCCGCCATCGCGCGAGCGCGCCAGCACCAGGTCATAGCCGCCGGCATCGTCCGGCTGGCGCTGCAGCCACTGCGCCCACAGCGCGCCGTCGGGCGTGGCCAGCAGGTGCGGCGTATCGGCCGCATTGGCGATCAGCGAATTGCCCACGGCAATGGTGCGCGGCTGGCTCTGCCAACCGGCCTGTTCGGAGTAGGACGCGAACTGCAGCGCGTTGCGGCGGCCGGCCCGGCGGTTGATCCAGCTCAGCAGCACGCGATCGCCGGGCGCCAGCACCAGGTCCGGCGCCATCGAGCCGGCCTCGGCCGGCAACGCCCAGGTCTGCGCGGCGTAATCGCCGTTGGCGGGTTTCGCGGGCGCCGCGTCGCGCTGGCAGGCAGCGAGCAGCGGCAAGGACAAGGCAAGGGCGAAGGCGAGAGCGGTGCGCGTGGTCATGGGCGAAGGATACGCCTCGCCCGTGGCGCGGGCATTCGCGGCGCCGCGGAGGCCACCGCGGCAGCGACCGGCGACGCGACCCTCAGGCCGCGCGTTCGCGCCGCGCGCGCTCCAGGTGCACCAGCAGCAGCGAGATCGCCGCCGGCGTCACGCCGGGAATGCGCTGCGCCTGGCCCACCGTCTGCGGCCGCACCTGCTGCAGCTTCTGCAGCACCTCGGCGGACAGGCCGCGCACCTGCGCGTAGTCGAACGCATCGGGGATGGCCGTGCCTTCGTGGCGGCGCTGGCGGGCGATCTCCTCGCGCTGGCGGTCGAGGTAGCCGGCGTACTTGGTCTCGATCTCCACCTGTTCGGCCACCTTGGCATCGTCCACCGCGGGGCCGAGCTCGGGCACGCGCATCAGCGCGGCGTAGTCCAGCTCCGGCCGGCGCAGCAGGTCCAGCGCGCTGTTCTCGCGGCTGACCTCCACGCCCAGGTGGCGCGCCAGCGCGGCGCCCAGCGCGTTGTTCGGCGCCGCCCACAGCGCCGACAGCCGTGCGGTCTCGGCCGCCACCGCGTCGCGCTTGCGGGCGAAGCGTTCCCAACGCGCGTCGTCCACCAGCCCGAGGTCGCGGCCCACCGGCGTCAGCCGCGCATCCGCGTTGTCTTCGCGCAGCTGCAGCCGGTACTCGGCGCGGCTGGTGAACATGCGGTAGGGCTCGGAGGTGCCGTGGGTGATCAGGTCGTCGACCAGCACGCCGAGGTATGCCTCGTCGCGGCGCAGCGTCCACGCCGCCTGCTGCCGCACGAAGCGCGCGGCGTTGGCGCCGGCCAGCAGGCCCTGCGCGGCAGCCTCCTCGTAGCCGGTGGTGCCGTTGATCTGGCCGGCGAAGAACAGCCCGGCCACCGCCTTGGTTTCCAGCGAGGCCTTCAGCCCGCGCGGGTCGAAGAAGTCGTATTCGATCGCGTAGCCGGGACGGGTGATGTGCGCGTGCTCGAAGCCGGCGATGCTGCGCACCAGGTCCAGCTGCACGTCGAACGGCAGCGAGGTGGAAATGCCGTTCGGGTAGATCTCGTTGACGCCCAGCCCTTCGGGCTCGACGAAGATCTGGTGCGATGCCTTCTCGGCGAAGCGCACCACCTTGTCCTCGATCGACGGGCAGTAGCGCGGGCCGATGCCTTCGATCTGGCCGCTGTACAGCGGCGAGCGGTGCAGCGCATCGCGGATGAGCTGGTGGGTGCGCTCGCTGGTCTGGGTGATCCAGCAGCTGACCTGCGGCGGGTGGTCCGCGGTGCTGCCCAGGAACGACATCACCGGCCGCGGGTCGTCGCCGGGCTGTTCGGCCATCACCGAATAGTCGAGCGTGCGGCCGTCGATGCGCGGCGGGGTGCCGGTCTTGAGGCGGTCGACCACGAAGCGGCCTTCGCGCAGCGTGTGCGCCAGCGCGGTGGACGGCGGGTCGCCCATGCGGCCGGCGGCGTACTGGGTCTCGCCGATGTGGATCTTGCCGGCCAGGAAGGTGCCGGCGGTCAGCACCACGGCCGGCGCATGGAAGCGCAGGCCGGTGTGGGTGATCGCGCCGCGCACGGCCTCCTGCTCGATGACCAGGTCGTCCACCGCCGCCTGGAACACGGTGAGGTTCGGTTGGGTTTCCACCGCCCGGCGGATGAAGCTGCGGTACAGCGCGCGGTCGGCCTGGCAGCGGGTGGCACGCACGGCCGGGCCCTTGCTGGCGTTGAGCACGCGCCACTGGATGCCGGCGGCGTCCGCCGCGCGCGCCATGATGCCGCCGAGCGCGTCGATCTCCTTCACCAGATGGCCCTTGCCGATGCCGCCGATGGCCGGGTTGCAGCTCATGGCGCCCACCGTCTCGATGCTGTGGGTCAGCAGCAGCGTGCGCGCGCCGGCGCGCGCGGCAGCCAGTGCGGCTTCGGTGCCGGCATGCCCGCCGCCGATGACGATGACGTCGAAGCGGTAGAAGGAGTCGCTCATGGAAGGGATTATCGCGCGCGGCCGGGATGGCCGTGGTTCGGCGTTGGCACGGTTCCTGCTTCAAATCGACCGGCACTCGACCTGGCACGCCACAAGGCGACGGTCGGACTGAACAGGGGCCGATTCCTGCGCAGGTCGGGGATGCTACGAGGGCCGGTTGTCGGGGGACAGCCGGCCCTCACTTTTTTGCGTGGCGCCTTGCGTTGGCGGGCGCTGCGCGCATCCACCGGCGCGTGCCGCAGGGCGGAAGTGCCGGTGCCTGCGGGACACGGAACAGGGGGGATCCGGGACGTCCCGTCAGGCACCAGCCCGTTTAGCGTAGCGCGATCCGGCGCGATGTGACGCTACCGGTCCATCTTTCGACAATCTCCGGTTCAGCCTGTGCGGCGCATCACGTTTTCGCGCCATCGCGTGTCCGGCAGGCGCGGCGGGAGGCGTGCGCTAGCATGCGTCGATGATCAACACCGCACACGCCTTGCCGGACTTCAGCAACGTCCTTGACGCCGCCGCGCGCATCGCCCCGCACGCCCACGCCACGCCGGTGCTGCGCTCGCGCGCGCTGGATGCGGAGGCCGGCGCGGCGCTGCACTTCAAGGCCGAGCACCTGCAGCGGATCGGCGCCTTCAAGTTCCGCGGCGCCTGCAACGCGGTGTTCGCGCTGGACGAGGCCACCGCCATGCGCGGCGTGGTGACCCATTCGTCCGGCAACCACGGCGCGGCGCTGGCGCTGGCTGCGCGGTTGCGCGGGATTCCCTGCCACGTGGTGGTGCCGGACGGCGCGGTGCGCGCGAAGCTGGCAGCGATCGAACACTACGGCGCGGTGCTGCATCCCTGCACCGCGACCATCGCCGCGCGCGAGGCCGCCTGCGCGCGCGTGCAGGCGGACACCGGCGGCACGGTGGTGCATCCGTACACCGATCCACAGGTGATCGCCGGCCAGGGCACCGCCACGCTGGAACTGCTGACCGCGCAACCGGACCTCGACGCGCTGGTGGTCCCGCTGGGCGGCGGCGGGCTGGCCGCGGGCACCGCGCTGGCGATGCGCGCGCTGGCGCCGGACTGCATGCTCTTCCTGGCCGAGCCCGAGGGCGCGGCCGACGGCGCGCGCTCGTTCGCGCGCGGCGCGTTGGACCACGACTTCGTGCCCGACACGGTCTGCGATGGCCTGCGCGGTACCCTCGGCGCGATCAACTTCGACCTGCTGCGCGCGGCGCAGGCCCGGGTGCTGACGGTGGACGATGCCCGCACCGTCGCCGCCCTGCGCCTGCTGTGGACGCGCACCAAGCAGCTGGTCGAGCCGTCGTCGGCCATCGCGCTGGCCGCGGTGCTGGCGCACCGCGAGCTGTTCGCCGGGCGTCGGGTGGGCATCGTGCTGTCGGGCGGCAACGTTGATCTCGACGCGCTGGCGCCGCTGCTGGCACGTGCCGCCGGCTGAGGCTCAGCTGCCGCGGTCGCCGCGCAGCGCACGCACTTCGCGCGGGTCGCGGGCGGCCTCGCGGGCGACCACCCACGCGAACAGCGCGATCCCCACGATCACCACCAGCGCGCCCAGCAGGGTCTGTCCGCGCGGCCAGGCTTCGTGCAGGAACAGCGCCCCCAGCAGCGCCGCGAACAGGACTTCCGCCGCCTGCATCGCCTCCACCGCGCCGAGCGCGGTGCCGCTGTCGCGGACCATGCCGGACGCCTGGAAGAACAGGATGGTGGCGACCACGCCGGCGCCGAGCGCCACGCCGAACACCAGCCCCATCTGGGTCGCCGATGGCGGACCGGCCTGCGTCCACGCCCAGGCCGCCAGCGCCCACCAGGCCGGCTGGCTGGCCAGGGTGAGGCCGAACACGCGCTGGGTGGCGTTGAGCGCGATGCCGCGCCGCTCCAGGTGCAGCAGGAGGCCGCGGTTTCCCAGCGGGTAGGCGAACGCGCAGGCGACCACGCAAGCCAACGCGACCCACGCGTCGCGGGTCAGCGCGCCCCGGGCATGGCCCCACTGCATCAGCAGCACGCCACCGACGATCAGCACGCCCACCGCGAAACCGGCGCGCGGGATGCGGGCACGCGCGTCGTCGTACAGCAGCGGCGCGCACAGCATCCCGGCCAGCGCGGTGACCTGGAAGGTGCCGGCGACCAGCCACGACGGCCCGCTGGCCGCGGCGTAGCTCAGCAGCACGTAGAACAGCACGAAGCCGATCCCGCTCCACAGCAGCCACGCCCCCGGCGCGGCGCGCATCGCCCGCCATACCGGCGCGATGCCGCCCTGCGACGGCATCAGCGGCAACAGCAGCGGCAGCACGAACAGGTAGCGCAACGCGGCCGTCCATGCCCAGTGCCCGCCGTCCAGCGCCGCGGCGCGGTTGAGCACGTAGGTCACGGTGAAGAACAGCGCCGACAGCAGGGACAGCCCGACCGCCAGCAGCGCCCGCCGCGACGCCGTCACCCGCGCCGCCGGATCGGGATGCGCGAGACGGGCACCGCCACCAGGTCGGCGCCGCCCTCGCGGATCGGCGCGCCCGGCGCGGGCGCCCACGCCATCGCGCTGATGATTTCCCAGGTGGCCGGCAGGCCCGCATCGAACCGGTGCGCCTCGTACGCCGTGGCGGCGGCGGCGAAGCGGCCGCGCCCGGTCAGGGTGGGCCGGCGCGAGGCCAGCGCGTTGGTCGCGCCCAACGCGCGCAGTTCGCGCATCAGCGCCGCCAAGTCCGGATACACCGTGGTTTCCTCGTCGCGATCGACCACCGGCTGGAAGAAGCCGGCGTTGACCAGCGCGTCGCCGACGCCCGCGGTGTCCACGAACGGGCTGACGTGCGGGGCGGCATCGGCCTGCGCGAACGCATCGCGCAACTCCCACAGCGTTTCCGGGCCGAAGGTGGAGAACAGCAGCAGGCCGTGCGGCTTGAGCACGCGGCGGAACCCGTTCAGCACCGCGCCGAGGTCTTCCACCCATTGCAGGCACAGGTTGGAGAAGATGACGTCCACGCTGCCCTCGGCCAGCGGCAGCCGGCGCGCATCGGCGCAGACCTGGCGTGGGACCGGCGCGAACGGGTTGGGCAGCCAGTGCGCCACCGGCAGCGGTGCGCGCCGGCTGGCCGCACGCGCCTGCTGCAACATCGGCAGGGCGAGATCCATCGATACCACCTGCGCCTTCGGCCAGCGCTGTTGCAGCAACCCGCTGGCATGGCCGGTGCCACACCCGAGGTCCAGCACCACCGTGGGCGCCGGCCGCGCCAGCGCAGGATCGTCCCAGTAGTCCAGCGATTCCAGCAGGCGCGCCTCGGCCAGCCGCTGCAGCTGGGCGACGGCGTCGTAGCTGCGCGCGGAGCGCGAGAACGCGCGGCGCACCTGGCGGGTGTCGAACAGCGGCGCGGTCATGCCGGCACCCCGTCGAGGAACGCGCGCAGCGCGGTGGCCACCGTGTCGGCATGGGTCAGGAAGGGCGCGTGGCCGGCGTGCTCCACCTCCACGTAGCGCGCGCCCGGCGCCAGCGCGGCGGCGGCCTGCAGCGCCGCCGGATTGACCAGGCGGTCGCGCCGACCGCCCAGCCACAGGCTGGGCATCGCCAGCCCGGGCAGCGCCGCACGCAGGTCGCCGTCCTCCAGCAGGCGCAGGCCGTCGGCCAGCACCTGCGGCGACGGCGCGCCGCGCGCCAGCACCGCGTCGCGCAGCAGCCGCAGCTCCTCGCGCATGTGGTCGGAGCCGAACGCCTCCAGCGCGATGAAGCGGTCGATGGTGCCCTGCCAATCGTCGTGCAGGCCGTTGGCGAAACCGTGGAACACCGCCACCGGCATGCCCTGCGGCCAGTCGTCGGCGACGACGAACTTCGGCGTGGCGCAGACCATCGCCAGCGCCGGCACGCGCGCGGGCCGCAGCGTGGCGGCGCGCAGCGCCACCAGCCCGCCCAGCGACCAGCCGCACCACGGGGCGTCCGGCACCGCGTCGAGGACGGCCGCGGCGCAGTCGTCCAGCCGCAGGGGCACCGCGGCACCGCGGCTATGGCCGTGCCCGGGCAGGTCGACCACATGCAGGGTGCGGTGGGCGCGCAGCGCCTCCACCAGCGGCGCGAAGATGCCGCCGTGCATCGCCCAGCCGTGCAGCAGCACCAGCGGCGGGCCGCTGCCCAGGATGTCCACGTGCAACGCGCTCATTCGTCTCGCCTGTCGTTCGCCCGCGGGGCGCGGGCGGCCCGTCGCGCGGGCCATGGGCCGCGCATTATCGCGCGAAGCTCACGCCCACCGCCGTATCGTGTGGACCTCGTTGCCGCGCCAGGAGCCCGCCCGTGACCACCGCCTCCCGCCCGACCCTTGCCGATCCCGACCTGTGGCGCGACCGCGCGCCCATCGGCGGCGCCTGGCGCACGGCCGACGGCGGCGGCACCTGTGCGGTGCACAACCCCGCCGACGGCAGCCTGCTGGGCACCGTGCCCGACATGGGCGCGGCCGAAACCCGGCAGGCCATCGACGCCGCCGATGCGGCCTTCCCGGCATGGGCCGCCAGGACCGCCAAGGAACGCGCGCAGGTGCTGCGCCGAATGCACGACCTGATGCTGGCGCACCAGGAGGACCTGGCCCGGCTGATGACCGCCGAGCAGGGCAAGCCGCTCGCCGAGGCGCGCGGCGAGATCGCCTACGCCGCCGGCTACTTCGAGTGGTTCGGGGAGGAAGCCAAGCGGATGGACGGCGAGGTGATTCCCGGCCACGTGCCCGGCGCGCGCCTGCTCACGTTGCGCCAGCCGGTGGGCGTGGTGGCGGCCATCACCCCGTGGAACTTCCCCGCCGCGATGCTGGCGCGCAAGCTCGCACCCGCGCTGGCGGCCGGCTGCACCGTGGTGTGCAAGCCGGCGATCCAGACGCCGCTGTCGGCGCTCGCGCTGGGCGTGCTGGCCGAGCGCGCGGGCCTGCCCGCGGGCGTGCTGAACATCGTCACCGGCGCCGATGCCGCCGCCATCGGCGAGGCGATGACCGGCCATCCGCGCGTGCGCAAGCTCGGCTTCACCGGCTCCACCGCGGTAGGCAAGCGGCTGATGGCGCAGTGTGCCGACGGCATGAAGCGGATCTCCCTGGAACTGGGTGGCAACGCTCCTTTCATCGTGTTCGACGACGCCGACCTGGACGCGGCCGTGGAAGGCGCGATCGCCAGCAAGTTCCGCAACAGCGGGCAGACCTGCGTGTGCGCCAACCGGCTGTTCGTGCAGGACGGCGTGTACGACGCCTTCTCTGAAAAACTGGTCGCCGCGGTCCGCGCGCTGCGGGTGGGGCCGGGCCTCGCCGGCGACACCGACCAAGGGCCGCTGATCGATGCGAAGGCCCTCGAGAAGGTGGAGGCCCACGTGGCAGACGCGCTGGCGCGGGGCGCGCGCGTCGCGACCGGCGGCCACCGCCACGCACTGGGCGGCACCTTCTACGAACCGACGGTCCTGCTGGACGCGAACCCCGACATGCGGCTGGCGCGCGAGGAGACCTTCGGCCCGGTGGCGCCGCTGTTCCGCTTCAGCACGGAGGACGAGGCCATCGCACTGGCCAACGCCACCGAGTTCGGCCTGGCCGGGTATTTCTACACCCGCGACCTCGCACGCGCATGGCGCGTGTCCGAGGCGCTGGAATGCGGGATGGTGGGTATCAACACCGGCCTGCTCTCCACCGAAGTGGCGCCGTTCGGCGGTATCAAGCAATCGGGCAGCGGCCGCGAAGGATCGAAGCACGGCCTGCACGACTACACCGACATCAAGTACGTCTGCATCGGCGGCCTGTAGCCGCCGCGCGGCTTACAGGGTGGCGTCGCGCGACGCCGCCAGGGCATCCAGCAGGCGGTCGACGTCGGCCTCCGCGTGGGCGGCCGACAACGTGATGCGCAGCCGCGCACCACCTTCCGGCACGGTGGGCGGGCGGATCGCCGCCACCCAGCAGCCCTTGCGCTCCAGCGATGCGGCCATGGCCAGCGCGCGCGCCTCGTCGCCGCAGGGCAACGGCTGGATCGGCGTGTCCGACGGCAGCAGCGGCAGCCCGTGCCGCTGGGCGCCCTCGCGGAAGCGCTGCACCAGCGCGGCCAGCTTTTCGCGGCGCCAGTGGTCGCGTCGGGCCAGCCGGACTGCCGCCAGCGAGGCCGCCGCCAGCGCGGGCGGCAGCGCGGTGGTGTAGATGTAGGGCCGCGCGGTTTCGGCCAGGTGGCGGACCAGGCCGGCATCGCCGGCGACGACCGCACCGTAGCCGCCCAGCGCCTTCCCCAGCGTCACCAGCCGCAGCGGCACCGCGCCGGCATCGAGACCGGCCTCATCGATGCTGCCGCGGCCGTCCTCGCCCAGCACGCCCGCGGCGTGCGCTTCGTCCACGTACAGGGTGGCGCGCTGGGCACGGGCCACCAGCGCCAACTGGCGCAGCGGGGCCACGTCGCCGTCCATGCTGAAGACGCCGTCGGTGGCGAGCAGGGCCGCGCCGTCGGGCGCCGCGCGCAGTTGCCGCAGCGCCCCCTCGGCATTGGCGTGCGGGTAGCGGCGCAGCGCGCACCCAGCGAGGCGCGCGCCGTCGATCAGGCTGGCGTGGTTGAGCCGGTCCTGCACGCAGACATCGTCCTTGCCCAGCAGCGCCTGCAACACCGCCAGGTTGGCGGCGTAGCCGCTGCCGAACAGCAGCGCGGCCGGCACGCCCAGCCAGTCGGCGACCTCGCGCTCCAGCGCCTCGTGCGCGGCGTGGTGGCCGCAGACCAGGTGCGAGGCGATGCCACCCGCCCCCTCGCGCGCGGCCAGGTCCTGCAGCGCGCCGGTGACGGCGAACTGCTGCGACAGGCCCAGATAGTCGTTGCCGCAGAAATCCAGCAGCCAGCGCGGCGCGCCATCTTCGCCGATCACCTCGCAGCGCACGCCGTCGCGACGCAGCACGGTGCGGCGCACGCGGACCCGGTGGGCGGCCGCGCGCCGTTCGCGCAGGGCGGCGACGCGGTCGGACAGGCCCTCGCGCGGCATTGCTCAGGCCGCTTCGGTGATGCCCGCGTGCACGGTGGTCGTGCAGGCGTCGATGCGGTCGTCGTGCGCCGCCTCCACCGGCATGGGCCGCAGGCCCAGCCGCGCGAACAGCGCGAGGTCGCGCTCGGTGTCGGGATTGCCGGTGGTCAAGAGCTTTTCGCCGTAGAAGATGGAGTTCGCACCCGCAGTGAAGCACAGCGCCTGCAGCTCGTCACTCATCGATTCGCGGCCGGCCGACAGGCGGACCATGGACGCCGGCATCAGGATCCGCGCGACGGCGACGGTGCGGACGAACTCGAACGGATCCAGTTCGACGGTGCCGTGCAGCGGCGTGCCTTCCACCTGCACCAGCCGGTTGATCGGCACCGAGTCCGGGTGCGCCGGCAGGTTGGCCAGGGTCTGCAGCAGGCCGGCGCGCTGGCGGCGCGATTCGCCCATGCCGACGATGCCGCCGCAGCAGGTTTTCATGCCGGCGTCGCGCACGTGGGCCAGCGTGTCCAGGCGGTCCTGCACCTCGCGGGTGTGGATGATGTCCCCGTAGTACTCGGGGTCGGTGTCGAGGTTGTGGTTGTAGTAGTCCAAGCCGGCAGCCTTCAGCGCCTGCGCCTGCGTCCCGCTGAGCATGCCCAGCGTGGCGCAGGTTTCCAGGCCCAGCGCCTTCACCTCGCGGATCATCGCCGCGACCTTCGGGATGTCCCGGTCCTTCGGGCTGCGCCAGGCCGCGCCCATGCAGAAGCGCGAGGCGCCCGCGGCCCTGGCCTGGCGCGCACGCGCCACCACTGCGTCGGTCTCCATCAGTTTGGTCGCCTCCACCCCGGTGTGGTAGCGCGCCGCCTGCGGGCAGTAGCCGCAGTCTTCCGGGCAGCCGCCAGTCTTCACCGACAGCAGCGTGGACACCTGCACTTCGGTCGGATCGAAATGCTGGCGGTGCGCCGTGCCGGCACGATGCAGCAGTTCGGGGAAGGGAAGATCGAACAGGGCTTCGACTTCGGCGCGGGACCAGTCGTGGCGGATGGGGAAAGCGGCGACCTGGGGCATGGGGGTTTTCCGACTGACGCGGGGCGACAAGGGCGGCAGTCTGGAATGCATGGCCGGCACCGTCAACCAATTGCCCTGGCAGAAAGTTGACGGCGCGCCGCTGTGCTGGCTGCTGCCGCCACGCTGCGTGGTCTGCGGCGACCCCGGACTGCCGGGTTGCGACCTCTGCCAAGCGTGCCGTGCCGTCCTCCCGGCGCCCCGCCATGCCTGCCCGCGCTGCGCGCTGCCGCAGCCGCGCGCAGGCACCTGCACGAGCTGCACCGCGGCGCCCCCGCCGCTGGACGCCGCGCACGCCGCGTTCGCCTATGCCTTCCCGCTGGACCGGCTGCTGCCGCGGCTGAAATTCCATCGGGACTTCGCCGCCGGGCGGGTGCTGGCGCAGGCCATGGCGGAGCGCTTCGCCGACCTACCCCGGCCGCAGGCACTGGTGCCGGTCCCGTTGCACCGGACGCGCCTGCGCCAGCGCGGATACGACCAGGCGCTGGAACTGGCGCGCCCGCTGGCCCGGGCCCTGCGGCTGCCCCTGCACGCCGACCTGCTGCGGCGCTCGCGCGCCACCCGGGCGCAGTCGCGGCTGGACGCCGACGCTCGGCGGCGCAACTTGCAGGACGCCTTCCGGGTGGAATCCCGTGGTGACGCCCTCCCGCACCACGTGGCGCTGGTCGACGACGTGATGACCACCGGCGCGACCCTGCACGCAGCGGCTCGGGCGCTGCGTGCGGCAGGCGTGGCGCGCGTGGAGGCATGGATCTGTGCGCGGGTGGCCTGACCGGCGCGCGGGCAACGGTCAGGCGGCGGCGACCTTGGCGCGCAGGGCGAAATCGAGCGCGATGCCGGCAAAGATGGCCAGGCCCACCCAGTTGTTGTGCAGGAACGCGCGGAAGCAGGCATCGCGGTCGCGGCCGCGGGCCAGCCCGAACTCCCACGCCACCAGCACCACCGCCACGCCCAGTCCGGCCCAGTACCACGGGCCCAGCGCGGCGTCGCGCCCCACCAGCGCCAGCGCCATGAACATGCAGGCGTACAGCACGCCCTGCGCCGTCAGGTCCATGTCACCGAACAGGATCGCGGTGGATTTGGCCCCCATGCGGATGTCGTCCTCGCGGTCGACCATCGCGTACCAGGTGTCGTAGGCCGTGGCCCAGAAGATGTTGGCGACGTACAGCACCCACGCGATCGGCGGCACGCCGCCGGTCAGGGCGGCGAACCCCATCGGGATGCCCCAACCGAACGCCATGCCGAGGTAGACCTGCGGCAGGTAGGTGTAGCGCTTCAGATACGGATAACTGGCGGCCAGGAACACCCCGACCACGCTCATGTAGATGGTCAACCGGTTCAGCGTCAGCACCAGCGCGAACGCCACCAGCATCAGCACCGCGAATACCGCCAGCGCCTCGCGGCCGGACACGGCGCCGGTGGCCAGCGGGCGATGGCGCGTGCGCTTCACGCTGCCGTCCAGCCAGCGATCGGCATAGTCGTTGATCACGCAGCCGGCCGACCGCGTCAGCCACACGCCCAGCGAGAACACCAGCAGCGGCCACAGCGGCGGCAGGCCGTCGGCGGCGAGCCACAGGCCCCACCACGTGGGCCACAGCAGCAGCAACCAGCCGATCGGGCGGTCGCCGCGGACCAGCCGCCAGTACTGGCGCAGGCGCTCGCGCCAGCGCGGTTCGGCGGCGGGCTGCGGCGGGACGTCGGGGGATCGGGGCATCGGACGGGACGCGTCGGGCCTGCGGACGCAGGGCCCGCCGTCGGGAAGAAGTGGCGCGCCCGGAGGGATTCGAACCCCCGACCAATGGCTTCGGAAGCCACTACTCTATCCGGCTGAGCTACGGGCGCGTCGTGCCATCAAGCCGATGGCAGGGCGGCATTCTCGCATGGATCGGCGGCGTTGCGCTGCCCCCTGAACGCAGAACGGCCCGCTTGCGCGGGCCGTTCCTTCTTGCTCCCACCTCAGCGATCAGATCGCCGGGGCGACATTCACCGCAGCCCAGGCGGCATTCACCGCGTTGTACTGCGCGGAACCCGCACCGTACAGGTCGGTGGCGGCGTTCAACGTGGCGGTACGGGCAGCCGCATAGTTGGTGCTGGCGGTCATGTACACCGTCAGCGCGCGGTACCAGATCTTGCCCGCGGCTTCGCGGCCGATGCCGGCCAGCGAGGTGTTGCCATTGCACACCAGCGACGCCGGGGTCAGGTTCGCCCACGTACCCGCGCCGAAACCGTTCGGCACCACCGCGCCCTCGGCCAGCAGGTAGTAGAAGTGGTTGGCCACGCCGGAGCTGTAGTGCACGTCGATGCCACCGATGCCGCCGGCGTAGCAATCCGGCGAAGCGCCGTCCAAGCTCGGCTTGAACATCCAGCGGATCGCCTTGCTCATGTTGGCGTTGTTCGGGAACAGCTCCTCGCCGATCACGTAATCGCCCGGGTCATTGGCGTTGTTCGCGTAGTACTCGACCATGGTGCCGAAGATGTCGGAGGTCGCTTCGTTCAGGCCTCCGGACTCACCGCTGTAGATCAGGGCGGCGGAACGGCTGGTCACGCCGTGCGACATTTCGTGGCCGGCCACGTCGATGGCCACCAGCGGATAGATGGACGCACCGTTGTCGCCATCACCGAAGGTCATGCAGAAGCACGAGTCGCTCCAGAAGGCGTTCTGGTAGTTGCGGCCGTAGTGGACGCGGCTGACCGCACCCTGACCGTCATTGGCGATGCCGCTGCGGCCGTGGACATTCTTGAAGTAGTCCCAGGTGGTGGCCACGCCGTAGTGCGCATCGGCGCCGACGGTCTGCGAGTTCGACAGCAGGTTGTTGCCCCAGATGTTGGTGCTGCTGGTGAACACCGAACCCATGCCGGTGGTCTTCATCGCCATGTTGTGGGTGGCGCCGCCGCCGCGGGTCATGTCGACCATCTGGTAGGTGGTGCCGCACTTGGTGGTGTTCACCACCACGTCGCCCTCGGTCAGGCTCTTGCCGGTGCCGACGGCCGCGGTCGCGCCGCTGCAGGTGCCACCGGTGCCCGGACCCGGCTTGGCGGTCTGCACGCTGTCCCACTTGTTCAGGATGCGGCCGTTGGACGCATCGACGAAGTAATGCATTTCGGTCGGGGTCTGGTCCGCCTTGATGCCGTTGAAGACCACTTCGTGCGCCAGCACGGGCGAGGCGCCCAGCGCGTAGACCACGGTGCGGGCCGACGGTGCGCCGACGAAGCGGCTGCCGAACTGGGCGCCAGCCTCGACGATGGCCTGGTCGCGGGTGATGCGGCCAGCCAGTGCCGGGCGGGCAGCGGACTTCAGGCCCTGGCTGATGCCGGCCAGCTTGCCATTGCGCGAATGGACGACCATGTCGCCACCGATCACCGGAAGACCGTTGAAGGTCCGATCGAAGCGGACGTGCTCGGTACCGTCGGCATCGACGATCACATCACGGGCGACGAACGCGTCGGCGGCGGCGCGGCGCGCGAGGGTGGCGTTGCCGCCCACCAGCGTGCTGGCGCGGGCGATCACCGCGGATTTCTGGAGCACAGCCGCATCTGCCGGGGCCGAGGAAACGGCAAGGGCGGAGGCGATTGCGAGACACAGCAGACTTGCTTGGGCTTTCATGGCGCTTTCTCCGTGGTGATCAAGGCCGGCGCGGTTGCCGTGCCGGGAAGGGATTGGTTGGTCTTGCGACGCACAGCGCGGGCCTTGCCCGTCGCCACCGCCGGGGCGGCTACCCGCGCCGGTGGTTGCAGGACGGCGTCCTCGAAATAGGAGACGCGGAGTTGCAGGCCACGCGGCGAATATCCGATGAAAACGGCATCGAAACCGGGTTCCACCGCACGTTTGTAGGCGGCGGCGATCTTCGCGTTCTCGATCTCGAGCAGGATGCCGAGGCTTTCGGGACGCTTGAGGCCGGCGTTGTACTGCTGGAGGACCTGCTTGCAGCGCAGGAAGAACGGCAGTTCCTGGTGCTGGCCGCGCAGGGCCTTGGCGAAGAACTGGCGGTAGTAGTAGGTCGGCTGGCGCAGGCGCGGGATGATCTTCAGCAAGGCCGTGCCGACGCCGCACAAGGCGCCGTCTGCATCGCGCGCGATGCAGACCACCTGGTCGACGCGGCGCTGGGCAGTCGCCGGATCGAGGACGGCCTTCTGCTCCTGCCAGAACGCGACCAGTTCCTTCGCCAGCTCGGGCGTCACCTGCTTCCAGACGGGGACGAACTCGACCTTCACTTCTTCGCGTCCTGCTTGGCGGCCAGGGTCTCGACGAGCTTGACGTATTCGGCGAACTCCAGCTTGGCGTTGCCGTTGGCGTCGAAGCGTGACAGCGGCGGGGCGGACTTGCCGGCCTGCTTGATCAGCACGAGGTTGGCGTACTCGGTCGCGTCGAGGCCGCCATCGTGATTGGCGTCAATGGAGGCGAACTGCCGGCGCAGGGCCATCTGCGTCCGTGCGGCGGCCTGGGTCTGTTCCCAACCGGCGCGGAACTCCACCAGCGACAGCTGGCCGTCGGCGTTCTTGTCCCAGGCCTTGAACGTCGCCGCGGCCGGATCCGGGCGCGCCGGAGCCGGCGCGGCCGGCTTGTTCTGGGCCTGCAGCGGCAAGGCGGCGACCAGCAGCAGGAAAGGCAGGAAGCACTTGCGGTTCATGCGGCGCCCGCCTCCACCGGGATTTCGGACTCGAACGTGATGAGGTCGCGGATCTCGTTGGTGCGCAGGCCGATCATCATCGGATGCTTCACGTTGGGCAGGAAGCTGATGTCGAAGATCTCGCCCATGTCGCCGTCGAAACGGATCCAGTTCAGCACGTCGCCGTTGACCAGCGAGATGATCTGCACGCCGCACCACGGCTCGGCGTCGCGCTTCTTCAGTTCCTCGTCCAGCTGCAGGCCCTCGAAGCGCTGGTTGCGCGGCTTCGACAGGCCCACCGCCGCGACGTTGCCGATGATCGACAGGCCGCGCGCGAAACCCGGCACGAACGCGTGGGGCACGAACGCCTTCTTCTCGAAATCGACCCAGCCCAGCTGGCCGGTGCCGGCGTTGAGCAGCCACAGCTTGCCGTTGTGCCAGCGCGGGGAGTGCGGCATCGACAGGCCTTCGCAGACGATCTCGTCGGTCTGCACGTCGATCACCACGCCGCCGTCGCGGCGACGCTCGCGCCAGCCGTCGACGCTGTCGCTCTTGCAGACCGCGGTGACGTACTTCGGCTCGCCGTCGACCATGGCCAGGCCATTGAGGTGGCAGCGGTCCTCGGGTGCCAGCTTGCTGATGAAGTTGGGCTTCCAGACCGCCTTGAAGCTGTGGGTCGTGCTGAGCTCGGCCAGGCAGGAATACTTGGTGTTCACGAACACCACCCGGCCGTCCTTGCGGATGCCCAGCTCGTGGATGTCCAGGTCGCCGATGGTCTGCGCGTTGCGCGGCACGTAGCACTTGTCGAACTGGCCGTGGATGACCTCGTTCGGTCGCAGCACGTTCTCGAACCGCCACAGCTGGTACAGCCCGCCGAGGTAGATCCGCTGGGCGTTGCCCACCACGCCCATGGCGCGCTCGAAGATGCGCTCGAAGAAGGACACGCGGCCCTGCTTGTCGCTGCCCACCAGGTAGATGCGGCCGCTCTGGTAGGAGGTGATCGCCAGGGACAGGCGGTGCTGGGCCAGCCAGCCGGCGAGCCCACGCGAGCAGCTCTTCTCCACCCGCAGCTTGGTGATGTCACGCGGCGCGGCGTTCGCCTTGCCCGCGGCGGCGGCCTGTGCGGGCGCGGGGGCCCCGGTGGTGACGGCATCCAGCCCGGTATCCAACTCGGGCTTGTCCTGGTTGGACTGGATCTCGGAATCGTTCTGTTGGTTGTTGTCGTTGGCCACTTGTTGTCCAGACTGCTGATGCCATTCCCGGGGCGGCACGGTGCCGCCCCGGGGATGCGGGATTACCAGGAGTAGCGCACGTTCGCCTGGGCGCCGACGAAGCTCTTGAAGGCGCCGCCGTCGTTCCAATTGGCGCTCAGGGTGAAGCCCAGGCCGCCCTTCTGCACGCCCACGCCCAGCTCGGCCATCGCGCTGGTGCCCTTCACGGTGGTGCTGCCGTTGAAGACGTTGGCCACCGTGTAGGTGCTGGTGCCGCTGAAATCATGCACGGCGTTGATGGAGGCGTACGGCGTCCAGCGGAGGTCACCGGAGAGGTAGGTCTTGTTCAACTCCACGCCCACGCGACCGCGCTCGTAGGTGCCGCCATGCGCGGTCATGTCCGCCATGTCGCCGGTGAAGGTGCGGATGTCCTCGACGTGCGTGCGGGTGTACTGCGCCTGCGGGACCAGGTTGAAGCCGCCCATGCTCCACTCGTAGCCGCCTTCCAGGCTCACCGCGTTGACGTGGGCGCGGCTGGACATCGTGCCCGCCGAGGTCGTCGTGTGGATGTCGGCTGCCATCTGGCGTGCGGTGAAGTCGACGTAGAAGCCGTTCGGCACGTACCAGGTCAGGTAACCGCCGACGGTCATGCCGTCCATCCGGCTCTGGCCACTGCCACCGTTGGTGAGGCGCTGGCGGCTATCCGCATTCCCGAGCACCAGGCCAGCGTGGAGGTTGCTGTACAGGTTGGCGTTGATGCCGACCTCGCGGCCCCAGGTCGCCTGGTCGTAATCGAAGTTCCCGCCCGCCCCGAATGCACTGGTGTGCTTGGGCGACACGTCGCCCTGATCGCTGTACAGGCGGACGAAGGCGCTCATCACCTTGCCGGCGTCGCCGTACGGGTTCACGCCCAGGCGCTGGCGGAACGTGCCCACCTGCGACGTCATGAAGCTTGCAACACCCGACGCCGACGAGGCGACCAACGAACCACTGTCGCTCAGGCCCGCGACATCCAGGGTGATCGAGAACACGTCGTCGGCGGTGTTGGCCGCGTTGATGGCGCTGTTCACGGCCAGGCCGAAGGTCAGGAAGTTCGCATTGGCGTTGTAACCGATGAACTGGCCCGCCACGAAGTTCCCGGCCACCGAAGTGCCCGTGATGTTCGCGAAGTCGATGTCGACGGTGTCGGTGGTCGGAATCCCGGTGAATTGCACGTTCACGGTCTGGACCGCACTACCGGCCACGTCGCCTTCCACCACCAGCATGTCCGACGCGGAGGTCGACAGGTTCACGTCGATGTTCATCGCGCCGGTACCGGCGAGGTTGCCCCCGATGGCCAGCTGGTCGGTCGTCAGGCCGTTGGCGAAATCGACGACACCGGTATTGGTGAAGATGCCGCCGTCCGTGTCGATGACGTTGCTGCCCACCACCTGCAACGTGCCGCTGTTGTTGAAGGCGTTCACTTCCGCCGCCAGCGGCATCAGCAGCGGCACCATGCCGCCCATCGTGATCACGCTGTCGGTCATGCGGATCAGGCCGGCGTTGTTGACGGTGTCGTCACCCGCGCTGAACGCGATCTGGCCGCCATTCAGCAACACCTTGCCACCCGCGGCGTTGGTGAGCGTGTCGTTGCCGCTGCCGAAGTCGGTGTAGGTGGTGCTGCCGACATCCCACACGCCGCCCGACTTGTTGTCGAAGACATCGTCGCCACCGGCCAGGTCGATCGCACCGAGGATGCGACCGCTGTTGTGGATGGTGTCGGTGCCGTAGTTGCCGAGAACCGCGTAGGCATAGCCATCCGCACCGTCGGCGCTGATCACGCCACCCGACAGGTTGTTCAGGGTGTTGTCGCCGTAGGCGCTGTCGAACACGACGCCCGCGTTGAAGTACGCACCGCTGGCGTGGATGCTGCCGGCATTGTTGATGACAACATCGCCCTCGTAGCTCGAGGCCAGCACGCCGTACGCCGCGTAGCCGCCCGACGCCTCGATGTGGCCGCTGGCCGTGTTGTTGATGGTGATGTTTCCGTAGGCTTCAGCGATCACGCCGACGGACTCGTACGCGGAGGCCGCGGTGATGCTGCCACTGTTGCTCGCCGTCGCGCTGCCATAGCCGGACTGCACCGAGATGCCATAGGCACCATTGCTGCCGTTGGCTTCGATTTGGCCGCCGTTGGAAGCCACCGCATCGCCCATGTACGCGTAGCTGCTGAGGCCGATGCCGATGCCGTAGTCGGACGTCACCACGATGTGTCCGGTATTCCCGGCCGCGGAATCGCCCTCGCCGCTATAGGCCTGGATGCCGACGGCACCGCCATACATACCGGTCGCCTGGATGGCGCCGCCGTTGGCGACGGTCACATCGCCGTATTCCGAACGCCCTTCGATGCCGATCGCGACATAGTCGGAGGTCGCTGTGATGTCGCTGGTCGACGTGGTCGACACCACGGTCCCGTAGTCCGAACGGGCAGCCAGGCCCGTGGCGGCGTAGTGACCCGTCGCCGAGATGCTGCCGCTGTTGGACGCCTGGGCATAGGCACCGCGCGCCAGCACGCCATACGCGGCGTAGCCGGCGTAATACGCATTGCCGCTGGTGGCATCGATGCTGCCGCTGTTCACCACGGTCGCCGTGCCGTAATCCGCGCGGGCGAACACGCCCACCGCCACGTTCCCGCCCGTGGTGACGTCGATGCTGCCACTGTTGCCCACGCCGGTGTCGCCCTGCAGGGCAACCGCGAAGATGCCCGCAGACTGGCCGTAGGCATAGCCTTCGATGCTGCCCTCGTTGGTCACGGTGACATCGCCTTGGCTGGACACGCCCAGCACACCGAAGCCACGCCCGACGTACGAGTAGAAGCCGATCTCGCCGCCTGCGCGGTTGTCGACCATGACATCGCCGGTTCCCGCGGAGGCATAGACGCCAAACGCATACTTCATGCCATCGGCGTTCAGGGTGCCGCCGTTGACGACGGTGACGTCGCCCAGCGCGCGGGCGTCGGCCGCCGTCGCCTGGTACTGGCTGATGACGCCGACCGAACCGTAGTTGGCAATGGTCGCATCGCCATTGCCCGAGAAGGCGGTGATGCCGGTGGCGCCGTAGTAGAGCATCGCCGTGTTGGAGACAGCGATGTCGCCGTTGTTCACCACCACCGCATCGCCGGCGAAGGACAGGGCGGCAAGGCCGGTCGCCAGCCCCTCCGACTCCACCGTCACGCTGCCGTCGTTCTGGATGCCGGTCATCCCGTCGCCCGACGCGAACACGCCGTACGCGCCGTAGCCGTACTTGTTGGCCTGGCTGACGGCGATGTCGCCGCTGTTGTAGGCCACCGCTTCGCCACCGATCCCGCTGGACACCACCGAGATGCCATTGGCGCCGAAGATCGCGTCCGCGGTGATGTCGCCACTGTTCTGGACGACAACGGTCGCACCTTCCGCATTGGACGAGGCATTGATGCCGGCCGCAACCTGGGTCCCGTAGTAGTAGGTGTTGCCGTTGTACTCGTTGTAGTAGCTGCTCAGGCCGCTCCCGGCCGCGATGTCACCGCTGTTGACCACCACGGCGTCGCCGCCGGACTGGACCTCGATGCCGGTGACGTAACCGCCGTCCACCGAGAGGGCGCCGCTGTTGTCCACGCGGACGCCATACGTCCCGCCCGTGGCGTAGATGCCGAAGGCCTGACCGCCGTTGGTGCCACCCAGCGTGTACCCGTAGTAGTCGCTGACCTGGACGAACGGCATCGCATTGGACTGGATGTCGCCGCTGTTGGTGACGCGTGCGTACGCGGTGCCCTGCGCTTCGATGCCCGCCGCCCAGGTGTAGCCGGACGCCTCGATACCACCCTCGTTGGCGACGTCGACCGCGTAACCCGAGGCGAAGATGCCGTCCGCGAGGCCATCGTAGGAGTAGGCAGTGATCGCACCGGTGTTGTGGACGATGGCATTGCCGTACTCGGAGTACGCGTACAGGCCGATGGCGTTGCCGCTGCCGTTCATCGACGCCGCGGTGATGTCGCCGGCGTTGTCGATCGTCGCGTCGCCAAGGACGGTGTTGGCCGAAATGCCGGTCGCTTCGCCAGCCACCGACAGCGCGCTGATTTCCCCGCTGTTGGTGACCGAGGCATCGCCCAGCACGGTCTGCGCGGCAATACCGACGCCACTTCCGTAGATGCCCATCGCGGAAATGCCGCTGGTGTTGGTGACCGCTGCATCGCCGTAGAAGGAATTCGCGAAGATGCCCTGGGCATCGTAGGCGGAGAACGCGTCGATGCTCCCGCCGGCGCTGTCCACGCTGGCCGAGTAGTAGCCGACGGCGGCGATGCCGATGGCGACGTCATAGCCTTCGGCGCTCACGTAGCCGCTGTTGTTGACGACGGCATCGCCGCCCTGGGCGATGAGTGCGTACGCAGCGCCGCTATTGGCCGACGCGGCGACTTCGCCGCTGTTGTCGATGCTGGCGGTACCGCCGTTTGCGCGGGCCAGGACGCCGACGGCGACGTTGCTGCCGCTGTACGCCGAGATGCTGCCGCTGTTGTCGACACTCACGTCGCCGTACGTGGAGACGGCGAAGACGCCCGCGGACTGTCCGCTGGCGGAGGTTTCGATGGTGCCGCTGTTGTCGACGCCGACGCCACCGTTGGTGCTGGTGGCCAGGATGCCGAACGCGGTGCCCGAGAAATAGCCGCCGGTATAGGTGGCGGAGATCGAGCCACTGTTGTCGACCTCCACGTCGCCGTTGCCCGACTGCGCGCGAACGCCGTAGCCGCGCCAGGCGTCGACGGCGATGTCGCCGGTGTTGGTGGCGGTGGCGCCCTCCAGGCCGGACACGTCCATGGCCGCACCGATGTACTTGGTGCTGAGCCCGATGTTGCCGCTGTTGTCGGCCGACGCGGTGCCGTTGGCGGAGAAGGACACGATGCCGTAGGCGCTGTAGTAGCCCACCGCCTGCGAGTCCACCATGACGTCGCCGGCGTTGACCACGCTGGCGTCGCCCGCGAAGGACAGGGCGACGGCGCCCGCGGCGGCGCCCTCGGAGTTCACGGTGATCGAGCCGGTGTTGGTGATCGTCGCATCGTCGTCCGCGGAGACGAAGATGCCGTTGGCGCCGTACCCGTACTTGTTGCCCTGGGCGACGGTGATGTTGCCGGAATTGTCGACGCTGGCCGTTCCACCCTGGCCGCTCGACACCGCCGAGATGCCGGTGGCGCCGTAATAACCCAGCGCGGCGATATCGCCGCCGTTGGTCACGGTGACCTGCGCGTCGATGCCGCCGGTCATCGCGTTGATGCCGGTGGCGACGGCGCTGTAGTAGTTGCCCGAATAGATGTAACCGGCGGTGATGTTGCCGGTGGTGTCGATGGCGATGTCGCCGTTGGAACGCGCCTCGATGCCGGTCGCGTCGTACCCCTGCGCCTCGACGTTGGCGGTGTTGCCGATGGTGATGCCGGCGTCACCGGTGGCGTAGATGCCGAAGGCGGTACCGCCCGGGCCATCGGCGTAGGCAAAGATGTCGCCGTCGTTCTGGACGGTGGTGATGCCGGTGCCCTGCGCCTCGATGCCCGCGGCCCAGGTGCTGCCATTGACCTCGAGGCTCCCGGCGTTGGTGACATCGACATCCGCGCCGGACGCGAAGATGCCGTCGGCCAGCCCGTAGACCGATTCCACGGAAATGTCGCCGGTGTTGCCGACCGATGCATTGCCGTAGGTCGAGTAGGCATACAGGCCGATGCCGTTGCCGTAGACCGCCTGCACCTGCACCGGCCCGTCGTTCTCCAGCACCACGTCGCCCGCGTCGCTGATCGCGCTGATGGCCGTGGCATTGTTCAGCCCGCCCACCGCGACCGCGCCGGAGTTCTGGACGCTGGCGCCGTAGTAGCCGTTCGCCACGATGCCCGTGGCGTTGCCCTGGTAGGCCACGGCGACCACGTTGCCGGCGTTGTCGACGGTGGCTTCGCCGTAGGACGCGCTGGCGGAAATCCCGATGGCGGTGCCGTTCGCGATGGCGTAGATGTTCCCGCCGGTGCTGGAGACATTCGCGCCGTAGGCCGACTGCGCGACCACGCCGGCCGCGACCGTGTTGCCCTGGGCGGTGATGTTGCCGCTGTTCGATACATCCGCGTAGGCGCCCGAGGCGATGACGCCATAGGCACTGGTCCCGGTGAAGCCGGGGATGCCGCTGGTGGCGGAAATGTCGCCGGTGTTGGTGATCGAGGCCGTGCCGGTGCTGGTCACGGCCAGGACGCCGCGCGCGGTGCCGGCGGCGGACGTCACGTCGATGACGCCGCCGTTGTCCACGCTGACCTCGCCCTGCGGGGCCTGCGCCAGCACGCCATAGGCCGAGCTGGCGGACAAGCCGCCGATGTAGCCCTGGTTGTCGATGGTGACGTCGCCGTCGGCGGCGTAGGTCCAGACGCCCCAGCCGCGCCCGGCAGCCGAGAAAAAGCCGATGTAGCCGTCAACATCGTTGTTGACGGTGATGTCGCCGCCGTAGGCCAGCGCGTACACGCTCAGCGCCAGCGTGCGGCCGCGGGCATACACGTCGCCCACGTTGTCGATGGTGATGTCGCCGGTGCCCGAAATCGCCTTGATGCCGTTGGCGCGACCACTCAGGCCGCTGGCGGCGTTCGCGATGGCGCTGATGTCGCCGGTGTTGTCGACCGAGACATCGCCGTAGGCGCTGATGTCCACGCCACTGGCGACGCGCACGCCGGTCGCGGTGACGCTGCCGGAGTTGTCGACCGAGGCAGTCCCGTAGCCGCCCGCGGCGAGGATGCCGATCGCGCTCACGCTGGTGCTGTTGCGGGTGCTGGTGACCACCACGTCGCCGCTGTTGCTGGCCGACGCGCTGCCGGTGGTGGTCAGCGCCACCATGCCGAATGCAGGACCGCGCGAGCTGACGGTGATGTCGCCCGAATTGTCGATGACCGCGCTGGCATCACCCGAGACCAGGATGCCGTAGGCACCGTAGCTGTTGATCGACGCGTTCTGCGTCACGGTGATGTCGCCGCTGTTGTTGACTTGGGCGCTTCCGCCGAGGCCGGACGCGACGGCGGAAATGCCGGTGGCGCCATAGACGGCTGCCGCCTGGATGTCGGCGGCATTGTCGACCAGGACCTGGCTGCCCTCGCCGTTGGACGAGGCATCGATGCCCCATGCCAGGGCACTGCCGGTGGTGCTGCCGGCGTCGATCGCGCCGTTGGCGTAATTGGTGACGGTGACGTCGCCGCCGGACTGCGCATGGATGCCGCTGGCGTAGTAGCCGCGCACCGTGATGCCGCCATCGTTGGTCACGCCCACGCTGCCGTCGCCGGTGGCGTAGATGCCGTACCCCAGGCCGTAGTTGCCGCTGGCGCTGGCGTAGATGTTGCCCGTGTTGGTGACGGCCGTGACGTCGCCGGCCTGGGCTTCGATGCCCGCCGCCCAGCTGTAGCCGGTGGCGGTGATGTCGCCGGTGTTGACCACCGTCACGTCATTGCCGGAGGCGAAGATGCCGTCGGCCAGGCCGTAGGTCGAGTCCGCGACGATGCTGCCGGTGTTGGTGATGGCGACGTTGCCGTCCAGGGCGTAACCGTAGATGCCGATCGCGTTGCCGTAGTAGGCCTGGACGCTCAGCGCACCCAACGTGGTATTAACGATGCTGACGTTGCCGGTGTCGCTGTAGCCACTGATCGCGGTGACATTGCCCACACCCGACTCGATGATCGGCGCATTGTTCAGGATGTTGACGTCACCAACGTAGTGCTGGTCGATGAGGGCGGCCACCTGCGGGTTGATCCCGCCGGGCACGAGCCCCTGGGCCACGGTGAGGTCGAACACCGGGGCGAAGTCGATGGCGGGGCGCTCGATCCGCAGCGCGTGCGCGCTGGTGGCGGCGGCATGGTTGGCGGCGCTGGCGTTGCCGCTGCCGAACCCGATGGCCAGGGTCAGCGCGGAGACCGCGAGTGCGGACCGCACCGCGCGGGTCATGGGAGCCACCTTGATGATGCGGCGGCGACGCGCCTTGCCCGACGTGCCGGCGTTGCGGATATCACTCATGTTGTGCCCCCAGTTCCGTTGAAAGTGTTGTGTCCCGCCATCACCCCGGCGGCGTCTGCCGCAGCGACCCCGCAAGCACCGCGAGGCCGGCGTCTGTCCCAGGCGGATTGATCCGGAACGACGGCTTAACGGCTGTTTATCGCCGGGCACCGCCGTTTTTGTCAACCCCTTCACAGTTTCACGCCGTCGTGACCTGAAGCTGAATGGGCCAGCGCGCGCCGGGGGACGTCCGATTCACCCTGCCGCGCGACCGGCGAGGCCAGTCGGTCCGGACCCCCCATCTCGCGCCGCCCCCCGCGTTCTGGAATAATCAAGGGTCTGGCGGCCGGGACCGGCCACGACTTCTGCGGGAACAACATGCGGACTCACGACCTCGCTTTCCTCAAGCGCTTCTCGATGGTGATCGCCTTCCTGGCGCTGCTGGCGCTGGTGCTGATCCTGTTCGCGCACCACCTGAACAGCAAGGTGGAATACCCCGTGGACCCGGTCGCGCAGCGCAACCAGGAAGACCGCATCGCCCCGGTGGGCGCGGTCTATGCCGGCGCCACCGGCGCCGCCGCCCAAGCCGCCGCCGCCGCCGCGGCGTCCGCCGCGCTGGCCGCGAACGTGCCGTTCGACGGCCGTACCGACGGCGCCGAGATCTTCAACAACGGCCCGTGCACCGGCTGCCACACCGCCGGCGTGGGCGGCGCGCCCAAGCTGGACGCCGCCGGCATCGGCGCGCGCGCGGCCGAACAGGGCGTCGAAATGCTGATCAAGAAGGCCACCGAAGGCTTCCAGGGCTCGGTGGGCGTGATGCCGGCGAAGGGCGGCAACCCGGCCCTGACCGACGCGCAGATGAAGGCCGTGGTCGAGTGGATGGTGGCGCAGAGCAAGTAAGCCGCCCGTACCCGTCCGGAGGACGCCGCCTGCGGGCGGCGTTCGCGTTTCCGGGCTCCGATACGGTCGGCTTCACGCCGGCTGCGGCATGATGACGCCATGACAGACCCGATCGCCCAGCCCGCCGGCGCGGACGCCACGCCGACCATCCCCGGTCCCGCCGGCCGGATCGAGGCCGCGTTCGACGCCGCGGAGGCCCCCGCGCTGCCGATCCTGGCGATCGTCTGCCATCCGCTGCCCACCGAGGGCGGCACCATGCACAACAAGGTGGTCACGATGGCGGCGCGCGCGCTGCGCGAGTCGGGCGTGGCCACCCTGCGCTTCAATTTCCGCGGCGTCGGCGCGTCCGACGGTGCGTTCGACGACGGCACCGGCGAGCTGGACGACCTGCGCGCGGTCGCGGGCTGGGCGCGCGAACGCTTCCCCGGTCACGCCCTCTGGCTGGCTGGCTTCAGCTTCGGCGCCTGGGTGTCGCTGCGCGCCGCGGAGGAGCTGGGCGCGGCGGCGCTGATCAGCATCGCCCCGCCGGTCGGCCGCAGCTGGGCGTTCGGGGACATCGCGCTGCCCACCATGCCGTGGCTGGTGATCCAGGGCGATGCCGACGAGATCGTGGACGCCGCCGCGGTGCGCGACTGGGTCGCCGGTCTCCCGAGCCCGCCCGTGCTGGTCGAAATGCCCGACACCAGCCACTTCTTCCACCGCAAGCTGATGGACCTGCGCGGCGCGCTCAAGAACGGCATCCGCGGCTGGCTGCCGGCACCGCCCGCGGCATGAGCGACGCCCTGCTTCCCTCCCAGCGCTACGCCGAGGGCGTGGCGCACGGTGACTGGCGCGAGGATCCGGCGCAGGGCCCGGCGCTGCAGGCCCTGGACCGCATCCACGCGGCGCTGCTGCAACCCGCGCCGACGCGTGGCCTGCTGCAGCGCCTGCTGGGCGGCACCGACCCCACGCCGGCGGTGCCCGGGCTGTACCTGTGGGGCGGGGTGGGCCGCGGCAAGACCTTCCTGATCGACCAGTTCTTCGCCGGGCTGCCGCTGCGCGAGAAGCGCCGCACCCACTTCCACCGCTTCATGCGCGAAGTGCACGCCCGCCTGCGCGACCACGTCGGGCAGCGCGACCCGCTGGCGGCGATCGCGCGCGAGTGGCGCAGCACGCTGCGGGTGCTGGTGCTGGACGAGTTCTTCGTCAGCGACATCGGCGACGCGATGCTGCTGGCGCGCCTGCTGGAACGCCTGTTCGCCGAGGGCGTGGTGCTGGTCACCACCTCCAACGCCGCGCCGCGCGACCTGTACAAGGACGGCCTGCAGCGCGCGCGCTTCCTGCCGGCGATCGACCTGATCGAGCGCCAGTGCGAGGTGGTCGAACTGGTCAGCGACACCGACTACCGCCTGCGCGCACTCACCAAGTCACCGGTCTACCGCGCGCCGCTGGATGCCGAGGCGGATGCCTGGCTGGAGCGGCGCTGGCGCGAGCTGGGCGGCGACGATGGCCACCGCGACGCCGGCATCGTCATCGACGGCCGGCGCATCCCGGTGCGGGCGCGCAGCAAGGGGTTGTGCTGGTTCGACTTCGCCGCGCTTTGCGAAGGCCCGCGCGGCAATGCCGATTACATCGAGATCGCCCGCGAATTCCACACCGTGCTGGTCGGCGGCATCCCGCGCTTCGACGCGCTGCGCGACGACGCCGCGCGCCGCTTCGTCCACCTGGTGGACGAGCTGTACGATCGCCACGTCAACCTGGTCTGCACCGCCGACGCCGCGCCGATGGCGCTGTACGCCGGCGACCGCCTCGTCGGTGCGTTCGAACGCACCGCGTCGCGGCTGATCGAGATGCAGTCCGCCGAGTACCTCGCCCACGAGCACCGCTGCGAATGAACGCCAACACCACCGCCGGCTCGCCGCTCGGCCGCGACACCGCCTATCCCTCGGGCTACGACCCCGGCCTGCTGTACCCGATCCCGCGGGCGCCGGCACGCGCGCAGCTGGGCATCACCGGTGCGTTGCCGTTCGTGGGCGTCGACCGCTGGCAGGCGTTCGAACTGTCGTGGCTGGACCTGCGCGGCAAGCCGCACGTGGCCACCGCGACCCTGCAGGTGCCGGCCAGTTCGCCGCACCTGGTGGAATCGAAGTCGCTGAAGCTGTACCTGAACTCGCTCAATGCCGCCCGCTTCGCCAACGCGGAAGCGGTGCAGGCCTGCATCGAGGCCGATCTCTCGGCGGCGGCCGGCGCGCCGGTCACGCTGGCCTACGGCGTGGCGCCGATGGACGCAGCCACTGGCGACACGACCAGCATCGACGATCTGGACATCACCATCGACTGCTATGGCCCACCGGACGCGGCGCTGCTGCAGGCGGACCCAGGCAACGTTGTCGAGGAGACTCTGTCCAGCGCGCTGCTGAAGTCCAACTGCCCGGTGACCGGCCAACCCGACTGGGCCGACGTCACCATCGCCTACCGCGGCCCGCGCATCGACCGCGCCGGCCTGCTGCGCTACATCGTGAGCTTCCGCGAACACGCCGGCTTCCACGAGCAGTGCGTGGAACAGCTGTTCGCCGACCTGCTGGCGCGCTGCGCGCCGATCGCGCTCTCGGTGGAAGCCCGCTACACGCGGCGCGGCGGGCTGGACATCAACCCCTGGCGCGGCACCCCCGGCAGCATGCCGCCAGCGCCGCGGCGTACGCTGCGCCAATGACCACGCTGCGTCGGCTGGGCGTGCTGGCCGGCCTGCTGGCGCTGGCGGGATGCGAGCGCCCCGCAACTGCGCCGCCGGCCCCGAACGCGGCGCCGATGATCCCCGCCGCGTCCACGCCCACCCCGACCGCGGTGCGCGTCACCCGCCTCGACCTCGGCAACGCGATCGGCGCGGACGGCCGCGTCGTGCGGCCCGGCGTGCAGTTCGCGCCGCGCGACACGCTGTACGCCAGCGTCGGCTTCCACGGCCGCGACGCGCTGGCACATGCGGTGGTCGTCCGCTGGACCTACCTCGACACGCGGCAGGTGGTGCGCGAGGAGGGCAAGACCCTGCTGCTGCCGGGCAACACCACGACGCTGTTCCAGCTGGTCAAGCCCAGCGGCTGGCCGCCCGGCGCCTACCGGCTGGAGCTGCTGGTGGACGGCACGCTGGCGCAGGCGCGCGTGTTCGAGGTGCGCTGAGCGGATCCGCGTCATTCCCGTCGTGTTTTGCCCCGCGGCGGGGCGAGGCGCGACAATGGGAGCTTCCCCAGCGTCCGTGAGCCGCCATGTCCAAGATCCTCTACACCCTGACCGACGAGGCGCCGTTCCTCGCCACCGCCAGCTTCCTGCCGATCGTGCAGGCGTACGCGAAGACCGCCGGCGTGGCCGTGGAGACGCGCGACATCTCGCTGGCGGCGCGCCTGCTGGCGCAGTTCCCGGACCGGCTGGGCGACAAGGCGGTGGCGGACGACCTGCGCGAGCTGGGCGAACTGGCGAAGACGCCCGAAGCCAACATCATCAAGCTGCCCAATATCAGCGCCTCGATCCCGCAGCTGAAGGCGGCGATCCAGGAACTGCAGGCCAAGGGCTACCCGCTGCCGGACTACCCGGACGCCCCGCGCGACGACGCCGAGCGCGAGACCAAGGCGCGCTACGACCGCGCCAAGGGCAGCGCGGTGAACCCGGTGCTGCGCGAGGGCAACTCCGACCGCCGCGCGCCGAAGGCGGTGAAGGCCTACGCCCGCAAGCACCCGCACCGCATGGGCGCGTGGAGCGCGGACTCCAGGTCCCATGTCTCCCACATGGATGCCGGTGATTTCTATGGCAGCGAGCAGTCGGTCACCGTGCCGGCCGCCGGCAGCGTGCGCATCGAATTCACCGGCGCCGACGGCGCCACCGTCCCGCTGCGCGCCCCGGTGGCGCTGCAGGCCGGCGAGATGATCGACGCCAGCGTGATGGACGCCGCCGCGCTGGGCGCCTTCGTGGACGCGCAGATCGCCGACGCGAAGGCGAAGGGCGTGCTGTTCTCGCTGCACCTGAAGGCGACCATGATGAAGGTCAGCGACCCGATCATGTTCGGCATCGTGGTCTCGCGCTTCTACGCGCCGGTGCTGGAGAAGCACGCCGCCGCGCTGGCCGCGGCGGGCTTCGACCCCAACAACGGCATCGGCGACCTGTACGCGCGCCTGCCGCAGCTGGACGCCGGCGTGCGCGCGCAGGTCGAGGCCGACATCGCCGCGCTGTACGCGGAGCGCCCGACGCTGGCGATGGTGAACTCCGACAAGGGCATCACCAACCTGCACGTGCCGAGCGACGTGATCGTGGACGCCTCGATGCCGGCGATGATCCGCGACAGCGGCCGCATGTGGAACGCGCAGGGCCAGCTGCAGGACGCCAAGGCGGTGATCCCGGACCGCTGCTACGCCGGCATCTACCAGGCGGTGATCGACGACTGCAGGGCGCACGGCGCGTTCGATCCGGCCACCATGGGCAGCGTGCCCAACGTCGGCTTGATGGCGCAGGCGGCGGAGGAGTACGGCAGCCACGACAAGACCTTCCGCATCGCCGGCGACGGCGTGGTGCGGGTGATCGACGAGGCCAGCACCGTGCTGATGGAGCATGCGGTAAAGGCCGGCGATATCTGGCGCATGTGCCAGACCAAGGACGCGCCGATCCGCGACTGGGTGAAGCTGGCGGTGACCCGTGCGCGCCTGAGCAGCACGCCCGCCGTGTTCTGGCTGGACCCGCAGCGCGCCCACGACCGCGGCCTGATCGCCAAGGTCGAACAGTACCTGCGCGACCACGACACCGCCGGCCTGGACATCCGCATCCTGTCGCCGGTCGAGGCGATGGCGCTCTCGCTGTCGCGCATCCGCGCGGGCGAGGACACCATCAGCGTCACCGGCAACGTGCTGCGCGACTACCTGACGGACCTGTTCCCGATCATGGAGCTGGGCACCAGCGCGAAGATGCTGTCGATCGTGCCGCTGATGGCCGGCGGCGGCCTGTTCGAGACCGGCGCCGGCGGCAGCGCACCGAAGCACGTCCAGCAGTTCGTGGAAGAGGATTACCTGCGCTGGGATTCGCTGGGCGAATTCCTGGCGCTGGCGGCGTCGTTCGAGCATCTCGCCAACGCCACCGGCAACGCCCGCGCGCAGGTGCTGGCGGACGCGCTGGACGCGGCCAACGCCAAGTTCCTCGACAACGACAAGTCGCCGGGCCGCAAGCTGGGCACGATCGACAACCGCGGCAGCCACTTCTACGTGGCGCTGTACTGGGCGCAGGCGCTGGCCGCGCAGACCGCCGACGCGGAACTGGCGGCGACGTTCGCGCCGCTGGCCCAGCGACTGGCGGACAACGAGGCGAAGATCGTCGAGGAACTGGTCGCGGTGCAGGGCAAGCCGGTCGACATCGGCGGCTACTACCAGCCCGACATGGGCAAGCTGTCGGCCGCCATGCGGCCCAGCGCCACCCTCAATGCGGCGCTGGCCACGCTGTAAGCCTCCCGCACCCGCGGACCGCCACGCAGCCCGGCCCCGTGCCGGGCTGCGTGTTTCCGGCGGACGCGGTTACCCTGCACCCCCCGACCGACCGGAGCCGCCGCATGACCCGATTGCCGACCCCCGCGCTCGCCCTCCTGCTGCTGGCCGCCAGCGCCGGCGCCACCGCGCAGACGCCGCCGCCCACGGCAACCGCCGCACCCGCCATCGCCGCGGGCCTGCATGCCGCCGTGGCCGATCCGGGCCGCGACCCGGCCCAGCGCGCACGCGACGTCTACCGCCATCCGGCCGAAACGCTCGCGTTCTTCGGCCTCCGCCCCACCGACACGGTGATCGAGATCAGCCCGGGCACCGGCTGGTACAGCGCGATCCTGGCGCCCTACCTGCGCCACCACGGCCACTACGTCGCGGCCAGCGCCACGCCCGCGCCCGGGCGCAGCAACGGGCTGCGCGCGGTGTTCGCCGCCGACCCCGCCCGCTACGACCGCGCCACGCTGCTGGAGTACGACGGCAAGGCGCCGGTGCTGGGCGCCCCCGGCACCGCCGACGCGGTGCTGACGTTCCGCAACGTGCACAACTGGGTGGCCGCCGGCACCGCCGATGCCTACTTCCGGGCCTTCTTCGCCGCGCTCAAGCCGGGCGGCACCCTGGGCGTGGTGGACCACCGCGCCAAGCCGGGCACCGACCTCGATACGATGAAGACCTCCGGCTACCTGACCGAAGCGCTGGTCATCGATCTCGCCACGCGCGCCGGCTTCGTGCTGGAAGCGAAAAGCGAAGTCAATGCCAATCCACGCGACACCGCTGATCATCCCAACGGCGTGTGGACGCTGCCACCGACCAACCGCCACGACGCCGCCGATGCAGCCACATACAAGGCAATCGGCGAAAGCGACCGGATGACCCTGCGTTTCCGCAAACCGGCCCGCGACTGACCTTCCGACGCGACGCCGGTCGCGCCGCGGCCAGCGGGCGTCGCGCTGCGTGAACTGGAGTGCCGCGCTGCCCATGCTCATCGCGTTCAATAAACCCTACGGCGTACTCTGCCAGTTCACCGACCGCAGCACGCCGCCACGGCCCACGCTGGCGGGGTTCGGCCTGCCCGCGGGCGTGTATCCGGCCGGCCGGCTGGACTTCGACTCCGAGGGGTTGCTGCTGCTGACCGACGACGGCCGGCTGGCGCACCGCCTGACCGATCCCGCGCACAAGCAGCCGAAGACCTACTGGGTGCAGGTGGAAGGCACGCCCACCGACGCGCAGCTGCAGCAGCTGCGCACGGGCGTGCTGCTGAACGATGGGCCCACGCGTCCCGCCGGCGCGCGCCTGCTGGACGCACCGACGCTGTGGCCGCGCGATCCGCCGGTGCGGTTCCGCAAGACGGTGCCGGATGCATGGCTGGAACTGGTGATCACCGAGGGCCGCAACCGGCAGGTGCGGCGCATGACCGCGGCGGTCGGGCTGCCCACATTGCGGCTGGTGCGGATGGCCGTGGGAACGCATGCGCTGGACGCACTGGCACCGGGGCAATGGCGTGCCGTCGGCCCAAGCTGAACAGCCCGCTGTTCGCGCCCGCGGCGCTTTGCTACGGTAGGCCCCCAGACCGGCGTGGAGCGCCTGCAGGATGCCGCATCAGATCGCCAGGACCGGGCGCCTCCTCGTTGTTTCCGCGCACCCGCCCGCGGAGAGTTCGGCGATCGCACTGCTCGGCCAGCACGGCCACGAGCTGATCCACGTCGACAGCGGTGCCCAGGCGCTCGCGCTGGCCAGCCGCCAAGCACCCGACCTGATCCTGTTGGACCTGCCGCTGCCGGACATCACCGGCGTGGAGCTGCTGGCCGCGCTGCATGCACAACCGCGACTGCGGCAGATCCCTGCCATCGTGCTGACCGCGGTGTCCGATCGCCAGCGCCTGCTGCGCGCCTTCGAAGCCGGTGCGGTGGACTGCGTGTGCAAACCCTGCGAGCCGGAGGAGCTGCTGGCCCGCGTGCACGTGCACCTGCATCTGAAGCTGACCCGGGACCGCCTGGAACAGGTCGCGCGGGAACGCCAGGAGCTGGTCAACCTGGTGGCGCACGACCTCAAGAACCCGCTGACCAGCGTGCTGTTCGCCTGCGAGATGCTGGCCCTGCCGGAGGGCAACCCGGCGCGCACGCCACGCTACCTGCAGATCATCGACGAGAGCACGCGCGAGGCGCTCGGCTACATCCGCAGCTACCTCGAGAGCCAGGCCAAGCCGGGCCAGCCCGCCCACGACGCCGACGCGGGAGGAACGGCCTGCGCGCACCTCGACGAGACCCTGCATTGGCTGGCCGCCCGCTACGAGCTGCAGCTGGAAGCGCAGGGCCTGCGCCTGCAGGTGGATCCGTCCGGCAGCGATGCCTGCGTGGCGATCAGCGGCCAGGTGCTGCGGCAGGTGGGCGAGAACCTGGTGAGCAACGCACTGAAGTACGCGCGCGCTGGCGGCGAGCTGACGCTGGCGGCACGGGCGGGGGCGCCAGGGTTCTGGCAGCTGGTGGCGCAGGATCGCGGCCCCGGGATCCCGGAGAGCTTCCAGTCGCGGCTGTTCAAACCCTTCCAGCGGATGGACGCCGGCGATGCGGCGGCGCCGGTATCCAACGGGCTGGGGCTCGCGCTGGCACGGCAGATCGTCGGCCACGCGGGCGGGCGCCTGTGGTACGAGGACCGCGAAGGCGGCGGCGCCCGCTTCCTGGTGGAACTGCCGGCGGCCGCCTGCACGCAGGCCTGCGGATCACCCCGGGCTCAGACGCCGTAGTCGTCCTGCTCCACTTCGCCGCGCCGCAGCGCGCGCACCTGGCGGGCTTCGCCTTCCAGCGTCGCCTGCGCCTTGGCGCGCTGGCGCGCGGCGTACCAGAGCAGGCCGGCGCCGGCCACCGCCGCGCCGACCAGCAGCGGATTGCGTCGCACCACGCCGCCGGCCACCTTGGCGCCGGCGCGCAGCGCGCCCAGCGCAGCCCCGGTCTCGATCCACTGCACCGCCTTGTCCGGCAGCTTGCGGCGCAGGCCATCGCCCACGTCCGCCAGGAGGTCCAGTGCCCGGTCCTGCGGCAGTTTCGACTTGCCCATGCGGTGCTCCTTCCCGAGATGGCATTTGTCACCAGTATCGCGCGCCGCCGTGACGGGCGCGTCACGTGCCGCGCGGCTTGGCCCGGTGGGTGGCGGTGGCGCTCCACGGATCGTCCGGCCACGGATGCCGCGGGTAGCGGCCCTTCATTTCCTTCTTCACGTCGGGGTAGGTGCGCTCCCAGAACCCGCGCAGGTCCTGCGTCACCTGCAGCGGGCGCCCGGCCGGCGACAGCAGGTGCAGGGTCAGCGGCACGCGGCCGTCGGCGATGCGGGGCGTTTCCGCCAGCCCGAACAATTCCTGCAGCTTCACCGCCAGCACCGGCGGTGCGGGCGCGCCATCGGCGTCCAGCGCGTACTCGATGCCGCGCTGCATGCCGGAGGGCACGTCGATGCGGGTCGGCGCCAGCTGGTCGACGCGCTGCCGCAGCGCCCAGTCCAGCCGGCCCTTCAGCGCCTCGGCCAGTTCCTCGGCCTGCAGCCCCTCCAGTCGCGTCTTGCCGGCGAACGCGGGCTGGAGCCAATCGTCCAACGTCGCCAGCAACGCGGCGTCGGACAGGTCGGGCAGGCCCAGCTCGGGCAGCCAGGCCCGCAGGCACTGGACGCGGATGCGCCACTGCGCGAGCGCCTCGCTCCACGGCAGGGCGGCCAGGCCGAGGGTGCGCACGGCGTCGGTCAGCGCCCGCGCGGCCAGCGCCGGATCGACGCGCCCCGCGGATTTCGCCGCCAGCACGATGCCGTCGAAGCGGGCGATGCGCTCGCTCACCAGCGCGCGGCGGTCGGCGTCCCAGCGCACCTCGTCGGCATCCGAGAAATGCGCGGCGAACTCGGCACGCAGGACGGCCTCGTCCACCGGCGCTCCGCGCAGCAGCAGCGCGTCCTTGGCTTCGAAGCGCAGCTCGCTGGCGACCAGCCAAGGTTCGCCATAGAGCGCGGAATCGTCGAAGAGCCGCGCCATCCGGCCGTTCGCCAGCGCGTAGCGGCGCGGATCCTGCGGATGCTGGCGGGCGATGCGGTCGGGGAAGGCATGTGCCAAGAGGTCGCCCAGCGCGTGCGCCGGTGCCGACGCGGGCGGGGCGGCGGCGCAGCGCAGGCGGCGGCGCCATTGCTTCGCCGCCGCATCGATGGCGGCCAGGCCCGAACGGCTGGCGTCGCTTCCGACACGGCCGGCGCGGAACGCAGCCAGCGCCTGCCAGCGCTCGGCCAAGGCATCGGAGCGGCTGCGCAGTGGATCGCGGGCTTCCACCAGCGCGGCCAGGTCGCAGGCCAGCGCGA
>DASWXO010000059.1:0-2162 GCA_036405455.1 Thermomonas sp. | reverse complement strand
CGTGCCGCCAGCCGGCTGCCCTGGTCGATGGCGCGCTTGGCGTCCAGTTCGGCGGCGACGTCGGCACCGCCGATCAGGTGCGCCGTCCGACCGGCAGCCAGCAGGGCGGCCTGCAGCTCGCGTCGCGGCTCCTGGCCGGCGCAGACCACCACGTGGTCGACCGGAAGCAGCTGTTCGGTGGCGTCCACCTTGATGCGCAGGCCGGTGTCGTCCACGCCCACGTATTCCACGCCGCCCAGCATCTTCACCTGCTTGGCTTTCAAGGTGGCCCGGTGGACCCAGCCGCTGGTCTTGCCCAGGCGGGCGCCCGGCTTGCCCGGGCTGCGCTGCAGCAGCCAGACCTCGCGCGCCGGCGGCTCCGGCTGCGGGCGTGCCAGGCTGCCGCGGGTCTCGAAGGTGGGGTCCACGCCCCATTCAGCCATCCAGCGGGCCGGGTCCAGCGAAGAGGAATGGCCTTCGTGGGCCAGGTATTCGGCCACGTCGAAGCCGATGCCGCCGGCGCCGATCAGCGCGGCGCGGGCGCCCACGTTCACGCGGCCCGACAGCACGTCCACATAGCTGACGACCTTGGGGTGGTCGGCGCCCGGGAAGGCGACCCGGCGCGGGGTGATACCCGTCGCCAGCACGACCTCGTCGAAGCCGGCCAGGTCGGCCGCCGTCGCCACCGTCGACAGTTTCACCTCCACCCGGGTCTCTTCCAGCCGGTGGCGGAAGTAGCGCAGCGTTTCGTGGAATTCCTCCTTGCCCGGGATCCGCTTGGCGTAGTTGAACTGCCCGCCGATCTCGTCGGCCGAATCGAACAGGGTCACCCGGTGGCCACGCTCGGCGGCGACCGTCGCGCAGGCCAGTCCGGCAGGGCCGGCGCCGACCACCGCGATGGTCTTCGGCGCGAACGTCTTCTTATAGGTGAGGTCGGTTTCGTGGCAGGCGCGCGGGTTGACCAGGCAGCTGGCGAGCTTGTTCTCGAAGACGTGGTCCAGGCAGGCCTGGTTGCAGGCGATGCAGGTGTTGATGGCCTGCGGCGTGCCGGCGCGCGCCTTGGCGGTCCACTGCGGGTCGGCCAGTAGCGGGCGCGCCAGCGACACCATGTCGGCCTTGCCGGCGGCGAGGATGCCTTCGGCGACCTCGGGCATGTTGATCCGGTTGGTCGCCACCAGCGGCACGCGCACGTGCGGCTTGAGCTTGGCGGTGACGTCGACGAAGGCCGCACGCGGGACCGAGGTGACGATGGTCGGCACGCGCGCCTCGTGCCAGCCGATGCCGGAATTGATGAGCGTGGCGCCGGCGGCTTCCACGGCCTTGGCCTGCTGGACGATCTCGTCCCACTGGTTGCCGTCTTCGACCAGGTCCAGCAACGACAGCCGGTAGATGATGATGAAGTCCGGGCCCACCGCCTCGCGCACGCGCCGCACGATCTCCACCGCGAAGCGCATGCGCTTCTCCGGGGTTCCGCCCCAAGCGTCGTCGCGCTTGTTGGTGCGCGGCGCGGTGAATTCGTTGATGAAATAGCCTTCCGAACCCATGATCTCGACGCCGTCGTAGCCGGCGTCGCGCGCCAGCTTCGCCGCATTGGCATAGGCGCTGATCTGGCGTTCGATCCCGCGGGCCGACAATGCGCGCGGAGTGAAGGGATTGATCGGTGCCTTGAGCTTCGACGGCGCCACGGTCAGCGGGTGGTAGCCGTAACGGCCGGCGTGGAGCAACTGGGCGCAGATCTTCGCCCCATGCTCGTGGACGGCCTTGGTCACGAACTTGTGCGGCCGCGCCTCCCACGGCCACGACAGCTTGCCGCCGAACGGCTTCAGCCAGCCGACCAGGTTCGGGGAAAAACCACCGGTGACGATCAGGCCCACGCCGCCCGCCGCGCGCTCGGCGAAATACGCCGCCAGGCGCGGGAAATCCTTCGCCCGGTCCTCCAGGCCGGTGTGCATCGAGCCCATCAGCACCCGGTTGCGGACCGTGGTGAAACCCAGGTCCAGCGGGGTAAACAGGTGGGGGTAGGGCGTGGAGTCGTTGGCGATGGCGGTCGACGTCATGCGGGCGATGGATACGCGTGCGTATGGAAAGGGCGAACGATGCCGCGCCGGGGCGTCCGACGCAAGCGGCATCCGCGGCGCGAAGCAGGGCACAGACCCGGCCGGCTTGCAAGAGTTGTCCGGCGC
>DASWXO010000058.1:0-22995 GCA_036405455.1 Thermomonas sp. | reverse complement strand
GAAGCTGGGCTGGGTGGCGTCCGAGCTGGACGAGTTCGTCATCCACCAGGTCAGCAAGGTGCACACCGCCGCCTTCACCAAGGCCATGGGCATCGACCCGAAGAAGGTCATGACCATCTTCGCCGAGCACGGCAACATCGGTCCGGCCAGCGTGCCGATCGTGCTGTCCAAGCTGCGCGAGATGGGCCGCCTGAAGAAGGGTAGCCGCGTCGCCCTGCTGGGGATTGGATCGGGCCTGAACTGCTCGATGGCGGAAGTGGAGTGGTGAGCTGACGGCCGCCCGGCCCTGCGCCGGGTGGCCATCGATGGGAGACCGCCGGATGGCGTCCGACCCAGGTCTGCCCGTGCCGCGCTGCCCGCTGTGCGGCGCCGGTACCCAAGCGTTCTGCGAAGACCGCGCGCGGCGCTACTTCGAATGCCCGGACTGCGGTCTGGTGTCGGCCGACCCGGCCTCGCACCTGTCCGTGGCCGATGAGCGCGCGATCTACGACCTGCACCGCAACGATCCCGCCGACGCGGGCTACCGCGCGTTCCTGGCGCGGCTGGCGGAGCCGCTGCGGGCCAAGCTGGCGCCGGGCATGCATGGGCTGGATTTCGGCTGCGGGCCTGGGCCGGTGCTGGCGCGGATGCTTCGCGAAGCCGGCATGGCGATGGCCGCCTACGACCCGTTCTACGCACCGGACGCGAGGCTGCTGGAGACGCAGTACGACTTCGTGACCTGCACCGAAGTGGTGGAGCATTTCCGCGATCCGCTGGCCGGCTGGACGCAGCTGGCCGCGCTGGTGCGTCCCGGCGGCTGGCTGGGGGTGATGACCCAGCTGGCGCCGGCGCTGCCGGCGAACTTCCTGCGCTGGCGCTACCGCGACGACCGCACCCACGTCAGTTTCCACCGCCTGGCCACGTTGCAGTGGCTGGCGGCCCGCTTCGGGTTCGCGCTGGAGCAGGTGGAAAGCCAGGCCTTCCTGCTGCGCAGGCAGGGCTGAGGGCGGCGCACCGCCTACAATGGGCGGATGCGCTTTCCCGACTATCCCTTTACCCCGCACCGCTTCGACGTCCGCCCCGGTATCGCGATGTCCTTCCTCGACGAAGGGCCGCGCGACGGCGAGGTGGTGGTGATGCTGCACGGCAATCCGTCGTGGAGCTATTACTGGCGCCACCTGGTGCTGGGCCTGCGCGACAGGTACCGCTGCATCGTGCCGGACCACGTCGGCATGGGCCTGAGCGACCGCCCGGACGACGGCGTGTCCGCGCAGCCCCGCTACGACTACACCCTGCAATCGCGCATCGACGACGTGGACGCGCTGTTGAAGCACCTCGGCATCGACGGCCCGGTGACGCTGGCGGTGCACGACTGGGGCGGGATGATCGGGTTCGGCTGGGCGCTACGCGATCCCGCGCGGATCAAGCGCCTGGTCATCACCAACACCGCCGCGTTCCCGCTGCCATCGGCGAAGCGCTTCCCGGCGCGGCTGGCACTGGGGCGCGATTCGCGCCTGGGCGGCTGGCTGATCCGCCGCTTCAACCTGTTCGCGCGCGGCGCGGCGTGGTTCGGCACCCGGCGTTCGCTGCCGAAGGACGTGCGCGCGGCCTATGCCGGCGTGTACGACGGCTGGGAGCAGGCGATTTCCACCCTGCGCTTCATGCAGGACATCCCGCTGCACGACGGCGACCGCGCGATGCCGCTGGTGCAGGCCAGCGCACGCGCGCTGCCGGGCTATGCGGACCGCCCGGCGTTCCTCGGCTGGGGCCTGCGCGATTTCGTGTTCGACAGGCACTTCCTCGACGGCTTCCGCAAGGCGTTGCCGCGGGCGGAGGTGCATGCCTATGCGGATGCCGGCCATTACGTGCTGGAGGACAAGCACGAGGCGCTGGTGCCGCTGGTCCGGGCGTTCCTGGATCGCAATCCGCTGTAGATGTTGCTCCTCCGCGGTGGCAGCGGAGGGAGGGCGCCACGAGTTGCGAGGCCAGCCGGGGGGCAGCGGCCTCGCAACCAAGCGAGTATCGGGGAGCGACTTGCGAGGCCGCTGACCGTCGGCTGGCTGGTTCCGACGGTGACGCCCGTAGTCAGAGAATCCAGCCGCCGTCCACGGTCAGCTCCGCGCCGGTCACGAAGCCGGCATCCGGGCCAGCCAGGAACGCGACCGCCGCGGCGATTTCCTCGGGCTTGCCGATGCGCTTCATCGGCGTGGCTTCGATGCCGGCCTGGTTGGTTTCGGGCGGGTTGTTGTCGAGCATCGGCGTGTCGATGAAGCCCGGATGCACGGAGTTCACCCGGATGCGTGCCGGCGCCAGCTCCAGCGCGGCGGTCTTGGTCATCCCGCGCACCGCCCACTTGGTGCCCACGTACGCGGCCGCGTTGGGGAAGCCCAGCTGGCCGGCGATCGAGCTGATATTGACGATGCAGCCGCCGCCGGCCGCGCGCAGCGGCACCTGGCCGTGCTTCATGCCGAGGAACACGCCGAGTTGGTTGACCCGGAACTGCTGCTCGACGTCGCGCACCGGGGTGTCGGCGATCTGGCCGGGATGGAAGATGCCGGCATTGTTCACCAGCACGTGCAGTGCGCCGAAACGCGCGGCGGTCGCGGCCAGAGTGTCCACCCAGGCGGCTTCGTCGCCGACGTCGTGGTGGAAGTAGGCGGCGCGCTCGCCCAGCTCGGCGGCCAGCGCCTGGCCCGGGGCATCGAGGACGTCGGTGATGGCGACGCAGGCACCGTCCGCGTGCAGGCGGCGGACGATGGCGGCGCCGATGCCGCGTGCGCCGCCGGTGACCAGGGCGACCTTGCCTTCAAGCTTGCCGTTCATGTCCTGTGCCTCCGCTAGGTGGACCTCCAGCCTGCGCGCCAGCGCGGGCGGCGGTATTGATCGACGTCAACCGGCCACTCAGGCGGCGACCGGCGGGACGGCCGGCGGCGAGGGGCTGTTGCCGCTGTCGTCCGGATGATCGTCGTTTTCGGCGCCGTCGCGCCAGCGCCAGTCGGCGGCGGTCAGCGCCGGCAGGCCGAACGCGATCCTCGCCCTGTCGCACTGCGGGCTCGGCTTGCCGTATTCCCACGAGGCGTCGACCTCGCGGCAGACCGACGGCCGGTTGGGATGGATGCTGCAGCGCGAGTACTTGCCGATGTCGGCGTCCAGCGCGACGCAGCGGATCGGCGGTGCGTAGGTGCCGCGCATGCACAGGCGGTGGGCGTCCAGCCGCTCGGTCAGCGCGGCCGGGACCCCGCCCGGGGTGACCTCGTCCGACTCCATCCAGTGGAAGGCGACGCGGTACTGGGTGCAGCAGGCGCCGCAGGTCAGGCAGGGATGCATGGGGGCCGGGCCTTGCGCGGCGGGGGCGAGGGAAAGGTGCGCGATTTTTTTCCGCGCCGGGCCGGCGCGCAAGTGCTGCGGCGCCGCGGGCGATAATGGCGGCATGACCGACCCCTGCAACATCGCCGCCGCGCTGCCCCGGCTGGCCCGCGAGCGTCCCGACCAGGTGGCCATGCGCTGCCCCGGCGCGGGCGGTCGCTACGCCGTCGCGCTGACCTGTGCGCAGCTGGACGCGCGCAGCGATGCCATCGCCGCCGGCCTGGCCCGGCGCGGCATCCGCCACGGCACCCGCACCGTGGTGATGGTGCGGCCGACGCCGGAGTTCTTCCTGCTGATGTTCGCGCTGTTCAAGGCCGGCGCGGTGCCGGTGCTGGTCGATCCCGGCATCGACAGGCGCGCGCTGCGGCAGTGCCTGGACGAGGCGCGGCCGGAGGCGTTCATCGGGATCCCGCTGGCGCTGCTGGCCAAGGCGCTGCTGGGCTGGGCGCGTTCGGCGTCGGTGCGCATCACCACCGGGCGCTGGCCACTGCTGGCCGACGCCACCCTGGCGCGCATCGAGGCCGATGGTGCCGGCGCGGGGCCGCAGCTGGCCGCTACCGATGGCGAGGACGTGGCCGCGATCCTGTTCACCAGTGGCAGCACCGGCGTGCCGAAGGGCGTGGTGTACCGGCATCGCCACTTCGTCGCCCAGATCCGCATGCTGGGCGAGGCCTTCGGCATCGCGCCCGGCGGCATCGACTTCCCCACCTTCCCGCCGTTCGCGCTGTTCGATCCCGCGCTGGGCCTGACCAGCATCATTCCCGACATGGACCCCACGCGGCCGGCGCAGGCCGACCCGCGCAAGCTGCACGCGGCCATCGCGCGCTTCGGCGTCACCCAGCTGTTCGGTTCGCCCGCGCTGATGCGGGTGCTGGCCGACCACGGCGAACCGCTGCCCACGGTGCAGCGCGTCACCAGCGCCGGTGCACCGGTGCCGGTCGCGGTGGTGCGGCGCATGCTGGACCTGCTGCCGGCCGGGGCGCAGTTCTGGACGCCGTACGGCGCCACCGAGTGCCTGCCGGTGGCGGCGATCGAAGGCCGCGAGCTGCTCGCCCTGGGCGAGCGCACCGAGGCCGGCGCGGGCACCTGCGTGGGCCGCCCGGTGGCCGGCAACACGGTGCGGATCATCCGCATCGACGACGGCGCGATCCCCGATTGGAGCGACGCGCTGCAGGTGGCGCCGGGGCAGGTGGGCGAGATCACCGTGGCCGGACCCAGCGCGACCGACGCCTACTTCAACCGCGACGCGCAGACGGCGCTCGCGAAGATCCGCGAGGCCCTGCCGGACGGCAGCCACCGCATCGTCCACCGCATGGGCGACCTGGGCTGGTTCGACGACGCGGGCCGGTTGTGGTTCTGCGGGCGCAAGTCGCAGCGCGTGGTCGTCGATGCGCAGGCCACGCTGTGCACCGAACAGGTCGAGCCGGTCTTCAACGCCCTACCGCAGGTGCGGCGCACGGCGCTGGTCGGGGTCGGACCGGCCGGGGCGCAGGTGCCGGTGCTGGTGTTCGAGCTGGCACCGGGCGCGAAGCCCGACGTGGCCGGCGTCGTCGATGCGCTGCGCCACCGTGCGGACGGCTTCGTGCACACCGCGAAGATCGAACGCTTCCTGCACTACCCGAAGCCGTTCCCGGTGGACATCCGCCACAATGCCAAGATCGGGCGCGAGGCGCTGGCGGCCTGGGCGGCCGTGCAACTTGCCAGGGAGCGCGCATGAAGCTGCTCGTCACCGGCGGCGGCGGCTTCCTCGGCCAGGCCTTGTGTCGGGCGCTGCTGGCCCGCGGCCACGAGGTCACCAGCGTCAGCCGCAGCCGCCATCCGGCGCTGGATGCGCTGGGCGTCCCGCAGCGACAGGCCGACCTGGCCGACCGCGACGCGGTGCTGGCCGCGTTCGCCGGCGGCTTCGACGCCGTGCTGCACAACGCCGCCAAGGCCGGCACCTGGGGCAGCCACCAGAGTTATTTCGACGCCAACGTCACCGGCACCCGCAATGTCATCGCCGCGTGTCGCGCGCACGGCATCGGCCGCCTGGTCCACACGTCCACGCCCAGCGTGGCCCATCGCGCCACCCATCCGGTGGAGGGCGCCTCGGCCGATGAAGTGCCGTACGGCGAGGGCGTGAAAGCCCATTACGCCGCGACCAAGATCGTCGCCGAGCGCGAAGTGCTGGCCGCCAACGGCCCGGCGCTGGCGACGGTGGCGCTGCGGCCGCGGCTGATCTGGGGGCCGGGCGATACCCAGATCCTGCCGCGGCTGGTCGCGCGCGCGCGCGCGGGCCGCCTGCGGCTGGTGGGCGGCGGCGGCAACCGCGTCGACACCACCTACATCGACAACGCCGCGCAGGCGCACGTCGACGCGCTGGACCACCTGCGCCCCGGCGCGGCCTGCGCGGGGCGCGCCTACTTCATCAGCAACGGCGAGCCGTGGCCGCTGCGCGACGTCCTCAACGGCCTGCTGCGCGCCGCCGGTGCGCCGGAGGTGCACGCCTCCATCCCGTTCCGCGCGGCCTACGTCCTCGGTGCGGTCTGCGAGGGGCTGTGGACGGCGCTGCCGCTCCGCGGGGACCCGCCGATGACGCGCTTCCTGGCCGAGCAGCTGGCCACGCCGCACTGGTATTCGATGGCACCGGCCGCGCGCGACTTCGGTTACGTCCCGCGCATCTCGATGGCGGACGGGCTGGCGCGCCTGCAGGCGTCGCTGCGGGGCTGAGCCGCCCCGCCTTCACCCGGACGTGATCCGTCCCGGGGCAAGGTGGTCCTGCGCCAATCCGGCGCGACGGAACGGAGTGGCCCGATGCTGCATTACGCGCTCGTCTTCCTCGTCATCGCCCTGATCGCGGCATTCCTGGGTTTCAGTGGCCTGGCAGGCCTGGCGGCCACCATCGCCAAGGTTCTGTTCATCGTCTTCCTGATCCTGGCCGTGGTGGCCTTCCTGCGGAAGAAAGCCTGACCGGGCGGGCGCGCCGGCCATGCCGCTGCCGGCGCGCCCGGCACCCTACAATGCGCGCATGACCGAGCCCGCTTTCAACTGGAAACACCCTGCCGGCCATGCGCTCGAGCTCGCGCTCAACCGGGCGCTGGCGCTGGACGAAGACACCCGCGCCGGGCTGCGCGCGCTGGACGGCCAGCGCGTGGCGCTGACCCTGGCCGCGCCGCCGCTGGCGCTGCAGGTGCGGGTGGAAGGCGAGGCACTGCGGGTGGGGCCGGTGGACGCGGAGGTGGAGCCCGACCTCGGCGTGCGCGCCACGCTGGCCGGGCTGCTGCGCCAGCTGCCGGTATTCCGGGACGGCCCGGCACCGCCGGTCGGCAAGCTGCGCATCGAGGGTGACGCCGAGCTGGCGCGTCGCCTGCAGAAACTCGCGCAGGGTTTCGACCCCGACTGGCAGCAGCCCTTCGTGGCGGTGTTCGGCGAGGTGCTGGGCGTGCAGGTCGCCAAGGCCGCGGCCGCCGCCCTGCGGCAGGCGAAGACCGCCGGCCGCAACCTCGCCGAGACGGCCGCCGAATTCGTCACCGAGGAAAGCCGCGACGTGGTGCCGCGCGCCGAGCTCGACGCGTTCCATGACGACGTCGATGCGCTGCGCGACGACGTCGAGCGCATCGCGGCCAAGGTCGCGCGGCTGCGCCGCGAGCGGGGGCTGGCCGCATGAAGTCCGCTTTGCGCGCCTGGCGGATCGGCCGGGTGCTGTTGCGCTACCGGCTGGACGCCCTGCTGGACGGCACGCCCGCGGAGCGCTGGTTGCGGCTGATGCGACCGTTCGTGCCGCGGGCGATGCCGAGCATCGCGGATCTGCCGCGTGGCGCGCGCCTGCGCCTGGCGCTGCAGGAGCTGGGGCCGATCTTCGTGAAGTTCGGGCAGATCCTGTCCACCCGCCGCGACCTGGTGCCGCCCGACATCGCCGACGAACTGACCTATCTGCAGGACCGGGTGGCGCCGTTCGACGGCGACATGGCGCGCATCCTGGTCGAACTCGAGCTTGGTCGCACCATCGAGGACGCGTACGCCCGCTTCGACACCGCCCCGCTGGCCTCGGCGTCGATCGCGCAGGTGCACGCGGCGACGCTGCACGACGGCCGCGAGGTGGTGGTGAAAGTGCTGCGGCCGGACATCGACCGCCAGATCGCCGCCGACATCGCGCTGCTCACCAGCATCGCCGGCATCGTCGAGCGCACCCATCCCAAGGCCGAGAAGATCCGTCCGCGCGAGATCGTGGCCGAGATCGAGAACACGCTCGCGGCGGAACTGGACCTGCAGCGCGAGGCCGGCAACGCCAGCCTGCTGCGGCGCAACTGGGCCGGCTCGCCCGACCTGTACGTGCCCGAGGTGATCTGGAGCCACACCGCCGACCGCGCGATGACGATGGAGCGGGTGCGCGGCATCCCGTCCGACGACATCGCCGCGCTGGACGCCGCCGGCATCGACCGCAAGGCGCTGGCCGCCAAGGGCGTGCGCGTGTTCTACCAGCAGGTGTTCCGCGACAACTTCTTCCACGCCGACGCCCACGCCGGCAATATCTGGGTGGACCCGGAGCGCAAGGCCGACCCGCGCTTCATCGCGCTCGACTTCGGGATCATGGGGCAGCTCTCCAGCGAGGACCAGTACTGGCTCGCCGAGAACTTCATGGCGATCTTCAACCGCGACTACCGCCGCATCGCCGAGCTGCACGTGCAGGCCGGCTGGATGCCGTCGTACATCCGCATCGACGAACTGGAAGCGGCCGCGCGCGCGGTCTGCGAGCCGTACTTCACCCGCCCGCTGAGCGAGATCTCGCTGGCCGAGGTGCTGGTCAAGCTGTTCCGCACCGCGCAGCGCTACGAGCTGACCCTGCAGCCGCAGCTGATCCTGCTGCAGAAGACCCTGCTCAACATCGAGGGCGTGGGCCGCCAGCTGGATCCGCAGATCGACATCTGGGCGGTGGCCAAGCCGGTGCTGGAAGGCATCCTGGCCGAGCGCTACAGCCCGCGCCGGCTGGTGGGCGAGCTGCGCAAGCAGATCCCGGAGCTGGTGACGCGCGCGCCGGAGATGCCGCGCCTGTTGCACGCCTGGCTGCAGCAGCAGGTGCAGGGCGGACACGAGCTGAGCATGCGTTCCGCCGACGTACGCGAGATCACCCAGACGCTGGCGGCGATGCAGCGCCGCATCGTGGCGTCCATCCTGGGCGTCGGCCTGCTCATCGTGGCCGCGGTGCTGTACGCACTCGACGCGGGCGGCCCGAAAGTGCTGGCGCTGCCGGTGTCCACCTGGATCGCGGGCCTCGGCGGCCTGTGGGCGCTGCTGGCCGCGTGGCCGCGGCGCTGAGGCGGCGGGGGCGATGACGGAGGCGCAGTACGACGCATCGGGCGGCTTGCCGGTCCTGTATCTGGACGACGCCTTGGCGGTGGTCTCCAAGCCGGCCGGCCTGATGGTCCACGACAGCGCGCTGGCGCGGGGCGAGACCGACTTCGCGGCCGATCGCCTGCGCGAGCAGTTCGGCCGGCCGATCTTCCTGGTGCACCGCCTGGACCGCGCCACCAGCGGCTGCCTGCTGCTGGCGTTCGACCGCGACACCGCCTCGGCGCTGGGCAAGACGCTCATGGCGCACGACGTGGAGAAGGACTACTGGGCGGTCTGCCGCGGCTGGCCCGCGGAGCACGACTTCGTCGTCGACCATCCGCTGGACGGCGGGCCCGGCAAGCCGCTGAAGAAAGACGCAGTCACCGACTTCAAGGTCCTGGCCACCTGCGAACTGGCGGTGCCATCGGCGGGGTTCGACACCTCGCGCTACGCGCTGCTGCGGGCCTCGCCGCGCACCGGGCGCTTTCGCCAGATCCGCCGGCACCTCAAGCACCTGTCGCACCACCTGATCGGCGACACCAGCCACGGCGACGGCCGGCACAACCGGAACTTCCGCATGCTCGGCATCCACCGCATGCTGCTGCACGCGCGCCGGCTGGCCTTCACCCACCCGCATTCGGGCGAGCGCGTCGAGGCGCTGGCGCCGCCGGATGCCGAGTTCGGGAAGGCGCTGGCGCTGTTCGGGCCGGACCTGGCCTGAGGTGGCGACCTGCCGGGGACGGACGGGTCGCTTTATGATCGCGGCATGCAGGTTGGTCCTCTTTCCATCGACGACGACGAACTGGTCGAGCGCTTCGTGCGCGCGTCCGGGCCGGGCGGGCAGAACGTCAACAAGGTCGCCACGGCGGTGGAGCTGCGTTTCGACGTGGCCCGATCGCCCTCGCTGACCGAGGCGGTGCGTGCGCGCCTGCTGGCCAAGCGCGATCGGCGGATGACCGCCGATGGCGTGCTGGTGCTGTCGGCGCAGCGCTTCCGCACCCAGGAACGCAACCGCGAGGATGCGCGGGAACGGCTGGCCGCCTTCATCGACAGCGGGCTGCGCGCACCGACGCCACGCATCGCCACCCGCCCCACCCGCGCTTCGAAGGAGCGACGCCTGGGCGAGAAGCGCGGTCGCGCCAGCGTCAAGCAGGGCCGCAGCGGACGGGGGTGGGAATGAGCGACGCCGGCGCGAAGGACGTGGTCCTGGGCCTGCCGCCGCAAGCGCCGCGGATGCCGCGCAACCGGGCCATGGAATGGCTGGGGCGGACCGCGCTGCGGCTGGGTGGCTGGCACATGGAGGGCGCGTTCCCCGACATCCCGCGGGCGGTGCTGGTGGCCGCGCCGCACTCGTCCAACTGGGACGGGGTCTGGGGGATCGCCGCCAAGCTCGCCATGGGCGTGCGCCTGTCCATCCTTGGCAAGCACAGCCTCTTCCGCATTCCCCTGCTGGGACCGCTGCTGCGCTGGCAGGGCGTGATCCCGGTGGACCGCGCCGCGCCGCACGGCGTGGTGGGGCAGGCCATCGCTGCGCTGCAGGCGTCGCCGTGCATGTGGTACGCGATGGCGCCCGAAGGCACCCGTCGCCGGGTGGAGCGCTGGAAGCCCGGCTTCTGGCATATCGCCCACGGGGCCGGCGTGCCGGTGATCGTGGCGGCGTTCGACTATCCCAGCCGCACCATCACCATCGGACCGGTGTTCGCGACCAGCGGGGACATGCCGGCCGACATCGCCCGCATCCAGCGCTGGTATGCGCCATTCCGCGGCTGCAACCACGACGTGGTGCAGCCCGACGATGGTGCGTCGCAACGCGTCGGGAACTGACGCGTAGCGTCCGATCCGCGTTCGTTTTCCGCCTTTATGACGCGTCCGTGACAGGCCGTGGCCTGTTTGGCATGGGATTTGCGTCACAGTTCATCGCCGCCCGCTGCCCGTGCAGCCTGTGGCCGCTCCGAACGTGGCGCTGCGGGAGATCCCGGGCCCCTTCGGATGAAACAGGGGCGCCATCGGTCGTCCGTGGATCCTGCAGTGCAGGGTCGGCGGACGCGTGCGCCCGGAACCGTCCACCCTGCCGGGAGCCGCCATGCGCAAGCCAAGCCGCCGCCTCGTCCTCGCCGTCCTCGCCTTGGGCGTGGTGGGGTTCGCGTTCGGCGTGTGGGTGCTGCTGCACCCGGCCAGCATCTTCGTGCAGCCGTGGCGCGCCGAGCGCGCGGCGGCGCCGGTGGATGGCGTCCTGCTGGGGCCGTATCCGGTCGAGGCCGACTTCGTCGAGCTCAAGAAGCGCGGGGTCACCACCATCATCAGCCTGCTCGAGCCCAACGTGCCTTACGAGAAGGTGCTGCTGGAGAAGGAGCGTGCGCTGGCCGCCCGGCACGGCATGACGGTCAAGAACTTCCCGATGGGCAGCATCCTCGGGCAGAAGTTCGGCAATGACTACGTGAAGAATTCCCGCGCCGCGGCCGAAGCGGCGCTGGCCGCGGACGGCGTGGCCTACATCCATTGCTACCTCGGCCTGCACCGCGCCGGCAACGTGCGGCGCTACCTCGCCGAACATGCGCGGGTGGAGACCGCGGTATTCGAGACCCGCAATGCGCCCTCGCACGCGGATCGCGATGCCGAAGACCGCGCCACGCGCCTCTTCGGAGAGGGCCGCTTCGAAGACGCGCTGAGGACACTGTCCGGCGTGGCCGACAAGGGTCCGCGCATGCTGCGTCTGGAGGGCTGGAGCCTGTACCGGCTGCGGCGGCTGGACGAGGCGCAGGCCGCGTTCTCGCGGGCGCTGGCACTGGCGCCGGACGACCAGGACGCGCGGATCGGGCTGGCCTACTGCGATCTCTCGCAGAGCCGGCTGCCGCAGGCGGAGGCCGCGTTCACCGCACTCCGGCGGCAGCACCCCGACGACGTGGCCGTGCTGGAGGGGCTGGGCAGCGTCTATTACCGGCAGGCCCGCTGGCCTGAGGCGGAGGCCGTATTGGCCGATGCGCTGGCGCGCAACCCCGGCAACGGCGAGACCCGGCAGATGCTGGACCGGGTACGCCGGTTCATGGCGCCTGCACCGGCCGACGCCTGACCCGCCCTGCATCCCCGGATATCCCATGCTTTCGAATGACGCCTGCGCACGTGGGCAGGAGCAACGCCCATGACACCCGCCATCCAGGCCGATGCGCAGATCGCCTTTGCCATCTGGGTGGGCGTGTCGGTCACCACTGCCTCCGTGTTGCTGTTGATCGCCGTGCTGGTACTGCGCCAGATGGCGCAGCGCCGCGAGCGCCACCACCAGCGGGCCACCGCCTTCTGGCGGGGGGTGCTGCTGGACGCCCAGCGGGCGCCGTTGGTCCAGGTCCCGTCGCTGCCGGCCGGCGACATGAGCGGTTTCGTGGATGCCTGGAACGAGCTGCACGACGCCCCCGGCCACGCTGACGACCCGGGCATGCGCGACGTGGCCGAGCGCGCCGGTGCAGCCGCCAAGCTGGAACGCCTGCTGGCGCGCGGCAGCTTCCACGACCGGGTGATGGCGATCATCGCCATCGGCTATCTGCGCAGTGCCTCGAGCTTCGACCGCCTGGCCGGGCTCATCAACGACGCCAGCCCGATCATCTCGATCAGCGCCGCGCGCGCGCTCATGCGGATCGACCCGCGGCGCGCGGTGCAGCAGGTGGTGCCGCAGATCGTCGCGCGCCAGGACTGGGTGGACGGCGGCATCGCGCAGATGCTGCACGAGGCAGGCCCGGAGGCGGTGAAGGACGAGCTGGGTGCCGCCGCGCTGCGGGCGAACGACGACGTGGCGCCTCGGCTGGTGCGCTTCCTTGCCGGCGTCAGCCCCGAGGCGGCGACGCCCGTGATCGCGAGGATTCTCGCCGAGCCCCACGACGAGCACCTGGTGTCCACTTGCTTGCAGGTGATGGCCGATGCCGGCGACCTCGACAAGGTGCATCCGTTGCTGGCGCACCCGCGCTGGCACGTACGTATGCACGCGGCGGCGGCGATCGGCCGGCTGGGCCGGCCGGACGATGCGGCTCCGCTGGAACCCTTGTTGGCCGACCCGCAGTGGTGGGTCCGCTACCGCACCGCACAGGCACTCCAGCACCTGCTGGGCGCCGCGGGCGACCGCCTCGAACGACTGCGCGATGCGCAGCAGGACCGTTATGCGCGCGACATCCTCACCCAGGTGATGGCCGAGCGCGCGCTGGGAGAGACGCAATGAACCCGTCATGGCTGCCCGAGGGGCTGGCGTCCGCGCTGGTCGCAACGCAATGGGCCTTCCTCTGCTACTTCATCTGCATCAACGTCGTGTACCTGGCGCTGAACTTCATCGCGATGTTCGCGATCCTGCGCTATGCCCGCGAGCACGGCGCCAGCTTCCGGATCAAGAACTTCGCCGACTACCAGCCGCCGGTGAGCATCCTGGTGCCGGCCCACAACGAGGAGCGCACCATCGTCAGCACCGTGCGCTCGCTGCTGCGGCTGGGCTACCCCAACTTCGAGATCGTGGTCGTCAACGATGGCTCCACCGACGCCACGCTGCAGACGGTGGTCGATGCCTTCGGCCTGGTGGAATTCCCCGAGGCCTACCGCAGCCGCCTGAAGACCGCGCACGTGAAGCGCATCTTCGCCTCGCCGCAGGGCGGGCGGGTGCGCGTGGTCGACAAGGAGAACGGCGGCAAGGCGGACGCGTTGAACGCCGGCATCAACACCGCGCGCTTCCCGCTGTTCTGCGTGGTCGACGCCGACTGCATCCTGCAGCCGGACAGCCTGGCGCGGGTGGTGCAGCCGTTCCTGGAGGACTCCTCCATGATCGCCACAGGGGGCGTGATCCGCATCGTCAACGGCTGCAAGGTCAAGGACGGCCAGCTGTCCAAGGTGGACCTGCCGGACAAGGTGCTGCCGCTGGTGCAGACCGTGGAGTACCTGCGGGCCTTCCTGTTCGGCCGCCTTGGCTGGTCGCCGATCAACGCGCTGCTGATCATTTCCGGCGCGTTCGGCGTGTTCTACAAGGAGCGCGTGATCGCGGCGGGCGGCTACAAGAGCGACCTGGTCGGCGAGGACATGGAGATGGTGGTGCGCCTGCACGACCGCATGCGCCAGGAAAAGCGTCCCTACAAGATCGCCTTCGTGCCCGATCCGATCTGCTGGACCGAGGTGCCATCGGACCTGCGCTCGCTCTACAACCAGCGCGTCCGCTGGCAGCAGGGCTTGGCCGAGAGCCTGTTCGGCAACTGGCGACTGATGTTCCGTCGCAACGGCGGCACCGTGGGCTGGGTTGCCTATCCCTTCATGCTGGTGTTCGAGTGCCTGGGCCCGATCATCGAAGTGTTGGGCTATGCCTCGGTGATCATCCTCGGGCTGCTGGGGATGCTGTCTCCGCAGGCGTTCTTCGCCTTCCTGTTCGCGTCCGTCGGGCTGGGCGTCCTGCTGTCGGTGAACGCGATGATGCTGGAGGAGATTTCCTTCCACCTCTATCCGCGTCCTGCCCAGCAGCTGCGGCTGTTCCTGGTGGCGGTGCTGGAGAACCTCGGGTACCGCCAGATGACCTCGCTGTTCCGGGTGATCGGATTGTTCCGCTGGGTGGTGAAGCTGCGTCGCCGCTCCAAGTGGGGCCATGTCCGCCGCCGGGCCGACTGGCAGGACCACGAATCCCAGGTCGCGGCCACGGGCCCGGCTGTTTCCTGACCCTCACGACCAATGACCACGATCCCCATGACCACCAGCCTGCTGTACTCCGCGCTTCTCCACGCCGCCTTGCTGGGCGGCCAGGCGGACGCATCGCCGATGGCGTCGGCCCTGCCGCAGGACGCTGCGGAGGAGGGCTACGAGGCCCGCCTGCAGCGCGCGCGCGCGCTGGCCACGGCCGGTGACCCCGCGCTGCGCGAGCAGGCGATCCGCCTGTACGACGCGATGCTGCAGGCGTCGCCCGGCAACAGCGACGTGCTGCTGGCGCGCGGGCGCACCTATGCCTGGGCCGGGCGCTATGCGGAGGCGGAAGCCGACCTGCGTGCGGTCACCACCGCCAAGCCCGACTACGCGGATGCGTGGTCCGCGCTGGGCGACCTGTACCTGTGGAGCGATCGCCCGGCCGAGGCGGCCGAGGCCTATGGCCACTGGGTGGCCTTGGTGCCCGGTGCCTCCGAGCCCCGCATCGCCCGCGGCCGCGCGTGGCGGGCGGCCGGCGACATGGACGCCGCACGCGCCGACTTCGCGGCGGCGGCGGCCAACGGCGCCGAACCGACGCAGGTCGCGGCGCTCACCGAGAGCACGGTGGTCCGCACCGCCATGCCTGACGCGATGCTCGCGGACGGCTACCGCTGGTCGCTGCGCGCCGGCGTGGACCACACCGGCTTCAGCGGCGGACGCGACGCGTGGACGGATACCGGGCTGACCCTGCGCCGGCAGTTCGCGTTCGGCTCGCTGGGCCTGGAGTGGCTGCAGGCCGACCACTTCCAGCGCCGCGACGATGCGTGGGCGTTGGACAGTTACGTGTCCCTGTGGTCGCGCGCCTACGCCAACGTGCGTTACCAGCGTGGCCCGGCCAGCGGCGTGCTGCCGCGCGACGCGTGGCGCGTGGAGGTGTTCCAAGGGGTCGGCAGCGGCTGGGAGCTGTCGGCCAGCGTCGACCATCTGCGTTTCAGTTCGGACACCGAGTTCTATGGCGTCGGCGTGGGCCGCTATGTCGGCAACTGGTACCTGCGCTACAAACTGCAGCACGTGCCTGGCGTCAGTTCGGGCAGTTGGAGCCACCGCGGCGTGGTGCGCAACTACTACCGCGGCAACGCCGATGACTACCTGGAAGTCAGCGCCAGCCACGGCCGCAGCGCCGACCTCGATCGCAGCGGGGCGCTGGTGCGCAACAGCAACGCCTCGGTGGGCGTGAGCTGGGTGCGGTATTTCCGCAGCGACTGGGGCTTCAAGCTGGGGGCCGGATACGCCGACGACGCCGACGGCTTCAACGAGCGCCAGCTCTCGTTCGCGCTGTACCGACGCTGGTGAGGCGCGAGAACGTCCCCGCGGTCGCCCCGGACAGGCGCGACACCGCCGCCGCGCGTCTGCTCGCGTGGTGGCCGGCGCTGCTGGCCGCGCAGCTGGTCCTGGCGCTGTGGGCTGCCGTGCGCGCGCTGCCGCCCGGCGTCGCCGCGCCGCTGGTCGTGTCGGTGGCCGCCGGCAGCCAGCTGTTGTTCCTGCTGCGCGCCTTGCCGCTGCTCTGCCTGTTGGCGTGGCCGCTGGCGGCGCTGCGTTCGCGCCGCGCCGCGCTGGCGGGCGTGGGTGGGCTGTGGTCGCTGTTCCTGCTGCTGCAGGCCGGGCTGGAGCAGTACTACCTGGTGGCGCGCGTGCCGCTGGGCGCCGACCTGTTCGGCTACAGCGCCGCCGAGATCCGCACCACCGTTGCCGGTGCTGGCGGCGGCATCGGCGCTGCCGGTACGCTGGCGATGCTGATGCCGTTGGTGGTGCTGTGGGCGGTGCTGGCCTGGCGCCGCCGCCGCGCGGCCACTGCGCGGCCGGCCTGGCTGGGCGGCCTGCTGCTGGCGGGCCTGGCCGCATGGCTGCTGCCGCTGGCGCCCGGTGCGCGCGGCCTGGGCAGCGAGGATGCCCGCGCCGTCGCGACGAGCAAGGGCGCCTATTTCATCAGCGACGCCCTGCGCTGGTGGCGGGTGGATGCCGCGCCGATCGCGACGGCGACCGCATCGCCGGCCCGTGTCGCCGCGTCGCCCGCAGGCGGCGATCCGGCCTATCCGTTCCTGCACGACGAAGCCACCCCGGACACGCTGGGGCCGTACTTCGGCCCGACCCGCGACGGCCGCCCGCCGAACGTGGTGGTGATCGTGGTGGAGGGGCTGGGGCGCTCGTTCTCTGGCCCGGACGCGCCACTCGGCAGCTTCACGCCCTTCCTCGACGGGCTGGCTGCGCGCAGCCTGTATTTCGACAACTTCCTGGCCAACCAGGGCCGCACCTTCGGGGTGCTGCCGGCGCTGCTGGGGTCGCTGCCGGTGGCCGAGCAGGGCTTCGCGGCGCTGGGGCCGAAGATGCCAGCCCACGCCGGCCTGTTCAACGTGCTGCGCCGGCAGGGCTACCGCGGGGCCTTCTACCTCGGCACCGATGCCGATTTCGACAACGAGCGCGGATTGCTGCAGCTGCAGGAAGTCGACGACATCGTCGACCTGCGCCATTTCGGCCCCGGCTACCAGCGCAACCCGTTCAGCGAGTGGGGCTATCCCGACCGCGAGCTGGTGTCGCGCGTGCTGGCCGACAGCGGGCGCCTGCGTCCGCCCTTCGTGCTGGGCCTGCAGACCATCAGCATGCACACCAGCTACCGCTTCCCCGGGCAGGAGGCCTACAAGGCTGGCGTCGAGGCGCGGTTGCAGGCGCTGGGGATCCCGGAGGCGCGGCGCGCGCCGTACCGCGCGCAGGCGGACATCTACAGCGCCATCCTCTACACCGACGACCAGCTGCGCCGCTATTTCGAGGGCGTCGCCAAGGCGCCGTGGTACGACGACACGATCTTCGTCGTCACCGGCGACCACCGGTTGGCGGAGATCCCGCAGGACACCCACATCGAGCGCTACCACGTGCCGCTGCTGGTGTTCTCGCCGCTGCTGCGCCGGCCCGCGCACATCCGCGCGGTGTCCTCGCACCTCGACGTGACGCCGTCGCTGCTGGCGCTGCTCTCGCACACCTACGGCCTGCGCCGCCCGGCCAGGACCAGCTGGACCGGCACCGGCTTGGACATGGCGGAGACGTTCCGGAGCGCCCACGAATTTCCGCTGAAGCAGACCAAGACCAGCGTGCCCGACTTCGTGTCCGGGCGCTGGTTCCTGCACGACGGCCGCCTGTTCGAGCTGCAGGATGGCATCCGCGCCTCCGAGGTTGACGACGACGGCGTGCGCGCGCAGGTGGCCGCCCGGCTGCAGGCCTACCAGGCCGCCAACGCCCGGTTCCTGCGCACTCTCGCCCTGTCCCCGGAAGGCGGCCAACCGCGCCTGGTGGCGTTCGGGGTTGGGGCGTCGAACCCGGCGCCGGCAGCCCCTGCCGCCATCGCCGCGCTGCCGGCGGGGATCGGCATGGAGGCCGTGCGCCTGGAGCGCACCGAGGACGGCGTGCGCGTGGCGGCGACGTTCGTCAACGGCGATGCCCGCGATTCGCGCGCCTTCGTGCCGTTGGCGGTGCTGACGGAGGAACACGGCCGCGAGCTGCGCGAAGGCTACGGCAGCGCCATCCAGCTGCGCGCGCACGAGCGCCGCGAGGTGCTGCTGTCGCTGGCAGTGCCGGCGCTGGCGCCAGGACGGTACTTCGTCTCGGTGCTGCCGTCGGATCCGGCCACCGGCAAGGCCGTCGGGCGCGGGCGCTTCCACCTGCCGCTGGACCTCCCGGCTGCCGCGCCGTGATGGGCGCGATCCGGGGCGCGGTGCTGGGGCTGCTGCTCGTGCTGGCAGCGGCCGCCACCGCGCAATCGGCGCCGGAGGTGCATGCGGCAACGCACGCCTCCCGCGCGGTCTGGACCTGGGAGCGTCCGTCCTACGCCATGCTGGAGTCACCGCAGGTCGCCGACGAGGCGCTGGCGTTCCTGCAGCGCAAACGCATCGATGTTGTCTACCTCTACGCCGATGCCTTCCAGGGTCGCAACCTGCTGGTGCAGCAGCCGGCCCGCTACCGTGCGTTCATCCGCGCTGCCCATGCGCGCGGCATCCGCGTGTACGCGTTGCTGGGCTCCTGGTACCTGCACACCGAGCGTTATGTCCTGCCGAGGCACCAGCGCAAGGCGGTCGCGATGTTGCAACAGGTGCTGGACTACAACGCCGCGGCGGCACCGGGCGCGCGCTTCGACGGCGTGAACTACGACATCGAGCCGCACCTGCTGGACGAGTGGGAGGACGCCACGCGCCCGCGCCTGCTGCGCGGCTTCCTCGACATGACCGAGGCGATGATGGCCGCCCGGCGCCGCTCGGGCCAAGCGCTGCCGATTGGCCCGGCGATGCCGTTCTGGTGGGACGGCATCACCCTGGAGTGGCGCGGCGCGCGCAAGCCCGTCAGCGAGCACGTGGCGGACCTCACCGACTATGTGGCGCTGATGGACTACCGCAACCGGGCCGAGGGCCGTGATTCCATCCTCTCGCACGCAGAGGACGAGATGGCCTACGCCGACCGCATCGGCAAGCGCGTGGTGATCGGCCTGGAGTTCAACCCCGGCGAACCCGCCAAACTGAGCTTCCACGGCACGGACGAGGCCGCTTTCGAACGCGAGGCCGCGAAAGTCGAGGCCGCCTACGGCGGACGCCGTGGCTTCGACGGCTTCGTCTTCCACCACTACGAAGGCTACCGCCGCTTCGTCGGCGATCCCGTGCCGGCATCCGACTAGCACGCCCGGCATGCCGGAACGCGAACGCCCCGGCGAGCCGGGGCGTTCGGGGCATTCCGCCGGGGGCGGGATACGGTGTCAGTCCAGCGGCTTGCCGCCGAATTTATACGTCAGCTGCACGAAGTAGCTGCGCCCGAAGCTGTCGAACCACGAGGTGTCGTAGTAGGGGTAGTTCGACCAGGTCGGATCGCTCGGCGGCATCTTGTCCAGCAGATTGTTGATCGTCAGCGAGACCCGGAAATGGTCGCTGACGTCGTACCGGGCGCCCGCGTTGAAGCGCCACGTGGCCGGCGTCCACGCGTCGTTGGCGTAGTTCGCCACCCGGCCCAGGTAATTGCCGAACAGGCTGGCGCCCCACGCGCCGCGGTCCCAGGCCAGGCTCAGGTTGGCCTTGGCGCGCGGTAGCGTGGTGTCGCTGAAGCTCACGTCCAGCATGTCCTCGGTGGGGTCGCCCGGATACTGCTGGCGGGTGTGCCGGCGGGCCCAGGTGTAGTTGGCGCCGATCCGGAAGTCGCCCGCGCGCGCGGTTTCCAGCCGGTAGTTGGCGGTCACGTCGATGCCCGAAGTTTCCTCGCTGGCGATGTTGATCGGGCTGAAGTGGACGCTGGTGATGGTGCCGTCCTCGTCACGGATCACGCGCGCCAGCGCGTCCACGCAGGTGGGCGAGGCGATGTCCACCGGCGCACCGGTGTCGGTGACGCCGAGCCGGCAGTTCGCCTCGGTGATGCGCAGGCGCTCGCGGTCCTGGCTCTGGACCTGGTTCATCACCCGGATGCGGTAGTAGTCCACCGCCAGGTCGAAGCGGCTGGTCGGCGACCACACGAAGCCGACCGAGGCCGAGCGGCTGGTCTCGACGTCCAGCGCCATGTTGCCGGAATAGACGTCGAAGGTGGCGCCGTCCCAGCTGCCGTCGTCGTAGCACTCGTCGTCGCTGTAGCCGGGCTCGTCGGTACGGCACTGGTAGTAGTCGGTCGCGTAGCGGGTCCGGTAGTAGTCGTTGCCGGCGAACAGGTAGTGCATGTCGGGGGCGCGGAACCCGGTGCCGTAGGAGCCGCGCACCAGCAGCGTGTCCAGCGGGCGCCACTCGAGGCCCGCGCTGTAGGTGACCTTGCCGGGCTGCTTGCCGCCATAGCTGTACTGGTCATAGCGGCCTGCCACGCTGGCCAGCAGGCTGGACGCCAGCGGCAGGCGCAGCTCGGTGGCGGCGCTCCAGCGGTTGCGACTGCCGTTGCCATCGCCGTAGCGCGGTCCGTAGTAGGCGTCTTCCGTCAGTGCCAGCGGATCGGGATTGATCCGGTAGGACTGGCGGCCGTACTCCAGCGCCGCCGCGAAGCCGGCGTCGCCGGCCGGCATCGAAAACAGGGCGGGGTTGTCGGCGCTGAGGCTGACGTTGTCGTTCTTGGCCACGGGCCGCCAGGTGGACATCGCCGCGATCGAGGCGAACTCCGCGGCCGTCAACGGCGTGAACAGGCGCGCGGGATCGGCGTCGTAGATGGCGTAGCCGTCGTCGTCGTAGCCCAGGCGCTCGCCCAGGAACAGGCGGTTGGCCGCTTCGGCGCGGATGCGCGGCATCTCCACGGTCGCGCGGTACTCGGAGTGGTTGTAGGCCGCTTCCCAGTTCCATGCATCGCCGAAGCCGCCCTTGAAGCCGGTGGTCACCGCCAGCGTCTTCTGGGTGGTGGTGTTCATGCGGTTGCGCAGGCCCGCGGTCTCCTCGGGCGTGAACTGGCGCGACCAGATCTCGTAGCGGCCCGTCCCGGCGTTGTAGAAGACCTTGTTGCGGTAATTGTTGGTCGATGCCGGGTCGTGGAATTCCCAGCCCATGTGGTCGCTGGCGACCAGGTTGCCATTGGTGCCGGTGAGCAGCCGCACGGTCTGGTGGCCGGCCTGCACGTCGGCGAACCACGACAGGGCGTCGGAGAGGCGGTACTCGAACGAACCGTAGACGTTCGCCCCCTTGCGCTCGTTCTGGATGGTCCGGTACGCGATGGCGCGTTCGCTGCCGCAATAGAACCCGTAGTCGGGATCCTCGGCCAGCACCGTGGTGCCCTCGTTGAGGCCTGCCATCGCACTGCAGCCGTCGGCGGGCCCCACGTTGAGGTCTTCGTCCCAGTCATAGAGCTGGGCGGTCAGGCGCGGAAGGCGGCGCTCGGTCGTGGGGGCATCCAGGGTGGAGTCCTGGATGCTGCGCTGGTAGCCCCACAGCGGGCGCTTGTTGACCAGCTCCATGCCGACCACGCCGCTGAAGTTGCCGCGCTCGAACCCGCCGGTGATCGCCAGCGAATGGGACTCCCCGCCACCCCGTTCGGTATCGCCGTAGCGGTAGTCGACGGTGATGCCGTCGGTGGATTTCTTCAGGATGAAGTTGATCACGCCGGCCATCGCGTCGGAGCCATACACGGCGGAGGCGCTGCCGGTCAGCACTTCGATGCGGTCGATCATCCCCAGCGGGATGTTGCCGATGTCGGTGAAGTTGCTGCGGCTGTTGAGCGGCAGCGGGAAGTCGGCGATCCGGCGGCCGTTCACCAGCACCAGCGTGTGGTTCGGACCGAGGCCGCGCAGGTCCACCGCCTGCGCGCCGGGCGTGGACTGCGCGCTGGTGGTGTTCTGCTGGCCCTGCACGCTGCCGCTGTTCTGGCTGAGCGAGCGCAGGACGTCGGGCACGGTGGTGAAGCCGGCGGCCTGGATCTGCTCGGCGGTGACGATGGTGATCGGCGCCGGGCCTTCCACCTGCGCGCGGGGGATGCGCGAGCCGGTGACCTGGACGGCATCGAGGTTGGTCACCGGGGCATCCGTGGCGGCTTGCGCGGGGCGTGCCTGTGGGGCCGGGCGCGCGGGTGCGACCGGCTTCGTGCCACCGGTGGCCGGCACGATCAGCACGGCACCCGAGGCATCGCGCTGGGCGCGGAAGCCGCTGCCCTGCAGCAGCGCATCGATGGCCTGCGGCGAAGCGGCCTGCCCCCGCAGGCCGGCGCTGCGCGCGCCCTTCAGCTGGTCGGCGCGGTACACCAGCTGGGTGCCGGTCTGCCGGGCATAGGCGTCCAGCGCCCCGGCGAGATCGCCGGCGGGGATGTCAAGGCGGGTGGCGGTTTGCGCCTGTGCGGCCAGGGCGGCGGAGCAGGCCAGCGACAACAGCAGGACACGCAGCGGACGGGACGGTTTCATGGCGTAGTTTTTCCCCCAGGGATGCCCGGGTTGGGCACCGTTACGGCTTCATGACGAACGACCGCGGGAAATCCCCCGGTCAGGCCATCGCTCGCAGGTCGATCTAGCGGGAGTGCAGGACGATGCGGTCCGCGCCGGCCTCGGCACGGACCGGGAAACCGGCCTCGAGCAGGCGCACGAAGCCTTCTTCGTTGTCCCAGCGGAAGCTGCCGCCCACCCGCAGCGCCCCGGCCTCCGCATCGGCCACCACCAGCTTGCGCGCGTTGTAGCGGTTGAACTCCGCGGCGACCTCGGACAGCGGCGCGTCGCGGAACGCCAGCAGGCCCTCGCGCCAGTCCAGCAGGCGCTGGGCGTCGGCCAGCGGCAGGCTGCGGACCAGCAGGGCGCCTCCGCGCACCAGCGCCACGCTGCCTGCGGGCAGCAGTACCGATGGCGTGGCGCCGGCGGTACTGGACGGTGTTTCCAGCCGGACGGTGCCCTCGGTCACCACCACCCGCAGGTCACGGTCGTTCCGGCGCACCGAAAAGCGCGTGCCCACCGCGACCGCGCGGTAGCCCTCCGCGGCGACCGCGAAGGGACGGCGCGGATCCTTGGCGACGTCGAAGATGGCCTCGCCGGACGTCAGCGCCACGTCGCGCGCGCGCGATGACAGGCGGACATCGATGCCGCTGGCGCTGGCCAGGGTGGCGCGCGAGCCGTCGGCCAGCGGCAGGGTGCGGACCTCGCCCAGCGCGGTCCGGTAGTGGCTGGCCTCCACCGGTGCCTGTTGGCGCCAGCCCCAGGCCGCGGCCAGGGCGCAGGCGGCCACGACCGCGGCGGCGGCAAGGCGG
>DASWXO010000057.1:0-10248 GCA_036405455.1 Thermomonas sp. | reverse complement strand
CGCGGGGCCGCCGGGTCGTCCTGCAGCACCAGCGTGGCCCGCAGCGGGGCAGGCGCCCGCCCGCCGATGCCCACCACCATCCGCGACAGGTCGCCGCGCGCCACCAGCCCCAGCCGCGGCGCGGTGGTGCCGGCCGGCGCGGGCAGCACGGCGGTGGCGACCAGGTCGCTGCGGAAGTTCCGGCGGGGCGCGTAGTCGCCCTGCAGGGTGAAGCGGCCGCGGTCGCTGTCCACCGCCAGGCGCTCCACGTGCAGCGCCCCGCGGCGCGCATCCAGCCCGCCGCGCGCGCGCTGGATGGCGATGGCCGGCGTGCCTTCCTGCAGCACGCGCAGCCCGTCGATGCGGATCGCGTCGGCACGCAGGTCCAGCGGCGGCTCGACCTGCGGGAGCACGTCCGGCCAGCGCGGCAGTTCGAACGGCGTGTCGCTGCGCGGCAGGTCGAGCGTGGCGTCGGTGATGTCCAGCGCATCCAGCCGCAGGGTGCGGCCCAGCAGCGGCCGCAGCGCCGGATCCAGCACCACCGTGCGCGCGTCGAAGGTGATGGTGCCCATCGCGCAGCTGGCCTTGGGCGTGGGCACGCAATCGGGATCGCGCTGGCGCGGCATCGCGAAATGCACGCCGTGCAGGACCAGCGGCCCCGCCACTGGCCCTTCGGCCTTGGACCACGTCAGCACCGCGCCGGCCGGCAGGCGCGTCGCGATCTGCCCCAGCAGGAAGTCGCGGCCGGCGAGCGTGGCCACCAGCCAGTAGGCCAGTGCCATCGCCGCCGCGCCGGCCAGTGCGGTGGCGACGGCGCTACGCAGCAGGACCTTGCGGCGGCGGCGCTGGCGCAACGTGCGCAGCTCGACGATGCGGGCCTCGCGCTGCGCCGGGGGGGCGTCGGCGGGCAGCGGATCGAGCCCGTAGCGGCGGTAGCGCTGGTAGCGGACGCGCCAGTTCACAGGTCGGCGCCGATGTTGAGGTGGAGCGTGATCGGGGAGTCGGGCGCGTTCAGCCCGCGCGCGACGTCGATGCGCACCGGCCCCACCGGCGAACGCCAGCGCAGGCCGACGCCGACGCCGGTGTGCAGGTCGGGCGTGCGGCCCTCGAAGGCGCTGCCGGTGTCCACGAACACCGCGGCGCCCCACGGGCCCTTGAAGTAGCGCTCCACCTCCAGGCTGGCGGTGACCACGTTGGAGGCGCCGGTGTAGTAATCGCCGAAGTCGGTGTCCACCTTCGGCCCGATCTCGTGCCAGCCATAGCCGCGTACGCTGCGGTCGCCGCCGGCGTAGAAACGCAGGCTGGGCGGCAGGTCCAGCACGTCGCGGGTGAAGGTGTGGCCCAGCTCGCCGCGCGCGATCAATCGGCTGTCGGGGCCGAGGCCATGGAACCACTGCACGGTGGCATGCAGCTGGGAGAAGGTGGCGCGGCCATCGCTGCCGCCCGAGCCGCCCCGCAAGGTCAACGTCCCGCCGCCGCCGCGGCGCGGGGCCAGGCGGTCGTCGACATCGACGTACTCCGCGCGCAGCGCGGGGAACAGGAAGCTGGCGAAGCGGAAGTCGATCGGAGCCAGCGCCCCGCCGCCATCGTCGGCCACGTTGTAGGCCCAGCGTTCGCGCAGCACGTGCAGCGAGGCGGACAGCGCCAGCCGCGGGCTGTACTGCCCGGTGCGGCTGGCGACCAGCTCCAGCCGGCGGCTGTTGACGTAATTGTTGACCTCGTCGGCCGCCTGCAGGCTGGCCGTGTACCAGCCGTCCAGCCAGGCGAACGCCGGGATCCGGTACTGCACGGTCGCGGTCTTGCGTTTCTCCGCCCAGTCCAGCTGCGCCAGCGCCTTGTGCCCGCGGGCGTTCAGGTAGCGGCGTTCGGCGCCCAGGCTGATGCCCGCGCCGCTGGCCGTGCCATAGCTGGCGCCGGCGCTGTAGATGCTGCGCTTGGCCGGGGTCAGCTGCACGTCCACCGGCACGCGACCGTCCTGGGCCTCGGCGGGAACCGCCTGCACGTCCACCAGGCCGAAGTAGTCCAACCCCACCAGCGAAGTGCGCAGGCGATCCAGCATCGCCTCGTCGTAGGGGTCGCCGGGCGTCCACGGCACCAGCTTGGCCAGCAGGCGGGGGCGGATCACCGCGCTGGGCACCTGCGAGAAGCGGGCATCGCCCAGCGCGTGGCGATCGCCGCTGGTCCAGCGCAGCGCCAGGTCCGCGGCATGGTCGGCACGGGTCACCTCCACGCGGTGCGTGGCCGGCGCCGCGTCGAAATAGCCGTGGCGCGCCAGCGCCGCGCCCACCTGCGCCTTGCCGGCCTCGTAGCGGGCGTGGTCGAGGACCTCGCCGGCGCGCGGGTGGAAGCCGTCCAACGCGGCCACCACGCCGGCATCGCTGCCGCCGGGGCCGTCCACGCCCAGGTCGAATCCGCGCACGCGCACCGGCGCGCCGGGCGTGACCTCCAGCGTGATGGTCAGGCTGCGGTCGCGGCGCGCCCCGGCAGCCTGCGCGTCCGCGTCGTCGCCGCCGGTGTCGTCGTCCTGCCCGTCCCCCGCGTCCGTGTCGTCGTTGGCGTTGCCGGCGCGGTCGCTGCGGGTGACGGTGATGGCCGGGTCGTAGTAGCCGAACGGCTCCAGCGCGCGTCGCGTCTCGTCTTCCGCCACGCGCAGCAGGTAGCCGAGTCGGCGCGGCCGGACGTCCTTGCCCACCGCATCGCTGAGCGACAGCGCGCTGCGCACGTTGGCTTCCATCGCTGCGTCGGGCAGGCCGCGAATTTCGATCCTGGTCACCTTCGCCGCCAGCGCGGGCATGGCGGCCAGGCAACAGAGCAGGAACAGTGTCGGGCGCGCGCGGCAGGGTGGCATCGGCGCAGGATACCGATGCGGCGTCAAAGTGTGATTAACGGCAGCGTCGGTCCGCGCCGCCGCGGCCGCTTACTGCAGCCAGGCCTTGATCCTGCGCTTGAGCCAGCCGTCGTGGGCGCCGCCCTGGCGCGGCCGCTTGTACGTGTCCAGGTAGTGGCGCACGTGCCGGGCATAGGATTTGTCGTCGCCGCGGATGTGGTTGAACAGCCAGCGCGCCAGCATGCCCTTCAGTTCGCCGGCGATGTCCTCGCCCGCGTCGAAGCGCATGCGGTACTCGCTGACCCGGCGCACGAACATCTCGTGCACGCGCTTGTGTGCCGGCCCGAAGGTGTAGCCGGACTCTTCCATCAGCTCTTCTTCGAACGCGAAGTGCGAGAGGGTGTAGTCGACCAGCTCCTCCAGCACGGCCGCCTGGTCGTCGCGCGTGGTCGCCTCGGCGAGCTGGTTGATCAGCGCCACGATGCGGTGGTGCTGCTGGTCGATGACATCGATGCCGGTGTCGAGTTCGGCTTGCCACACAAGCAGGGCCATGGGGTGCTCCGGGAAAAATTCCCGGGCACCTTAGGTCCGCATGCCGGCGTGCGTGTTGACCGCGATCAAAGTCGGGTCAGGCGGACAGATGCTCGATCGCCGCCACGCTGCCCAGGCGATCCGCCAGCCGCTTCAGCAGGGCCAGGCGGTTGCCGCGCACGGCCGGATCGTCGGCGTTCACCATCACCGCGTCGAAGAATGCGTCCACCTGCGGACGCAGCCGCGCCAGGTGCGACAGCACGTCCACGTAGTCGCCGCGTGCCAGCGCCGGACCGGTTTCCGCGTAGGCCGCTTCCACCGCCTCCGCCAGCGCGCGTTCGGCCGCTTCGGTCATGAGCGCCGGGTCTTCCATGCCCGGGATGGCGATGTCCGCCTTCTTCAGGATGTTGCCGATGCGCTTGTTGGCGGCGGCCAGCGCGGCGGCCTCCGGCAGCTGCGCGAAGATGCCGATGGCATCGAGGCGGCGGTCGAAGTCGTACAGCGAGGCATTCGCAATGCTCCGGATCTTGTTCGCCACAGCTTCAAAATGCTGGGCAGGCACGCCTTTGTCAGCGTAGTAACTGCGCAGACGATCAAGGACGAATTCGAAAAGATCCAAGCCCAGTGTTTCAGTATTTCTGTCTGCGTGTGGTTGTACGCCTTCAGGCAAAAGCTTGATTGCCTCGTAGATCAAACCGCGAACGTTCAGCGCATACCCGCTCTCGATGATCGTCCGCGCCAACCCCAGCGCATTGCGCCGCAGCGCGAACGGATCCTTGTTGCCAGTCGGCTTCAGGCCCGCGGCAAAGCCGCCGGCCAGCGTGTCCAAGCGCTCGGCGATGGCCAGTACCTTGCCCAGCGGCGACAGCGCGATGTCGTCGGCGGCGAAGCGCGGGCGGTAGGCTTCGTCGATGGCCAGTGCCACCTCGTCCGCTTCGCCCGCGCGCTGCGCGTAGTAGCGGCCGGCGATGCCCTGCAGTTCCGGGAACTCGTTGACCATGCGGCTCTGCAGGTCGTTCTTCGCCAGCGTTGCCGCACGCTTTGCCTGCACCGGGTCGGCGCCGACCTGCGAGGCGATGGCCTCGGCCAAGGCGGCCACGCGCGCCACCTTGTCGGCCACGCTGCCCAGCTTGGCCTGGTAGGTCACGGTCTTCAGGCCGTCGCCCATCGCGTCGAGGCCTTGCTTCAGGTCTTCGTCGAAGAAGAACTTGGCGTCGCTGAAGCGCGGGCGGATCACCCGCTCGTAGCCCTTGCGGATTTCCGCGGGGTCCTTGGATTCGATGTTGGCGATGCCGATGAAGTGCTCGGTCAGCCGGCCCTGCGCGTCCAGCACCGGGAAGAACTTCTGGTTGGCCTCCATGGTCTCGACCAGCGCTTCCTGCGGCACCGCCAGGAAGTCGCGCTCGAACGTGCAGGCCACCGCCACCGGCCATTCGTTGAGGCAGTTCACCTGCTCCAGGTTGCCGGCGTCGATGCGTGCCGTGCCGCCCGCGGTGCGCGCGGCAGCCTCGACCTCGGCGACCACGCGCGTGCGGCGCTCGTCGGGATCGACCAGCACGAAGGCCTGGCGCAGCGCCTCGACGTAGTCCTGCGGCTGCGCGATGGCGACGTCGCCCGGTGCGTGGAAGCGGTGGCCGCGCGACTGCCGGCCGGCGCGGATGCCCAGCGCGTGCACGTTGGCCACGGTGGTGCCCAGCAGCGCCACCAGCCAGTGCAGCGGGCGGGCGAAGCCGTAAGCGTGGTCGCCCCAGCGCATCGGCTTGGGAATGGGCATCGCGGCCAGTGCGTCGTCCAGCACCGCCTGCAGCAGGTCCAGGGTCAGCGCGCCCGGCGTGGTGGCGCGGTGGACGAAGCGCTCGCCCTTGCCGTCGGTGGTGCGCCCCAGCTGCGTCCAGTCGATGCCGGCCTTGGCGGCGAAGCCCTGCAGCGCCTTGGTCGGCTGGCCGTCGGCGTCCAGCGCGATGTTGAGGTAGGGGCCCAGCACCTCGGAAGTCTGCTCCGGCTGCTCGATCGCCACGCCCGGCAGCAGCACCGCCAGGCGGCGCGGCGAGTACAGCGGCTTGGCGTCGCCGCGTTCGACCGCCACGCCGCGCTTCTCCAGCGCGGCGATGACGCCGTCGAAGAACGCCTGCGCCAGGCCCGGCAGGGCCTTGACCGGGAGTTCCTCGGTGCCGAGTTCGATCAGCAGCGGTTGCATCGGCGAGGTGGTCATGCGTCGGTGGCCTTGGCGGTGGGAGCAGGGGTTGCAACGGGGGCTGCGAACGGTTGGTGATGCGCGCGGAACACGGGCAGTGCCTCGCAGCGCTCGACGTGGGCGCGCAGCGCGGGCCACGCGTCCAGGGACAGCGGCACGGCCTCGCGCAGGTGGGTGGCGAAGCAGGCCACGGCGATGTCGGCGTGGGTCATCGTGTCGCCCACCAGCCAGTCATGCCCGGCGCGCACCGCGCAGGCGCGTTCGAGTTCGCCGAGCGCGCCTTCGACCTGGGCGTGGCAGCGCGACAGCCAGGCCTTGCTGTGCTTCTCGACCGGGCGGAAGACGCGCTCCAGGACGATCAGCAGGCCCTTGTCCATCGCGCCGGTGGCCAGTGCGATCAGCCGCTGCGCGTCGCGGCGGGCGCGCCCGGTGGCGGGCAGCAGCGCGCGCGCCGGCCCGACCTGGTCGTCGAGATAGTCGAGGATCATCGCGGACTCGGTCAGCACCTCGCCGTCGTCCAGCACCAGCGTGGGCACGCGGCCCAGCGGGTTGTACTGGCGGATGCGGTCGAAGTCGCGGCCCACCGACCAGGCGCGGTGCTCGAACGGCATGCCGTACAGAGCCATGGCGATCGCCACGCGCCGCGTGTACGAGCTGTCGTACAGGCCGATCAGGATCATGCGGCGTCGGCCTGCTGCTTCAGGCCCGGGAAGCCGAGCTTCTCGCGCTGCGCGTAGTAGCTTTCCGCCACCGCCTGCGCCAGCTTGCGCACGCGCAGGATGTAGCGCTGGCGCTCGGTGACGCTGATCGCGCGGCGCGCATCCAGCAGGTTGAAGCTGTGGCTGGCCTTGGTGACCTGCTCGTAGGCGGGCAGCGGCAGGCCGGCGTCGACGAGCCTCATCGCTTCCGCCTCGCAGGCGTCGAAGCGGTGGAACATCTCGGCCACGTCCGCGTGCTCGAAGTTGTAGGCGCTCTGCTCCACTTCGTTCTGGTGGTACACGTCGCCGTAGGTGACCGGCCGGCCGTCGGGGCCGTAGGTCCACACCAGGTCGTAGACGTTGTCGCAGTTCTGCAGGTACATGCAGAGGCGTTCGAGGCCGTAGGTGATCTCGCCCAGCACCGGGCGGCATTCCAGCCCGCCGGCCTGCTGGAAGTAGGTGAACTGGGTCACCTCCATGCCGTTCAGCCAGACCTCCCAGCCCAGGCCCCAGGCGCCGAGCGTGGGCGATTCCCAGTTGTCCTCGACCAGGCGCAGGTCGTGCACCAGCGGGTCGATGCCCAGCGCCTTCAGGGAGTCGAAGTACAGCTCGACGATGTTGTCGGGGCTGGGCTTCATCACCACCTGGAACTGGTAGTAGCGCTGCAGGCGGTTGGGGTTCTCGCCATAGCGGCCGTCGGTGGGGCGGCGGGAGGGCTGCACGTAGGCGGCGTTCCACGGTTCCGGCCCGAGCGCGCGCAGGAAGGTGGCGGGGTGGAAGGTGCCCGCGCCCACTTCGAGGTCCAGCGGCTGGATCAGGACGCAGCCCTGCTCCGCCCAGTAGGCGTTGAGGCGCGAGACGAGTTGCTGGAAGGTGATCGGAACGCGGTGGGCGGCCATCTGCAGGGAACGCGGCGAGGTGGCCGGCTAGTATAAATGCCGCGCTTCCCTCCCTTTCCGCCGACCGCCATGCCGAACGCCATGCCGAACGCCGCCGCATCCCCTTTCCTGATCCTGCAGACCGGTGCGCCGGTGGCCTCGATGCGCCGCCACGGCAGCTTCGCGCACTGGATCCGGGTGGCGGCGGGCCTGGCCGCGGACGAGGCGGTGGTCACCGACGTGGCGCAAGGCGATCCGCTGCCGGCGCGGGACGGCTTTGCCGGCGTCATCGTCACCGGCTCCGGCGCCATGGTCACCGAGCGTCGCGACTGGAGCGAGCGCAGTGCGGCGTGGTTGGCCGAGGCGGCGCAGGACGGCTTGCCGCTGCTGGGCATCTGTTACGGGCACCAGCTGATCGCGCACGCGCTGGGTGGCACCGTCGACGACAACCCGCGCGGCCGCGAGATGGGCACGGTGTGCATCGACCTGCACCCGGAGGCCGGCCGCGACCCGCTGTTCGCCGGGTTGCCGGCGCGCTTCGCCGCGCAGGCCACCCACCTGCAGAGCGTGCTGCAGCCGCCGGCCGGCGCCACCGTGCTGGCCCGCAACGACCACGACGACTGCCACGCCTTCCGCTGGGGCGAACGTGCCTGGGGCGTGCAGTTCCATCCGGAGTTCAGCGCCGGCCACATGCGCGGCTATATCCACGCCCGCGCCGAGGCGCTGGCCGGCGAGGGCCGGGACAGCCGGCGCATGGCCGCCGCCGTGCGCGCGGCCCCGCACGCTCGCGCGGTGCTGCGCCGCTTCGTCCGCCACGCACGGCGCTGAGCCGGCGCTCCGGTATCCTGTCCACCTCTTTCCGAGGCACCTCATGGACATTCGCAGATTGCCGGCCAGCCAGGGCCTGGCGTGGTTCCGCCAAGCCATCGACCTGGGCGCGAAGAACCCGCGCGCGGTGTTCGGCGCCGCGGCGCTGGCGATTGTCGCGCTGTATGCGGCCGCGCTGGTGATGGCGCTGCTGACCGGGCTGCTGGTGGCGGGCAACCGCGCCGCCGGGCAGGCGCCGGACCTCGGCCTGGTGATGGCCGTGGCGGTGCCGCTGACGCTGGCGCTGATGTTCCTGGTGCCGGTGCTGCTGGGCGGCCTGATGCACGTGATCCGCGAGGCGGAGGCCGGGCGCCCGGTCCGCGCCCGCGACGTGTTCGCCCCGCTGCACAGCGGACACGGCCGCCGCCTGGCGTGGCTGGGCGTGGTGCAGGTGGCGCTGGCGGTGGCGGGCGGCGTGCTGATGGTGGCGGTGGCTGGCAGCGACTACTGGCGCGACTACCTGCAGGCGATGCAGGCCGCGATGCAAGGCGCCACGCCGGTGCCGCCGGAGCCCCGGCATGCCGGGCTGCTGTTCGTGGTGCAGCTGGTCTTCAACTACTTCAGCTACGCGATGATGCTGTTCGCCATCCCGCTGATGCTGTTCTCCGGCCGCCGGGTGGGCGATGCCCTGCGCGATGCCCTGCGCGCGTCGGTGGCCAACGTCGGCGCCAACCTGCTGGCCGGCGTGCTGTTCGTCGGTGCGCTGCTGGTGGCCGCGATGGTGGTGGCCCTGCTGGCCAGCCTGCTGATGGTGCTGGGGGGGCTGCTGCACCCGAAGCTGGGCGCGCTGCTGATGATGCTCACCCTGCTGGGCTTCGCCGCCGTGGTGCTGGTGACGGTGGTGGGCGCCGCCTACTTGGCGTGGCGCGACACCTTCGGCGAGGGCGCCCCGGCGCCGCCCCCGCCGCCCGTCCACGGCTTCGAGGCCTGAGGCCGCGCGCCGCGGCTCAGGCGCGCGCGGCGCTGGACGGACGGGTGACGAAGCGCGCGGCGAGGATGCCGGCTTCGTACAGCAGGCACATCGGGATCGCCAGCATCAGCTGGCTGACCACGTCGGGTGGCGTCACCACCGCGGCGACGATGAAGATGCCCACGATCGCGTAGCCGCGCCCCTCGCGCAGCTGGGCCGGCGTCACCCAGCCCAGCAGGGCCAGGATCACCAGCGCGACCGGCAGCTCGAAGGCCAGGCCGAAGGCCAGGAAGAGCACCAGCACGAAATCGAGGTAGGCGCTGATGTCGGTCATCATCGCCACGCCCGCGGGGGTCACCCGGGCGAGGAAGCCGAACACCATCGGCAGCACCAGGAAATAGGCGAACGCGCAGCCGGCGTAGAACAGCGCCAGCGCCGAGGTCAGCAGCGGCAGCGCCAGCCGCTTCTCGCGGCGGTACAGGCCGGGCGCGACGAAGGCCCACAGCTGGTACAGCAGCCACGGCATCGCCACCATCAGCGCGGCGAAGAAGGCCAGCTTCATCGGCGCGAAGAACGGCGAGGCGACCTGGGTGGCGATCAGCTGGCCGCCCTTGGGCAACTTGTCGAGCAGCGGCTGCGCCAGCCACGCGTACAGGCGGTTGGCGAACGGCAGCAGGCAGGCCAGCGCCACGCCCAGCCCGGCCACGCCGCGCAGCAGCCGCATGCGCAGTTCCAGCAGGTGCGCGATCAGCGGGCGCTCGCCGTCGGAGGCTTCAGGCGTCACGGCGTGCCTCGTCGGCCGGCGGCGGGGCGGCTGCCGGCGCAGGCGGTGGCGTATTCATGTCCTGCAACTGCGCCTGCGCTTCCCTCAGCGCCTGCTGGCTCTCACGCAGGCTGCGCTGCAGTTCCTCGCTGGCCAGCTCCTGCTCCAGCTCGTTGCGCACCGCGTGCCACTGGGCGCGTGCCTTGCGCACCCACAGACCGGCGAAGCGCGCGGCCTTGGGCAGGCGCTCCGGGCCCAGCACGACCAGCGCCACCAGGGCGACGACCAGCAGCTCGCCGAGCGAGAAATCGAACACCGGTGGTGCCCGGTGGCGTCAGCGCGCCGGGTCGTCGCGGTCGGGCGACGCCGGCTTGTCCTCGCCGATCCGCGCGGCAGGCTTGTCCTCGTCGTCGCCCCGCATGCCCTTCTTGAACTCGTGCACGGCCTTGCCGAGATCGCGCGCTCCCGAGGTCAGGCGCTTGGTGCCGAACACCAGCAGCACGATGACCAGCACGATGAGCCAGTGCCAGATGCTGAAGCCGCCCATGGGTGCACCGTTGTCGTAGGAGGAAGAGCGGGAATTCTAGCTTACGGCTTGGTG
>DASWXO010000056.1:0-1555 GCA_036405455.1 Thermomonas sp. | reverse complement strand
AGGATGGCGTCGATCCACGGCAGGTGCAGCGGCACCTCCATGCACGGGATCAGGCGTTCGAGCTTCTCGACCAGCGGCGCGTGGCGCGCTTCGAGTGCGGGATGCCAGGACGGCGCGACGGATGCGTTCATGGGCTCTTCGGATCGTGGACAGGCAACACCAGCACGACGACCGCGCGGGCGATGGAAACAAGTGGCGCTCAGGCTTTCGCGCGAGAGGCGCCACGGGCCGCGCGGGCGAAGCGGGCACCGCGGTTGAGGGCGATGCGCAGGCCCAGCGGCACGGTTTCCCACGGCAGCCGATCCAGCATGTTGCGCGCGGTCAGGCCCAGCTCGACGTCGCCGGTCAGCACCAGCCGGCGCTGGAAGAACAGGGTGTCGGCGTCCTCCAGCCGCCCGGCCAGCAGCAGCAGGTCGGTGGCGGTGCCGCGGACGGTGGCTTCGGCGGGCGCATCCACCACCACCAGCTGCTGGCCCTGCAGTTCGACCACCCAGCGCAGGCCCAGGTCGCTGACCTCGATGCCCAGCCGGCGCCCGGCCATGAAGTCCAGGGTGCCATCGGCCATCGGCGCAGCCAGCACTTTCGCCATCGCCCGTTCCAGCAGGCGCTTCTGCGCGGACGGCGGCAGCACCCGCAGCAGCGGCGCGATGCAGCGCGGCGGCGGCACCAGCCGCAGCAGGGGATGCGCCGGGGCCGGCGCGGAATCGGTATGGGTGTGCATGATGGTCGCGATCATGCGGCCATCGCCGGGGGCCGCTCCTTGATCCAGGTCAGATTGCAGCCCCTGCGCCCGGCAGGCGTCGCCGATCGCCAGCGCCAGCACGCCGCTGGCGGTGGCCGGGGCCACCCCCAGCACGCCGGCCAGCGTTTCCGCGCGCCGCCGGACGCGCTGCTCGCGCGCATCGTCACGGCCCTGCATGCCGGCGCCGGCCTTGAGCCGCCCGGCCAGTCTTGCCAGCCGGGTCCGCGCGGCCAGCAGCAGCACCAATCCATCGTCCACGCCGTCGATCGCCAGCCGCACTGGCGTCAGTCCCGGAGCACGTTCACGCATCGTCATTCCCCCTCAGCGCCTGCGCCGCCGGCAGCACCTGCTGCAGATAGACCGCTTCGGCCTGTTCGCCATCGAAGTCGGCGTGCTTGCGCTTTTTCACCCCGTAGTCGGACAGCACCAGATGGGTGTCGGCCACCACCCCGGCGTTGGCCAGGCAGGCAGAGACGCAGCGCAGCACGCAGCCGTCCAGCGCCAGGATCGGGCGACGGCTGCGCGCGGTGCGCACCAGCCCGGCCACGCCGCCGCCGACGCCTGCGATGCAGGACATTTCCGCCGCGCCGGCGCGATCCAGCTGCAGCGCCAGATGGTTGGCCATCTGCGCCGCGCTGGAACAGCCCGAACACGAATACACCAAGGGCAACGGTTTGCTCATCCCTGCTCCTTCAGACCGCGGATGAAACGGATGCGGCGCCAGTCGACCCCGCACAGCGCGGCGAAGCCCGCCGCATGCGCCAGCAGCAGCGCGACGCCGGCCAGCCGCGCCAGCGCAGGATGCGCCGTGGC
>DASWXO010000055.1:0-5297 GCA_036405455.1 Thermomonas sp. | reverse complement strand
GCCGCACGATTGCTATGGCGGCAGCTGGCGGCTGTTCAACGCACTGGCGAAGAAGGGCGCGTTCGAGCTGCTCACCTGCAACCTCACCGATCCGCAGGCGGTGGCCGCGGCGCTGGCGCGCAACCCCCGGCTGGTGTGGATAGAAACCCCGTCGAACCCGCTGCTGCGGATCACCGACCTGCACGCGGTGATCGAGGCCGCGCACGCCGCGGGCGCGCTGGCGGTGGCCGACAACACCTTCCTGTCGCCGGCGCTGCAGCGGCCGATCGCCGACTTCGGCGCCGACGTGGTGGTGCACTCCACCACCAAGTACATCAACGGCCACAGCGACGTTGTCGGTGGTGCGGCGGTGGCGAAGGACGCCGAGGTGCACGCGCAGCTGGCGTGGTGGGCGAACGCGCTGGGCCTGACCGGCTCGCCGTTCGACAGCTTCCTGACCCTGCGCGGCCTGCGCACGCTGGACGCGCGCCTGCGCGTGCACCAGGAGAACACCCGGGCGCTGGTGGCGCTGCTGGATGGCCACCCGGCGGTGCGCGTCGTGCATTACCCGGGACTGGAAAGCCACCCCGGTCACGCGCTGGCGGCGCGGCAGCAGCATGGCTTCGGCGCGATGCTCAGCGTGGAACTGGACGGCGGCGAGGCGGCGGTGCGCGCCTTCGTCGATGGCCTGCGCTACTTCACCCTGGCCGAGTCGCTGGGCGGGGTGGAGAGCCTGGTCGCGCACCCGGCCACCATGACCCACGCGGCGATGAGCGCCGAGGCGCGCGTTGCCGCCGGTATCGGTGATGGGCTGCTGCGGCTGTCGGTGGGCATCGAGCACGTCGACGATCTGCTGGCCGACCTGTCCGATGCGCTTGCGCGCGCACAGGCTGCGGGCGCGGACAAACGCCAGGCTGCACGGTGAGCGCGCGCATCGCGGCGCTGCGCACGGCGCAGGTCGCGCCGGCGCAGCTGGCACTGCTGGGCACCGGTACTGTCGGCAGCGCGGTGTGGGCGCGGTTGGCCGGTTGGCAGGGCACCCCGCTGGGGCAGCGGTTGTCGCTGGTGCACGCGGCCAATTCGCGCTACGCGCTCGGCAATCCCGCCGGCATTCCCAGCGACGCCGGCGAGTTGCTGCTCCAGCATGCGCCGCAGGCCAGTTCGCTGGCCGCGGTGGAAGACGCGCTGGCGGGCACCGGCATCCGCATCGTCATCGACGCGACCGCCTCGGAAGCGGTGGCGGCGCAGCATGCCCACTGGCTGGCGCGCGGCATCCACGTGGTCACCGCCTGCAAGCTGGGGCAGGGCACTGCACTGTCGCGCTGGCAGGCGATCCAGGACGCGCAGCGGGCGGGCGGCACCCGCTACGGCGACAGCGCCACGGTCGGCGCCGGACTGCCGCTGCTGCGTTCGCTGCGTGCGCTGCAGGCCGGTGGCGACCGCATCCACGCGATCGCCGGGGTGCTGTCCGGTTCGCTGGCGTGGCTGTTCAACCACTACGACGGCATGCAGCCGTTTTCCGGTTTCGTCCGGCAGGCGCGCGACGCCGGCTACACCGAACCGGATCCGCGCGAAGACCTGTCCGGCGAGGACGTGCGGCGCAAGCTGCTGATCCTGGCGCGCGCCTCCGGCTTCGCACTGGAGGCCGAGGCGGTGCGGGTGCAGTCGCTGCTGCCGCCGTCCCTGGCGGCGCTGCCGCGTGAGGCGCTGGATGCCGCGCTGCCGGGGCTGGACGCGCCGCTGCGCGAGCGCTACGCCGGGGCCTACAAAAACGGCGAGGAGCTACGCTTTGTCGCCCGGCTGGGTGCCGACGGGCGCGCCACGGTGGGTCTGGAGGCCCTGCCTTCAGGGCACCCGCTGGTGGGCGGTAGCGGGACCGACAACCGGGTGGCGATCTGGTCGGATCGCTATCGCGAGCAGCCATTGGTGATCCAGGGGCCGGGTGCCGGCGCGGCGGTCACCGCAGCGGCGCTGCTGGACGATGCGCTGGCGATCCAGGCAGAAGCAGCTCAGCCGCCAGGCAGGCCGAAGAAGTCGGTGATCGGCACCGGCCGCTGGAACACGTAACCCTGGGCGTAGTCGACCTCCAGCGCCTGCAGGCGGACCAGTTGTGCCTCGGTCTCCACCTGTTCACCCACCGCGCGCATGTCCAGCAGATGGGCGATTTCCGTGATCGAGCGCACCACCGCTTCCGACAGCCGGGATTCGGCCAGGTCGCGGACGAAGCCGCCGTCGATCTTGAGGTAGTCCACCTGCAGATCGCGCAGGTAGCCGAACGAGCAGAAGCCGGTGCCGAAGTCGTCCAGCGCGAACTGGCAGCCCAGCTCGCGCAGGCGGGAGATGAACCGGCGCGTGCGGGTGAGGTCGCGGACCACGCTGGTTTCGGTGATTTCCAAGCACAACTGCCCCGGCCCGAGCGGGCTGTGGCGCAGGCGACCGGCGGCGTAATCGGCGAATTCGTCGTCGGCCAGCGTGGCGGCGCCGAGGTTGATGTTGCACTGGCCGATCAGCGCCGCCGCCGCGCGGTGCGCATCCAGCCAGTCCAGTACCGCGTCCAGCACGTGGCGGTCCAGGCGCGGGCCCAGCCGGTAACGCTCGGCCGCGGCGATCATGTCGGCCGGCGCGCGCAGCCGGCCGTCGCCGTCGCGCCAGCGCAGCAGCACCTCGAAGTGCGTCTGCACCGCGCCGGGCGCGCGCAGGTTCACGATCGGCTGGCACCACAGTTCGAAGCGGCGCTGGTCCAGCGCTTCGCGCGCGTCCAACGCATTGCGCATCATCCGGCTGCGGCTGCGCAGGCTCTCGGCGTTCTGGCCGGCCACCAGCAGCCGGTTGCCACCCAGCTCCTTGGCCTCGTGGCAGGCAGTGTCCACCTGCGACAGCAGGTCGTCGAAGCTGGCGTGCGGCGGCAGGCTGGCGGCGATGCCGATGCTGGCGGTGGCGCGCAGGGTGCCGCCTTGCCAAACCACCCGCAGCTCTTCGATCGCGCCCAGCAGCCGGCGCCCGGCGACGGTGGCGGTGGCCACGTCCTGCGGCGCCAAGATGGTGAATTCGTCGCCGCTGCTGTGCGCCACCAGCGCGTCATCGTCGAAGGCGTCGCGCACCAGCGTGGCCACGTGCCGCAGCGCCTCGTCGCCGGCGGCGTGGCTGGCGGCATCGTTGACCAGCTTGAAGTTGTCCAGGTCCACGTACAGCAGGGTCTGCGCCTCGGTCGAGCGGGCCAGCCGCGCACGCGCCTGCTCTTCGAAGGCGTCTCGGTTGAGCAGGCCGGTCAGCGGGTCGATGGTGGCGCGCACGCGCAGCGCCTCCATGGTGTCGGCGCGTTCGTTGTAGGACGCAAGCAGCAGGATCGGGACCACCGAATTGACGATCAGCGTGCCCATCATCAGGGCGGTGTCGCGCAGCAACTCCGGCCGTTCGGTGCCGCCAAGGCCCAGGCCTAGCACCAGTGCCAGCAGCAGGGTGGCCAGCATGGTCGCGCCGGCGGTGAATAGTGGCGGATAGCGCGCCGCCGACCACAGCAGCAGCGCCAGCGGCAGGGTTGCGACCGACAGCGGGTAGAGGCTGCCGTCGCGGGTGAGGGAAAAACCGCCGGCCAGCGCCAGCAGCATCGCCGTGATCCAAGCCCAGCGTTCGCGGCGGCTGGCGCCGGTGGGCGCGGGCAGCCGCACCGGCAGGTTCCTGGCGAAGAACAGCAGCAGGAACGGGACGATGGCGGTGACCCCCAGCAGGTCGCCCAGCGACCACTGCAGCAGCACCCGCGGTAGGTCCGCGGCCGGCGCCATGCCTGCGACCAGCATGCCGGCGGTCCCCACCAGCGCGCTTACCACCGACAGCAGGATGCCGCCGCGCAGCAGCAGGAAGCCGTCGCCGATCCGCAGCTGCAGGCGCATCTGGCGGCTTGCCACGTAGGCACAGGCCACCACGGTGCCGACATAGTTGCTGGCCAGCGAGAATGGCAGGAAGGACGCCGGTACCGGCACCACCAGCAGGTGCAGCAGCAACTGCGCCAGCGGGATCACCAGCGCGTAGCGCAGGCCGTACCGCAGCACCAACGCGTAGCCGATACCGGCGGCCGGCCAGAACAGGGTGACGTCGGCCGGCGTGCGCAGGTACAGCACCGCGACCACCGCGCCGGCGAAGTAGAGGGCGGTCAGCAGGGCGCCATGCAGCGCGGTTGCGAGGACGTTCCGCATGGCGTCATCCCTCTGCCGGAGAACCGCTGGAAGGCGGCGTGGCGTCCGCCGCGGGCGGGGAGTGGCCCAACGCACCACAGGGGGCGCCGAACAGTTCCAGCAGGCCGCTGTCGAGCAGCTGGCGCGGGTTGTCGCGGTAGGTCGAGGGGTCCTCGGGCAGCCGTGCCTGGGGCAACGGGCGATAGGCCATCCAGCCATTGCGCCCGGAATTCTTGACCGCGTACATGGCGCGATCGGCCAGGGTGACCAGCTGTTCCCAGCCGAGCAGGTCCGGATGGTCGCGGAACAGCGGGCATTCGACCAGGCCGATCGAAACGGTCAGGCGATGCTCGACACCGTTGCCCAGGTGGAATCGGTGCGCGGCGATGCGCGAGCGCAGGCGCTCGCCGATATTGGCCATGCTGCCGCGCGGCAGCGGCCGCAGCACCAGCAGGAATTCCTCGCCGCCCCAGCGCGCCACGTAGTCGCCGCTGCGCTTGAGTTCCCCCAGCAGCTGGCCAAGCTGCTCCAGCACACGGTCGCCCGCGGCATGACCCCAGGTATCGTTGATGACCTTGAAGTGGTCGACGTCGAGCAGCGCGATCACCAGTGTGTCGCGGCCTTCGCGGTAGGCGGCGTCGCGCTGGTAGAACGACAGGTCGATGGGAATCTGCTGGGCCAGGTAGCGGCGGTTGTGCAGGCCGGTCAGCGGGTCGGTGAAACTGATTTCCTTCAGCCTGGCGTTGGCGGACTGCAGGTCGCGGGTGCGCTCCTGCACCAGCTGCTCCAGCACCATCCGCTGGCGCGCGTAGCGTTGGCGCAGGCCGAGATATCCGAGCCACAGCAGTGCCAGACCCAGCAGCCCCGCGAGGACGCGGAAGATCAGGGTTTCATGCAGGTGGGGCGGCACCGTCACGTCCACGCGCGCGCCGCTGGCCAGGGCATCGGCGCGACTGAAATCAGCCACTTCGAAACGGTACCGCCCGGGCGGCAGGTTGACGTAGGTGGCCGAGCGTAGCGACGGATTTTCCAGATCCCGCCAGCGCTGGTCCAAGCCGCTGAGCCGGTAGCGCAGTCGGGGCAACTGGGTCGGTTGGAATGCGGGCACGGTGAAGTCGAAGCGCAGGTCGCGCGCATCCATCGGCA
>DASWXO010000054.1:0-10564 GCA_036405455.1 Thermomonas sp. | reverse complement strand
GCAGCGGGCCCGCGCCGCCGAGCGCCGGATGCAGCGCCGCCACGCGCGCGCGCGCGTCGCGGTCCGGCCAAGGCGCCGGCGGGAAGTCCGCCATGTCGATCCCGCGCGGAATCACCACCAGCCGGGCGGGATCGACCCACGGGTAGTGCCGCAGCAGGTGGGCGCGCACGGTGCGCGACACGCAAACTACGCGCTCCCCGCGCGCCATGATGGCGCTGTAGCGGGACGGCGAGTTCATCCCGTGGGCAGTAGTGACGAAACGCGGCCCGCCGTCGCCCATCCCGCGCAGCGCCAGCCACGCCAGCCACGCCGGCAGGCGCGACCGTGCGTGCACGATGTCCGCATCGCGGAACAGGCGACGCAGGGCCGGCACGTGGCGCAGCGCCAGCGGCGACTTGCGGCCGATGTCCAGCGCTACGTGTTCCGCGCCCAGCGCCTCGAGCGACGGCAGCAGCCGGCCGCCAGCGGAGACGACCACGGCGCGGTGGCCGGCGCGCACCAGCGCGTCGGCGATTTCCAAGGTGGAGCGTTCGACGCCACCCGCATCCAGTGCCGGCAGCAACTGCACCACGGTCAGGCGGCGCATCGCGGGCGCCGCGGGCTCAGTCGACGAGGACGTAGGTGGTGCCGCAGTACGGGCACTTGCTGCGACCGCCGTCTTCCACGATCGACAGGTACACGCGCGGATGCTCGTTCCACACCGCCATCGACGGCAGCGGGCAGCTCAGCGGCAGGTCGGCGCGACGCACGTCGTAGTGCGAGCGGGTGGCATCGGCGCCGGGGGACGTGGAAGCGGGACGGGCAGGCTCGGCCATGATGGATGCAATCGTGCGGAACCACGGGAGTTTACCGCAGGGCGCGCGGCGGCAGGCGCGCCGGCCGATCGCCACGGGCGGCGATGCGGCCGCCCGTGGCGCGGGTCAGGCTGACGCCGGCAATTCGAACAACAGCACGTCGCTGGTGGCGGCCAGGCCGCGCAGGGCCAGCGTGCCGCCCTCCTCGACCAGCCCCAGCGCGTCGCCGGCCGCGAGCACGCGCTCGCCCACGGCGACTTCGCCGGTGGCCACGTGCAGCCAGTAGCGGCGGCCCGGATCCAGCGCGGCGTCCAGCACGTCGCCCGCCAACAGGCGGGTGGCGCGGAGGATGGCGTCCTGGCGAAGCGCGATGGCCCCGTCGGCGCCGTCCGGCGCGGCCAGCGCCACCCAGCGTCCGCGGCGGTCGTCCGGCGCGAAGTGCTTCTGGTCGTAGGCCGGCGCGTGATTGAGGCGCGCCGGCTGGATCCAGATCTGCAGGAAGTGCACCGGCGCGGCATCCGAGCCGTTGTACTCGCTGTGCTCGATGCCGTGGCCGGCGCTCATCCACTGCACGTCGCCGGCGCGGATCACGCCGGCGTTGCCGGCGCTGTCCTTGTGCGCCAGCGCCCCGTCCAGCACCACGCTGATGATTTCCATGTTGGCGTGGCGGTGCGGGGCGAACCCGCCGCCGGGGGCGACGGTGTCGTCGTTGATGACACGCAGCACGCCGAAGCCCATCCACGCCGGATCGTAGTAGTGGCCGAAGGAGAACGTGTGCCGGCTCCGCAGCCAGCCCAGGTCCACTTCGCCGCGCGCAGCGGCCGGGCGTTCGACGATCATGGCCTCAGCCCTGCGGCGCGGCGTCGGCAGCCGGCGCGTCGGCCAGCGTGCCTTCGGTGGTGATGCGCAGCTGGACGTCATCGCTGACGTTCGGCGCATAGGCGCCCACGCCAAAGTCGGTGCGCTTGATGGTGGCGGTGGCGGAGAAACCGATCGCCTGCTTCTTCAGCATCGGGTGCTCGCCGGCGCCGTTGAGGGTGACGTCCAGGGTCACCGGCTTGGTGGTGTCCTTGATGGTCAGGTCGCCGGTCACGGTGAGCTTGTTGGTGCCGGCGGCGGCCACGCTGGTGCTCTTGAAGGTGGCGGTCGGGAACGCGGCGGCGTCGAAGAAATCCCCGCTCTTCAGGTGCTCGTCCAGCTTGTCCACGAAGGTGTCGATGCCGGTCACCGGGATGGTGACCTGGACGCTGGACTTGGTGACGTCGGCGGCGTCGTACACCAGGGTGCCCTCGCTGATGGCGAAGTGCGCGCTGGGCTGGGAGAACCCGAAGTGGGTCCACTGCGCCAGCACGTCGGTGTGGCTGGGGTCGAGCGCGTAGGTGCCGGACGCGGCGGTGATGGCCGCGACGGCCGGAGCGGCGGCGGGGGCTTCGGCGGCAACCGGGGCCGCGGCGGGCGCGCTGGCGGCAGGCGCGGCCGGCTGGCTGCAGGCGGCGACGACGGCGGCGATGGCAAGCGGCAACAGCAGGGTGCGGATGGCGGTCTTCATGGTGGGGCTCCGAAAGGGCAAGCGGGCGGGCAGGGAGGGGTCAGGCGATGCGGCAGGCTTCGTCGAAGCCCAGGCGCGGGGAACGCGGGAAGATGCTGGCGGGGTCGCCGTGGCCCAGGTTGACCAGGATGTTCGAGCGGATGGACGTGCCGGCGAAGAAGGCCTCGTCGACCTTCGCATTGTCGAACCCGGTCATCGGGCCGCAATCCAGGCCCAGCGAGCGCGCGGCCAGCATCAGGTAGGCGGTCTGCAGCGCGCTGCTGCGCATCGCCACCCAGGCCAGGTTGGCTTCGTCGCGGTGTTCGAACCAGGCCTTGGCGTCGGTGTGCGGGAACAGCACCGGCAGCTTCTCGAAGAAGCGCATGTCGTAGCCCACGATGGCCACCACCGGCGCCGCCATGGTCTTCTTGTAATTGCCCTCGGACAGCGCCGGGCCCAGCTTGGCCTTGGCCTCGTCCGACTTCACGAACACGATGCGCGCCGGCGTGGTGTTGGCCTCGGTGGGGCCGAACTTCAGCAGGTCGTAGAGCTTGCGCAGCGTCTCGTCCGACACCTCGCCGCTGAACGCGTTGTAGGTGCGGGCGGTGCGGAACAGCTGGTCAAGCGCGGCATCGGACAGCATCGAGGACATGGCATTCCCTGTATCGTGTGTAGGCGACAGTGCACAGTGTATAGTTCCACGGACGCGCGCAATGCAGCATATTCGGAACGAATAGGTGCAAAACATGCAACGAAGCGCGCCTTCGCCCATCACTCCTTGCGCCGTGCATGACGGCCGTGCGGGCAATGCCCGGCAGGCGCTGGCGCTGGCCCATGCGTTGGCTCCGCGTCCCGCGGAACACGTGCTCGCCCCGCGCGCGCCGTGGCGCTGGTGGGCGCCGCGCCGCGCGCCCGGTGACGGCGCTGCGTTCGGCACGGGCTTTGCCGCCCTGCGCATGCAACCGCCCGCGCTGGCGATCGGCTGCGGCCGCCAAGCCGCACTGGCCACCCGCCTGCTGCGCGCGCGCGGCAGCAAGTCGGTGCAGCTCCTCGATCCACGCCTCGACACCCGCCACTGGGACCTGGTGGTCGCACCGACCCACGACGGCCTGCGCGGCGACAACGTGTTGGCCACGCTGGGCAGCCTGCATCCGGTGGACGACGACTACCTGGTGTGCGCGATCGCCGCGTTTCCCACGCTGACCGCCCTGCCCTCCCCGCACACGGTGCTGCTGGTCGGCGGGCCGACCCGGCATGCACCGCTGGACGACGCCGCGTTCGAATCGCTGCTGGAACGCTTGGCGGCGCACGCACGCGCGGAAGGCGGCAGCTTCAGCGCGATCGCCTCGCGGCGGACGCCGCCCGGCTGGCGCGCGGCGCTGGCGCGCGTGGATGCCGCGCTGCCCGGCCTGCGCTGGCGCGACACCGGCGACGGCGCCAATCCCTATGCCGGGCTGCTGGCCTGCGCCGATCGCCTCGTCTGCACGCCGGATTCGGTGAACATGCTCAGCGAGGCCGCGGCAACCCGCGCGCCACTGTTCGCATGGGCGCCGGAGCGGCTGCAGGGCCGGCCGCGCCAGTTCCTCGACGCCCTGCTGGCCAGCGGCCGCGCACGCCCGCTGGACGAGGCGTTGGCGGCCTTCCCCGTCACGCCGCTGCGCGAAACCGCGCGCGTGGCCGAGGCCGTGCGCGAACGCCTGGGACTGGCCAACGCGCCGATGCCCGCCAAGGCCTGACCGCGGGCCACATACGCCCCGGCAACGGTGGGCGATGCACCGAAGGCCTCCTGCAAACGCGGCGCGTCAGTGGCCTTCGGCCCGTGCCCCCGCGTCCGCGAACCGCAGCGCCTGCGCGTCGATCGCCGCGCGCACCGCGGCGCGGGCCTGCGCGATCCGGGGCTCGTTCGGCGCACGCCGCGGGCGGCGGTCCAGGGTGCAGCGCAGGCCGGTGTCCAGCAGATCGGCGTGCGCTTGCACCAGCGCCGCATGGGTGGCCGCATCCAGCGCCCCCGCTGCATAGAGTGCGTCGAGCAGCGCCGCGGTCGCGCGCGGCGCCAGCGGCGCCGGCGCACGGGCGCCCTCGCGCAGCACCAGGAACTGCAGCAGGAACTCGAGGTCGACCAGCCCGCCCTCGCCCTGCTTCAGGTCGAACAGGTGGGCGTCGGTACGATCCAGTTCCGCGCGCATCCGGCGACGCATCGCGCCCACGTCGTTGGCCAACGTGTCCGCGTCGCGCGGCGCGGCCAGCACCTCGGCGCGCAGGGTCTCGAACACCGACGCCAGCCCCGCATCGCCGGCAATCGGCCGGGCGCGCACCAGCGCCTGGTGTTCCCAGGTCCACGCCCGGTGGCGCTGGTACTCGGTGAAACTCGCCAGCGTGGACACCAGCAGGCCCTTGGCGCCGTCCGGACGCAGGCGCACGTCGACGTCGAACAGCCGGCCCGCGCCGGTGCGCACGCCCAGCAGCGCCACGATCTTCTGCCCCAGCCGCGCGTACCAGCGCGGTGCATCCAGCGGGCGCGGGCCGTCGGACATGGCCTCGATCGGCGCATCGAACAGGAACACGAGGTCCAGGTCGGACCCGAAGCCCAGCTCCTCGCCGCCCAGGGTGCCGTACCCCAGCACGGCGAAGCGCCCCCCGGGAATCGCACCGTGCGCCGACTGCACTTCGTCCGTCGCCAGCCGCAGCACGCACGCAACCACCGCATCGGCCAACCGTGCCAACCGACGCGCGCAGTCCTGCGCATCGATGCGACCGTCCAGCAGTGCCAGAGCGAAGCGGAAACTGAGCGCCTGCCGCACCTCGTTCAGCGCGTCCAGCGAGGCCTCGGTGTCGCCGTCGCGCAGCACCGCGGCGCACTGCGCCTGCATGGCCCCCGCGTCCGGCAGTTCGCCGCCGACACGGACGTCCAGCAACTCGTCCAGCAGCAGCGGGTAGGCGGCCAGCCGCTCGCCCAGCAACGCGCTGCGCGCCAGAGTATCGACCAGGCGCGCGACCGCCACCGGCTGCTCATCGAGCAGCGCGAGATAGCTGGCACGGCGCAGCAGCGTGTGCAGCAGCGGCAACACGCGCCGCAGCACGGCATCCGGCTGGGTAGAGGCAGCGGCCTGCTGCAGCAGCGCGGGCAGTACCCGGTCGAGGCGCGCGCGCGCGGCATCCGACAGCTCGCGCACGCCGGGCGTGCGCGCGAAATCGCGCAGGGCGGCATGCAGGTCGCCGGCGTGTTCGAAGCCGGCGGCCTCCAGCGCATCGGGCGCACCGTGGTCGGGCAAGGAGCGCCAGTAGTCCGCCAACGCGTCGCTGCCACCCGCGCGACGGCGGCGCGGCGCCAGCAGCGCGGAGAATTCCTCCGTGACCCGTGCCCGGTGCCCGGCCAGGGCCGCCGCCAGCGCCTCCCAATCGGCGTGATCCAGCGTGAGTGCGATGCGTGCCCTGGCCAGCGCATCGTCCGGCAATGCGTAGGTCTGGGCGTCGGCCAGCATCTGCAGGCGGTTTTCCAACCGGCGCAGGAAGCGGTAGGCGTGCGCCAGCGCCGCGGCAGCCTCCGCCTCCATGTGCCCGGCCTCGGCCAGCGCGCGCAGGGCCTCCAGTAGCCGACGGGTGCGCAGCCCGGGCTCGCGCCCACCGCGGATGAGTTGCAGCGCCTGGGCGAGGAACTCGATCTCGCGGATGCCACCCGGGCCGCGTTTGATGTCGCCGGCCATGTCCTGCCGTGCGACCTCGGCGGCGATCATCGCCTTCATCGCGCGCAGGCCGTCGAGCGCGCCGTAGTCCAGGTAGCGCCGGTACACGAACGGCCGCAGCGCCTCCAGCATGCGCTCGCCGGCGTCGAGGTCGCCCGCCACCGGCCGCGCCTTCTGCCACGCGTAGCGCTCCCAGTCGCGACCCTCGCGCTGGAAGTACTGCTCCATCGCCGCGAACGACAGCGCGATCCGGCCGGCGCTGCCGAACGGCCGCAGCCGCAGGTCCACGCGGTGGCAGAAGCCGTCCGCCGTCACCTCGTCCAGCAGCTTGGCCAGCTGCTGGCCCAGCCGCGCGAAGTAGTCCTGCGCGTGCAGCGCGCGCGCGCCGTCGGACTCGCCCTCGTGCTCGTAGGCGTAGACCAGATCGATATCGGAACTGAAGTTCAGCTCGCCGCCGCCCAGCTTGCCCAGGCCGAACACCACCAGCCGCTGCGGCGTGCCGTCGCCCGCGCGGACCACGCCGAAGCGGCGCGTGAAGTCGGCCTCCAGCGCGTCCAGCGCACAGCGCAAGCAGGCCTCGGCCAGCGCGCTGCTGCCGGCCAGGATCTCCTCCACGTCCGCGCCGTCGACCACGTCGCGCCAGACCAGGCGGGTGGACTCGGCCTGCCGGTAGTGGCGCAGCTGGCGCGCCCAGTCGCCGGGCGCATCGGGCGCCAGCACGGGCGGTGCCAGCGGGGTGGCCGCCTCGGCCAGCAGCGTCGCCAGCAACGCGGGCTGGCGCTCCAGCACGTCGACGGCGAAATCGCTGGCCAGCGCCAGGCGCGCGACGGCCGCCTCCTCATGGAGGTCGCAGCCGGCGGCGCGCAGGCGCGCCAGGGCGCGTTCGCGGATGCCGGCCAGCGCCGGCGTGGTGTCATCGCTCATGGCCTGATTGTGGCATCGCCGGCGCGCGGCTATCGTGCGCCACCATGAGCGAACTGCTGGATCTTTCCGCGCTGCTCCGCGCGGACACCCCGCTGCTGGTGATCGAAACCCCGGACGAACACCGGGTGATGGAGCTGTTCCGGCAGTCGCTGATGCACGTCTGGCGGGCGCTGTACCGCTGGAGCGTCACCGAGGGCCTGCGCCGGATCGACATGGACCGCGAGGACGACAGCGGCCTCGCGCCCGACCTCAGCGCCACCCTCAACGCAATGCGCGATGCCCAGCAGCGCGGCGTCTACCTGCTGATGGACGCAACGCCCTACCTCGGCTACGCCAGCTACCAGCGCGCCCTGCGCGACATCATCCAGCGCCGCGGCTGCCAGCCGCACGTCGTGGTCCTGGTGGGCACCAAGGTCGAGCTCCCCGAGGCGCTGGCACCGTTCGCGGCCCGCTTCTCGCTGCGCCTGCCGGATGCCAACGCCCTGCTCAAGCTGGTCAAGGACGAGGCACGCGAGTACGCCCTTCAGAACGGCGGCAGGCGGGTGGAGGCGAACGCCGACGCGGTGCGCCAGATCGTCCGCAACCTGCACGGTCTCACCCTCACCGATGCGCGCCGCATCGCCCGCCACCTGATCTGGCGCGACGGCGCGCTGGACTTCGATGACCTGCCGGAGCTGGCGCGCCTCAAGTTCGACCTGCTCAACAAGAGCGGCCACCTGCATTACGAATACGACACCGCGCGCTTCGCCGACGTGGGCGGCGCGACGCGCCTGAAGCGCTGGGTGGAACAGCGCCGGCCGGCGTTCACCCAGGAGCCCGCTCCGCCCGGACTGCCCCCGCCGCGCGGGATGCTGCTGCTCGGGGTGCAAGGCTGCGGCAAGTCCCTGCTGGCCAAGGCCGTCGCCGGCGGCTTCGGCGTGCCGCTGGTGCGGCTGGACTTCGGCGCCCTGTACGACAAGTACCAGGGCGAGACGGAAAAAAACCTGCGCGAGGCGCTGGCCTCGACCGAGCAGCTGGCGCCCTGCGTATTGTGGATCGACGAAATCGAGAAGGCGCTCGCCACCGATGGCGGCGACGCGGATGGCGGACTGTCCCGGCGCGTGCTGGGCCACCTGCTGACGTGGATGGCGGAGCGCCGCAGCCGCGTCTTCATCGTCGCGACTGCCAACCAGGTGCAACAGCTGCCGGCGGAGCTGCTCCGCAAGGGCCGCTTCGACGAATTGTTCTTCGTCGACCTGCCCGGCCCGGCGACCCGCGCCGAGATCTTCGCCCTGCACCTCGACCGCCGCGGACTGCCGCACGACCAGATCGACCTGTCCGCACTGGCGGCCGCGGCGGACGGCTATTCCGGCGCGGAGATCGAGCAGGTCATCGTCAGCGCCCTGTATGCCGCGCACGCCAGCGGCGGGACCCTGGACACGCACCTGCTGATGCAGGCGATCCGCGACACCCGACCGCTTTCCGTGGTGATGGCCGAACAGGTGCAGGCGCTGCGCGACTGGGCACTGCCACGCACGGTGCCGGCGGACTGAGGCCGCGCGTCACCCGGAGCGCAGGCATAAAAAAGCCCGCTTCGACCGAAGTCTCAGCGGGCCTGCTCCCTCCCCCACGTCGGGACGCAGGGCGATCGTGAAGGATTCGTGAGGGGGTTTGCACGCTGCACTGCAAAAAAGGACCCGACAGTTCAAGAATCGGCGAGTCGGGTCAGTCCGGCCGCGGCCCCTTGCCCAGGTCCTTGAGGATCTCGCGGGCGGCGTTGCGCCCCGGCAGGCCGGTGACGCCGCCGCCGGGATGGCTGCCGGAGCCGCACAGGTACAACCCGCGGAACGCGCCACGGTAGGCACCCTGGCCCAGCAACGGGCGCGCGCTGAACATCTGGTCCAGCCCCAGTGCGCCGTGGAAGATGTCGCCACCGACCAGGCCGATGCGCCGCTCCAGGTCGAGCGGGCTCAACGCCTCGAAGCCCAGCACGCTGCGGGCGAAGTTGGGCGCGTAGTCGTTGACCGTATCGATCATCAGCTTCGCCACCGTGTCGCGATGCGCGTCCCAGCCGCCGTCCTCGTCGGCGATGGTCGGGTTCACCTGCTGGCAGAACAGGCTGGCCACGTGCTGGCCGGGCGGCGCCAGCGTGTCGTCCAGCGTGGAGGAAATCACCACCTCGACGATGGGTTTGCGCGCCCAGCCGGGGTTGTACGCGCGCGACTTGGCATCGAAATAGGCCTGCTCGAAATAGCGCAGCGACGGCCCGACCAGGATGCCGCTCTGGTGGTGCGGCTGCAGCCGGGTGCCCGGCATCGCGGTGAAGTCCGGCAACTCGGACAGCGCCACGTTCATGCGGAAGGTGCCGGAGCCGCAGCGGTAGCGTCGGATGCGCTGGCTGGTGTCGTCGTCGAGCTGGCCCGGCTCCACCAGCTTCGTGTAGAGCAGCTTCGGATTGAGGTTGCTGGCGACGGTCGCCGCGCGCAGCTCGCGCCCGTCGGCCAGCGCCACGCCGACCGCCTTGCCGCCTTCGACGATCAACTGCGCAACTTCCGCATCGGTTTCGATGGCCACGCCGCGCGCCTCGCACTCCTTGCGCATCGCCTGGGTGATCGCGCCCATCCCGCCGATGGCGTGGCCCCACGCGCCGGCCTTGCCGTTCACTTCACCGAACACGTGGTGCAGCAGCACGTAGGCGCTGCCCGGCGTGTACGGGCTGGCGAAATTGCCGACCACCGAATCCCAACCCAGCGCGGCCTTCAGCGGTTCGCCCTCGAACCAGTCGTCCAGCAGTTCGCCGGCCGACTTGGTGAACAGGTCCAAGAGGTCGCGCCGGCCGCGCATGTCCAGTGACTTCAGCTGCTTCGCCACCGCCGCGGAGTGGAGCCAGTCCGCCAGCACGAAGCGATCCGACACGTTCGGCGGCGTGCGCCGCATCAGCTCGCGCAGCACCACCACGATGCGGTCGAGCATCGCGTAGTACTCGGGCAGCCGCTGCGCATCGCGCGCCGACCATTTCGCCACTTCCGCGTGCGTGTGTTCGCCGCCGAGGCGGAAGCTGCGCCCGTCCGGCAGCGGCAGGAAATTCGCGTAAGGCCGCTCGACCACGCGCAGGCCGTGCTCGTGCAGGCGCAGGTCGCGGATCACCGCCGGGTTGAGCAGGCTGACCGTGTAGCTGGCCACGGAATTGCGGAAACCTGGATGGAACTCCTCGGTCACCGCCGCGCCACCGACCAGGTGGCGACGCTCCAGCACCCGCACCTTCAGGCCGGCACCCGCGAGGTAGGCGGCGCAGACCAGGCCGTTGTGGCCGCCGCCGATGATCAGGACATCCTGTTGCGTGTCGCGCACGTGCACCCACCGGATCCGGGACGATCCGCCGATGATCCGCGTCCGGCCGGAAAAACGAAAGGCCCGCCGAAGCGGGCCTTCCGGTGTTGCGTTGTCGCGGTGGCGCGGATCAGAAATCCATGCCGCCCATGCCGCCCATGCCGCCGCCCGGCATCGCCGGCTCTTCCTTCTTCGGCAGCTCGGCCACCATGGCTTCGGTGGTGATCATCAGGCCGGCGATGGAGGCCGCGTTCTGCAGCGCGGTGCGGGTGACCTTGGTCGGGTCCAGGATGCCGAACTCGATCATGTCGCCGAACTCGCCGTTG
>DASWXO010000053.1:0-5039 GCA_036405455.1 Thermomonas sp. | reverse complement strand
CTTCCTGCGCCAGGACCCGGACGTGATCATGGTGGGCGAAATCCGCGACCTGGAAACCGCGGAGATCGCGGTGAAGGCGGCGCAGACCGGCCACATGGTGCTGTCCACCCTGCACACCAACGACGCGCCGCAGACCATCGCCCGCCTGATGAACATGGGCATCGCGCCCTACAACATCACCAGCTCGGTCAACCTGGTCATCGCCCAGCGTCTGGTCCGCCGCCTGCACGACTGCAAGCGCGCCGTGCACCTGCCCGAGCATGCCCTGCTGGCGGAAGGCTTCACCGCCGACGAGATCCACGGCGGCATCACCGTCTACGAGGCGGTGGGGTGCGAGGAGTGCACGGGCGGCTACAAGGGCCGCGCCGGCATCTACCAGGTCATGCCGATGACCGAGGAAATCCAGCAGATCGTGCTGGCTGGTGGTAATGTCCAGCAGTTGACCGAGGCAGCCCTGCGCAGCGGCGTCCGCGACTTGCGGCGCTCCGCGCTGGACAAGGTGAAACAGGGGGTCACCAGCCTGGTCGAGATCAACCGCGTCACCAAGGACTGAAGGGGAGCGCCATGTCCGCACGCAGAGCTGCCATCACCAAGGCCCGCGAGAAGGCCGAGACCCGCCGGTTGAATCCGCTGGAGGAGTTCGTCTGGCAGGGCCGCGACCAGCGCGGCAAGGTGATGAAGGGCGAACAGCTGGCCCGCACCGCCAACCTGCTGCGCGCCGAACTGCGCAAGCAGGGCATCAATCCGACGATGGTGAAGCCCAAGCCGAAGCCCCTGTTCGGCGGCGCCGCCAAGAAAATCTCGGCCCGCGACATCGCCGTGTTCAGCCGCCAGATCGCCACGATGATGAAGTCGGGCGTCCCGATCGTGCAGGCACTGGAGATCATCGGCGGCGGCAACAAGAACCCGACCATGAAGAAGATGGTCAACAGCCTGCGCAACGACATCGAGGGCGGCGCTTCCATCTACGAGGCGATGAGCCAGTTCCCGGTGCAGTTCGACGAGCTGTACCGCAACCTGGTGCGCGCCGGCGAAGCCTCGGGCGTGCTGGAAACGGTGCTGGAGACCATCGCCGACTACAAGGAAAACATCGAAACCATCAAGGGCAAGATCAAGAAGGCCCTGTTCTATCCGGCGGCGGTGATCGCGGTGGCGATCCTGGTGAGCGCCGTGCTGATGGTCTACGTGGTCCCGATCTTCAAGGAGACCTTCGCCGACTTCGGCGCCGACCTTCCCGCCTTCACCAGCCTTGTCTTCGGGATTTCCGACATCGTGGTGAAGTGGTTCTGGCTGATCGGCATCGTCATCGGCGCGGGGGTTGGTTTCTTCCTCTACTCCTACAAGCGCTCGACGAAGCTGCAGCGCACGGTGGACCTGATGATGCTCAAGATCCCGGTGATCGGGAACGTGCTCCATCAATCCGCCATCGCGCGCTTCTCCCGCACGCTGGCGGTCACGTTCCGTGCGGGCGTGCCGCTGGTGGAGGCACTGGACAGCGTGGCAGGCGCCACCGGCAGCATGGTCTACGAACAGGCGGTGCTGAAGATGAAGGACGACGTGGCGGTAGGCTATCCTGTCAACGTCGCGATGAAGCAACTGGGACTGTTCCCGCACATGGTGGTGCAGATGACCGCGATCGGCGAAGAGGCCGGCGCCCTGGACACCATGCTGATGAAGGTGGCCGAGTTCTACGAGGAAGAAGTCAGCAACACGGTGGACGCGATCAGCAGTCTGATCGAGCCGATGGTGATGGTGATCATCGGCGGCATGGTGGGCTCGATTGTGGTCGCGATGTACCTGCCGATCTTCAAGATCGCCATGACGGTGATGTAAGGCAGGACCCGCGCACCCGATGGCATTCCTCGACGCACACCCCGGCCTCGGCTACCCCGCCGCGGCCGGCCTCGGCCTGCTGGTTGGCAGTTTCCTGAACGTGGTGATCCTGCGCCTGCCCCCCCGCATGGAGTGGCAGTGGAGGCGCGACGCCCGCGAGATCCTGGAAGAACCCGACCTGTACGATCCGCCGCCCCCGGGCATCGTGGTGGAAGGCTCGCACTGCCCGAAGTGCAAGAAGCCGCTGTCCTGGTACGAGAACATCCCGGTGCTGAGCTGGATGCTGCAGGGCGGCAAATGCCGCGGCTGCAAGGCGACGATCTCCGCCCAGTATCCGCTGGTGGAGCTGCTGACGGGCCTGCTGTTCCTGGCCTGCGCGCTGCGCTTCGGCTTCGGCTGGCAGGCCTTCGGCGCGATGCTGCTGACGTCGTACCTGATCGCCCTGTCCGGCATCGACCTGCGCACCCGCCTGCTGCCGGACCAGCTGACCTTGCCGCTGCTGTGGCTGGGCATGACGGCGGCCGTGGAAAACCTCTACGTCGGCCAGAAAGCCGCGATCCTGGGCGCGATGGCGGGCTACCTGAGCCTGTGGTCGGTGTACTGGGTGTTCAAGCAGCTGACCGGCAAGGAAGGCATGGGCCATGGCGACTTCAAGCTGCTGGCGGCGCTGGGGGCGTGGATGGGCCTGGCGGGCATCCTGCCGACCATCCTGCTGTCCTCGCTGGTCGGCGCCATCGTCGGCTCGATCTGGCTGGCCGCGAAGGGTCGGGACAAGGCGACCCCGATTCCGTTCGGCCCCTACCTCGCCATCGCTGGCTGGATCAGCTTCATGTGGGGCCAGGACCTGGTCCACGCCTACCTGCGCCTGTCCGGGCTGGCGTAGGCGGTCCTCGGCCCATCGGCCGTCATCCCCGCGCAGGCGGGGATCGCTCTTTCTGATGGTTGGCGACCCCGCGCTGCTGAAGCGCGATTCCCGCCCGCGCGGGAATGACGGTTCTCCCGTCACCGGTCGCGGCGACCGAACGTCATTGGCTGCAATCCCCACATAATGCGCCGATGAGCGATTACATCATCGGCCTGACCGGCGGCGTGGCCTCCGGCAAAAGTACGGTCGAAGCCTGCTTCCGCCGGCTGGGCGTGGCCGTGGCCGATGCCGATGCCGCCGCGCGCGAGGCGCTGGCGGCGGGCAGCGATGGGCTGGCCGAGGTGGTGGCCGCCTTCGGGCACGACGTGCTGGGCGCCGATGGCCAACTGGACCGGGCGGCGATGCGTCGGCGCGTGTTCGCCGACCCGGGCGCACGCCAGCGGCTGGAAGCCATCGTCCACCCGCGCGTCCGCGCCGCCATGGCCGCAGCCTGCCGCGCCGCGCAGGGCGACTACGCCGTGGCGTCGATCCCGCTCCTGGCCGAGGGCGGTGGCCGCACCGCCTATCCGTGGCTGTCGCGCATCCTGGTGGTCGATATCCCCGTGGACGTGCAGCGGACGCGGCTGCTGCGCCGCGACGGCATCGACGACGCGCTGGCGCGGGCGATGATCGACGCGCAAGCCAGTCGCGCGCAGCGGCTGGCCATCGCGGACGACGTGCTGGTCAACGCCGGCACGCTGACGGCGCTGGATCCGCAGGTGGCCGCGCTGGATCGGCTGTACCGGTCACTGGCCAACGGCGCCCCGTAGGCACCGGCTCGGGCAAGCTTGGGGGTTGTCCAGGCACGAACGACAGGCCGCACGCCCTGGCCGCCGACAGCAGGCGGCGCCGTCAACCGCGGCGCAGCAACGCCTCGACCACCGGCAGGTCCGCCGGCGGCATGGGGTAGTCGGCCAGCTTGCGCAGCGGCACCCAGGCCAGCGCCTGCCCTTCCAGGCCGCGCGGCTGGCCGGTGAACGCGACGTCGCGGACGTCCAGCACCAGGCGCCTGCCGGGCGTCTCCAGCGGGACGCAGGCGACCGGCGCGCCCACCGTGGCATCGACCCCCAGTTCCTCGCGGAGCTCGCGGACCAGGGCATCTTCGGGCGTTTCGCCCGGCTCGACCTTGCCGCCGGGGAATTCCCACAGGCCGGCCAGTTCACGCCCCTCGGTGCGGCGCGCCAACAGGATGCGGCCGCGCGCATCGCGCAGCACGCCGGCGACGACGTGGATCTCTTTCATGGGATCAACGACAGCGATTGCATGCAGGACCATCGTAAGTGCATCCGGCCACCTCAAGCGCCCGCAAGCGGGAAGGCGCGCGCCGATCTGCGGCCCGGCGCGGGCTTCGTTTGACCGGGCCGTGCCGCGCGCAGGTCGTGCACGCGCCTCCTGCAGGGACTTCGAACCACACGAAACAACGCCGGCCCGGTGGGCCGGCGCCGGGTGGGCTTACGCCAGCTGCCCGTGGCAGTGCTTGAACTTCTTGCCGCTGCCGCAAGGGCACGGATCGTTGCGGCCGATGTTGGCGAACGCCTGCTGCTGGGCCTGCGCGGCCTGCACCTGCGCAGCCTCCTCGTCGGCGCCCAGGCCGCCGGTGCCCGGGTGCTGGAACTGCATCTGCCGCGCCATCGCCTCGGCGCGCGCGCGCTCCTGCGCCTCGGCCGCGGCCACCTCGTCCTCGCTGCGGATGCGAATGCGGGCCAGCAGCGACACCACTTCCTGCTTCACCTTCTCCAGCAGCTCGGAGAACAGCTCGAAGGCTTCCTTCTTGTATTCCTGCTTGGGCTGCTTCTGGGCATAGCCGCGCAGGTGGATGCCCTGGCGCAGGTAGTCCATGCGGGCCAGGTGCTCCTTCCAGTTCTGGTCCAGCACGTTCAACATCACGTGCTTCTCCAGCATGCGCATGGTCTCGGCGCCGACCTGCTGCTCCTTGTCGGCGAACAGCGCGTCCACCGCCTCGTGGACGCGGGCCTGGATCTGCGAGGCATCCAGCTCGGATTCTTCCTTGTGCAGGCGCACCAGGTCCATCTGCAGGCCCATCTCCGAGGCCAGCGTGGCCTCGAGGCCCGGCAGGTCCCACTGCTCGTCGATCGAATCCGGCGGGACGAAGCGCTCGACGATCTCGGCCACCACGTCGTAGCGGATGCCGTCGATGTTCTCCTTGACGCTCTCCGCTTCCAGCAGCTCGTTGCGCTGGCCGTAGATCACCTTGCGCTGGTCGTTGTTGACGTCGTCGAAGTCCAGCAGGTTCTTGCGGATGTCGAAGTTGTGGGCCTCGACCTTGCGCTGCGCGTTGGCG
>DASWXO010000052.1:0-10496 GCA_036405455.1 Thermomonas sp. | reverse complement strand
GCCGGGCGCCACGCCCACTGTCGCCGCACGCGCGGCCGCACCGGCACCGGTGGCCGCCGCGCCGGCGCAGCGCAGCACGCTGTCGCAGTCCGGCAAGCCGATGCGCACCCAGCCGCCGGGCGTGGCCGCCTCCGGCCAGCCCGAGCAGCTCAAGGGCGTGCGCCGCAACATGGCGCGCGTCATGGCCGACGCCCACACCAAGGTGGTGCCCACCACGCTGTTGGACGACGCCGACCTGCACGCCTGGATCGGCAAGCAGGACATCACCGCGCGCCTGATCCGCGCCATTGTCGCCGCCTGCAAGACGGTGCCGGCGCTGAACGCCTGGTTCGACGGCGACAGCCTCAGCCGCACGCTGCATCCGCAGGTGGACATCGGCATCGCGGTGGACACCGACGACGGCCTGTTCGTGCCGGCCCTGCGCAACGCCGACATGCTGGACGCGCGCGGCATCCGGGAGGGCATCAACCGCCTGCGTTCGCAGGTGGAAAGCCGCACCATCCCGGCCAGCGAGCTGTCGGGCTACACCATCTCGCTGTCCAACTTCGGCATGTTCGCCGGCCGCTACGCGACGCCGGTGGTGGTGCCGCCGTGCGTCGCCATCGTCGGCGCCGGCAAGCTGTGCCACGACGTGGTGGCGGTGATCGGCGGCATCGAGGTGCACCGCCGCCTGCCGATCTCGCTGACCTTCGACCACCGCGCCTGCACCGGTGGCGAAGCCGCGCGCTTCCTCAAGGCGCTGCTGGACGACCTGGCGCTGCCGCAGTAATCCCGCGGCAGGCACCGGGACGACGACAACGGCGGGCTTCGGCCCGCCGTTGTCGTCTGGGACGCACCCCCCTCAGGGGAGCGATGGTCGACCTCAGGCGCGCGCCAGCCAGCGCCGGCGCCAGAAAAACGCCACCGCCAGCACCAGCAGGAAGACGCCGTAGCCCACCGACGTGGCGAGCACCTGCGGCCACAGGTGGCCGTGGCCGCGGTCAGCGATGCCGTAGCTCCAGTACAGGCTGGCCAGGCAGCCGGCGAACGCCAGCAGCAGCGCCACGGCGTCGAAGCGGCGTCGCGCGGCATGGCGCGGCGTGCGCGGATACAGCCAGTACAACGCCGACAGGATCAGGAACCACGGCGCGAACAGCACCAGCGCCAGCGCCGGCAGGGTCGCGATGTCGTTCACGCCTTGCCGCCCTCGCCGTCGAGGGCCGCCGCCACGAAGGCGGCCAGCGCCGCGTTCACCTCGTCCTCGGTCACGCCATCGCCCAACCGGAAGTCGCTGGCGGCGTCACCCACTTCGCCCTGCTTGATCGCGGCCACGCGCTGGCCGGCATCGCGCGGCGACGCGAAGCCCACGCTTTGCAGCAGCACGCGCTCGCCCTGCACCAGCTTGAAGTAGAACTTGCCGTCGGCCTCGCGGTACTGCTTGAAGACCGGCAGCACGTCGGCCTCCTTCCTGGCCGCCTTCGGGGCATCCACGACGACCCGCGACAGGTCGCGCAGGCCCACCGCCTCGCGCAGGCGCGCCAGCATCGGGGTGGCGCGGGTGGCACGCAGGCGGGCGGCACCGTCCCGCAGGATGGCTTCGATCTCGGCCGGCTTGGCCATCAGCGCCTCGTAGCGCTCGCGCAGCGGCGCCACCTCGGCATCGATGCGCTCGAACAGGGCCTGCTTGGCGTCGCCCCAGCCGATGCCGTCGGCATAGGCCTGCGCGAAGGCGCGGGTCTCCTCCCGGGATGCGAACGCCTGGTACAGCTGGAACACCGCCGAGCCTTCGGTGTCCTTCGGCTCGCCGGGCGCGCGCGAGTCGGTGAGGATGCCGGCGATCAGCTTCTTCAACGCGTCGCGCGGCGCGAACAGCGGGATGGTGTTGTCGTAGCTCTTGCTCATCTTGCGGCCGTCCAGGCCCGGCAAGGTGGCCACCTGCTCGTCGATCACCGCCTCGGGCAGGACGAAGTAGTCCTGGCCGTACACGTGGTTGAAGCGCTGGCCGAAATCGCGCGCCATCTCGATGTGCTGGATCTGGTCGCGCCCCACCGGCACCTTGTGCGCGTTGAAGATCATGATGTCGGCCGCCATCAACACCGGATACATGAACAGCCCGGCAGTGATGCCGGCGTCGTCGTCCTCGCCCTCGGCGCGGTTCTTGTCCACCGCCGCCTTGTAGGCATGCGCGCGGTTGAGGATGCCCTTGCCGGCGACGCAGGTGAGCAGCCACGTCAGCTCGGTGATCTCGGGGATGTCGCTCTGCCGGTAGAACCAGACCTTGTCCGGATCCAGCCCGCAGGCCAGCCAGCTGGCCGCGATCTCCAGCGTCGAGCGCTGCGTCTTCGCCGGATCCTGCGCCTTGATCAGGCTGTGCAGGTCGGCGAGGAAATAGAAGCTCTCGACGTCGGCGGCCCTGGCGCTGGCCAGCGCCGGGCGGATCGCGCCCACGTAGTTGCCGAGGTGCGGGGTGCCGGACGTGGTGATGCCGGTCAGGATGCGGGTCTTGCTCATGCGGGGCGGCGTGGGGCGCGTGGCGTGGGCCTTGCATTCTAACTGCGGGCTCGACCCCGTTCCCCGCCGGCGGGCGTTGGCAGGCAGGCAGCATCCCGCCTGCGCTCCCGGAGCCCGCCATGCGTCGTTCATCGTCCCCGGCCCTCGCGGCCCTTGCCCTGCTGTGCTGCGCGCTGCCGACCACGGCGCAGGACCTGGTCCGGCTGGAGCTGGTCGACCGCGACCAGGGCCAGGTGCTGACCGAGTACCGCCATCGCGGCACCGGCTGGGTGGCCGGCACGCCCGGCCATCGCTACGCGGTGCGGCTGACCAACACCACTGGCGCCCGTGTGCTGGCGGTGCTGTCGGTGGACGGCGTCAACGCGGTGAGCGGCGAAACGGCCGCGCCCGGGCAGGCCGGCTACGTGCTGGGGCCATGGGAGTCGGCGGAAATCGGCGGCTGGCGCAAATCGCTGGACCGCATCGCGCAGTTCGTGTTCACCGACCTGCCGGACAGCTACGCGGCGCGCACCGGCCGGCCGGACGACGTGGGCGTGGTCGGCATCGCGGTGTTCCGGGAGCGGGAGCGCCCGCTACTCCCACCGCCTCCGCCCCCGCCGGTGGCGCGGGCCGCGCAAGGCGTGGCGCCTGCGGCCGAAGCGCGCCGGGCCGATCGTGCAATGGCCGCAGCCCCTCTGGGGACCGGGCACGGGGCATCGGAGTGGGCGCCGGTCGGCCAGACCCGCTTCGAACGGGCCAGCCGGCAACCGGACCAGGTCACGGTGCTGCGCTACGACCGGTGGGACTCGCTGGTGGCGCTCGGCGTGTTGCCGCGTGCGCGCCGCTGGGACGGCCCGCGGCATCCGCAGGCGTTCCCGGGCGGTTTCGTGCCGGATCCGCCGCGGCGCTGAAAACATCGGCCCGCCGGACAGGCCGGCGGGCCGATGGCATCACTTCACCGCGCCTTCGATCTTCTCGCCGGCCTTCTGGATGTCCTTGCCGGCGCCGGCGATGGTGTTGCAGCCCGCCAGGAAGACCAGGCAGGCCAGGGCGATCAGGGTGAACTTCGTCGTCTGCTTCATGGGGGGAATCTCCTCGCGGTCCGGCGGCACATTACCGGGCGGCGGGAACGGCAGCAAGACGCCGCCCGCCGTCCCGGACCCCGCTTCCCTGCGGGCGACCGGGGCGGCGGGCAGCACGCATCAGCACTTCATGTCCTTGCAGTCCTCGGCCTTCTGCTCGACCTTCTCGCCGGCCTTCTGCACGTCCTTGCCGGCACCGGCGACCGTGTTGCACGCGGTCAGGAACGAGCCGGCGAACATGGCCAGGACCATCAGGGCGATCAAACGCTTCATGGAGCCTCCTGCTGCTGTCGGGGGGGTGGGGCCATTTACCGGGGAGCGGCGTGAAGCGGGCGTGCACGCCGGCGGTGCAGGCACAACCGCGAATGAACCACCCGCTCAATCGTCGCGCCGCGCGATCACGGTGATATGGCCGTTGGTTTCCAGCAGCGCCAAGCGCACGTCGGCGACATCCTCCACGTTGTTCATGCGCAGGGCCTCGGCGAAATCGCCATCGCTGACCAGTTCGCGCCGCAGCACGTGGGCGAACACCCGGCCATCGCGGGCCAGCACCACCGGCTCGCCTTCGACCAGCTTCTCGGCATGGCGGCTGCGCGCCGTCGCCAGGGCCACGCCGTAGTTGAGGGCGATCAGGGTGGTGGCCATCAGCGCCGCGCCGGTCAGCGAGTTGTCGCCGCCGTTGATGCCGTTCTGCACCGCGTTGCCGATCAGGATCAGCAAGACCAGGTCGAATGGCGTGAACTGCCCCACCGCGCGCTTGCCGGACACGCGCACCAACACCATGACCATCACGTAGATGGCAGTGGCGCGCAGGACGAAGACCCACCAGGGCGCGGACAGCTGGAACAGCTCGTTCATGGGATCTCCCGGAGGCGGTCGCGCTGCCTAGCCTGCCCGGTAACGCGCCCGGGGGGAATGCCCGGGTGGCGGCGGCTCGCCGGGCGAAAACGGCCACACGGCGTATCGCGGGCATAAAAAAGCCCCGCAGCCAGGGGGGGACTGCGGGGCCGGGGAAGGCCGGTTGGGGAGGACCGGTGCCTTCCGGTGATCACACCAGGGGAGGGGTTGTGATCGGCAACAGGCGTTGCACCTGTTGCGAGCTATATGACCACTCCACACATGGATGGTTCGTGAAGATCTGGGTTAAAAAACCGTTCGGTTCAGGAATGATTCATTGCATTTTTCTAAATCACCTCGAACCCCGCGCCACGTCACGCTTTCAAGGCCTCGGTGAAGGCCTCAGTGGGCCTCGTCCCAGTTGTCCCCGACGCCGCAATCCACCACCAGCGGCACCCGCAGGTCGGCCGCGCCCGCCATCAACGCCGGCACTCGTTCCAACAGGGTCGGCACGAAATCGGCGTCGGTCTCGAACACCAGCTCGTCGTGCACCTGCAGGATCATCAGCGCACGCTCGCGGTGGTTTTCCAGCCAGGCGTCCACGCGCACCATCGCGCGCTTGATGATGTCGGCGGCGGTGCCCTGCATCGGTGCATTGATCGCGGCGCGTTCGGCGCCGGCGCGCTGGGCGGCGTTGCGGGAGTGGATGTAGTCCAACGCCAGCCGGCGGCCGAACACGGTTTCCACGTAGCCGAGATCGCGCGCCTGCTGGCGGGTGCGCTCCATGTAGTCGCGCACGCCCGGATAGCGGTTGAAGTAGAGCGCGATGTAGTCCTGCGCCTCGCCGCGGCCGATGCCCAGCTGCTTGGCCAGGCCGAACGCGCCCATGCCGTAGATCAGGCCGAAGTTGATCGCCTTGGCCGCGCGGCGCTCGTTCGTCGTGACGTCGCCGATGGCCTTGCCGAACACCTCGGCGGCAGTGGCGCGGTGGATGTCGGCGCCTTCCGCGAAGGCACGCAGCAGCGCCGGGTCCTCCGACAGGTGGGCCATGATCCGCAGCTCGATCTGCGAGTAGTCGCAGGCCACCAGCTTGCGGCCGGGCGGCGCCACGAACGCGGTGCGGATGCGCCGGCCCTCCTCGCTGCGGATCGGGATGTTCTGCAGGTTCGGATCCGAGGACGACAACCGCCCGGTCGCCGCGCCGGCCTGGTGGTAGCTGGTGTGCACACGGCCGGTGTCGGGATTGACCATCTCCGGCAACTTGTCGGTGTAGGTGCTGCGCAGCTTCGCCAGCCCGCGGTATTCCAGGATGACCCGCGGCAGCTCGTGCTGGTCGGCGATCGCCTCCAGCGCCTCCTCGTTGGTCGAGGGCGCGCCGCTGGGCGTCTTCACCAGCGCCGGCAGCTTCAGTTCATCGAACAGCAACGCACCCAGCTGCTTGGGCGAATCCAGGTTGAAGCTGCGGCCGGCCAGCTCGGTGGCCTTCTGCTGCGCGGCGAGCATGCGCCGCCCCAGGTCCGCCGACTGCCGGCGCAGCTCGTCGGCATCCACCAGCACGCCGTTGGCCTCCACCCGTGCCAGCACCGGCACCAGCGGCATCTCGATGTCGCGGTACACCGCATCGAGGGTCGGCTCGGCAGCCAACTTCGCGCGCAGCACGCGGTGCAGGCGCAGGGTGATGTCGGCATCCTCGGCGGCGTAGCGGGTGGCGTCGTCGATGGCCACCTGCGAGAACGGGATCTGCTTGGCCCCCTTGCCCGCCACGTCCTCGTACTTGACGGTGTCGTAGCCGAGGTGGCGCTTGGCCAGCGAGTCCATGTCGTGGCGGGCGATGCCGGCATTGAGGACGAAGCTCTCCAGCATCGTGTCGTCGGCATAGCCGCGCACGGCCACGCCGTGGCGGCGCAGCACGTGCAGGTCGTACTTGCCGTGCTGGCCCAGCTTCTTCCTGGACGGGTCCTCCAGCAGCGGGCGCAGCGCGTCGAGCACGGCCGCGCGATCCAACTGCGCCGGCGCGCCCGGGTAATCGTGGCCCAGCGGAATGTAACAGGCCTGGCCAGGCTCGACGCTGAAGCTCAGGCCCACCAGCGTGGCGCGCATCGGGTCCAGGCTGTCGGTTTCGCTGTCGAAGGCGAACTCGTCCGCCGCCTGCAGTCGGGCGATCCAATCCGACAACTGCGCCGCGGTGTGCACGGTCTGGTAGTCACCCGGCGCCGACAGCGCGGGATCGAGGTCCTCGGCCGCGGCCGACGAGGCCGCCGCGACGAAGCCGCCGCCGCGGGCGATGCCCGGCTCCTTGTCGGCCACCGCCGTCGGGGTCGCGCCGCCGTCGAGCTCCTTCAACGCCTGGCTGAAGCCGTAGCGGCCGTACAGCGTGCGCAGCGCGTCCACGTCGCGCTCGCGCAGGGCGAGGTCCGCCGGCGCCAGCGGCAGCGCCACGTCGGTCTTGATGGTCACCAGCGCGCGGTTGAGCGGCAGGCGCTCCAGCGCGGCGCGCAGGTTGTCGCCGATCTTGCCCTTGATGGCACCGGCATGCGCCATCACGCCGTCCAGCGAGCCGTATTCCGCCAGCCACTTGGCGGCGGTCTTCGGCCCGCACTTATCGACGCCGGGCACGTTGTCGACGGTATCGCCCATCAACGCCAGCAGGTCCACGATCTGGTCGGCGCGCACGCCGAACTTCTCGATCACCGCCGCATCCGAGTCCATCCGGCTGCCGCTCATGGTGTTGACCAGCGCGACCGAGCCTTGTCCGGCAGCCGCCGGCCGCACCAGCTGGGCGAAGTCCTTGTCGCCGGTGGAGATGGTGACCGCCAGGCCCTCGTGGGCGGCGCGCAGGGCCAGCGTGCCGATCACGTCGTCGGCCTCCACGCCGGGCTCGCGCAGGATCGGGATGCCGAGGGCGGCGACGATCGCCATCATCGGTTCGACCTGCGCGCGCAACTCGTCCGGCATCGGCGGCCGCTGGGCCTTGTAGGCGGGGTAGAGGTCGTCCCGGAAGGTCTTGCCGGGCGCATCCACCACGAAGGCGATGTGTTCGGGCTTCTCCTTGAGGTGGCCGCGCAGCATGTTGACCACGCCGAACAGCGCGCCGGTCGGCTCGCCGGCCGCGTTGGTCAGCGGCGGCAGCGCGTGGAAGGCGCGGTAGAGGTAGGAGGAACCGTCGATCAGGACCAGGCGTGTCATCCGGGGATTCTAGTCCCCGCGGCGGGGCCGGGCCACGCTGGCACAATGCCGGCTTGCCACACGGAACACCCCGATGCTGCGCTGGTTCGAATCCCGCCTCGATCCCTTCCCTGACGCACCGCCCGCGCAACCACCCACCGGGCTGTACGCGTTCTGCCGCCACTTCACCCGCGGCGCGGAACCGTGGCTGCTGCTGATGGCGGCCACCACCGCCGCCATCGCGCTGGCCGAAGTGGCGCTGTACGCCTACGTGGGCAACCTGGTCGACCGCATGACCGCGCTGGGCGTGGGCGGCTTCCTCACCGCCGAGGGCCCGCGCCTGGCGTGGATGGCCGCGCTGGTGTTGCTGGGCCTGCCGCTGCTGACGTGGCTGAACTCGGCGGTGCAGCACCAGACGCTGCTGGGCAACTTCCCGATGCGCATCCGCTGGAACGTGCACCGCTACCTGCTGCGGCAGTCGATGGGGTACTTCCAGGACGAGTTCGCCGGCCGCATCGCCACCAAGCTGATGCAGACCTCGCTGGCGGTGCGCGAAACCGTGGTGAAGCTGTTCGACATCGGCAATTACGTGCTGGTGTACTTCGGCGGCACCCTGCTGGTGGCGGCCAGCGCCGACTGGCGCCTGATGCTGCCGTTCGCGGGCTGGCTTGCCTGCTACGGCCTGCTGATGCGCTGGTTCGTGCCGCGGATGGGCAGGGTCTCGCAGGAGCAGGCCGATGCGCGCAGCACCATGACCGGCCGCATCGTGGACAGCTACACCAACATCGCGACGGTCAAGTTGTTCTCGCATTCGCGGCGCGAGCAGGCGTATGCGCGCGAAGCGATGGACGGCTTCCTCGGCACCGTCTACCGGCAGATGCGCCTGGCCACCAGCGTCTACAGCCTGCTGTACGCGCTGAACATGGCACTGCTGGCGTCGGTGGCGGCCCTGGGCATCTGGCTGTGGCTGCAGGGCGCGGCCAGCACCGGCGCGGTGGCCGTGGCCGCGGCGCTGGCGCTGCGCATGCTGGGCATGTCGCATTGGATCATGTGGGAGCTGTCGGCGCTGTTCGAGAACATCGGCACCGTGCACGACGGCATCAGCTCGATCTCGCTGCCGCCCACCGTGGACGATGCGCCGGGCGCACCCGCGCTGCCTCCGGTACGCGGCGAGATCCGCTTCGAGGACGTGGCCTTCCACTACGGCAAGGGCGGCGGCGTGATCGAGCACCTCGGCCTGCACATCCGCGCGGGCGAGAAGATCGGCGTGGTGGGGCGTTCCGGCGCGGGCAAGTCCACGCTGGTCAACCTGCTGCTGCGCTTCCACGACGTGGAGGCAGGCCGCATCACCATCGACGGCATCGACGTGGCCAGCGTGCAGCAGGATTCGCTGCGTGCGCAGATCGGCGTGGTCACCCAGGACACGTCGCTGCTGCACCGCTCGGTGCGCGAGAACATCCTCTACGGCCGCCCCGACGCCGGCGAGGCGGAGCTGCTGGACGCCGCGCGACAGGCCAACGCGGACGGCTTCATCGCCGAACTGGTGGATTCGCACGGCCGGCGCGGCTTCGACGCGCAGGTGGGCGAGCGCGGCGTGAAGCTGTCCGGCGGCCAACGCCAGCGCATCGCCATCGCCCGCGTACTGCTGAAGAACGCACCGATCCTGGTGCTGGACGAAGCGACCTCGGCGCTGGATTCGGAAGTGGAGGCGGTGATCCAGGAGAACCTGTACCGGCTGATGCGCGGCAAGACGGTGATCGCGATCGCCCACCGCCTGTCCACCATCGCCGCGATGGACCGGCTGGTGGTGATGGACGCCGGTCGCATCGTCGAGCAGGGCACGCACGAGGAACTGCTGGCCCGCGGCGGACTGTATGCCCAGCTGTGGCAGCGCCAGTCCGGCGGCTTCCTGGCGCTGGAGGCACCCGCGGCGGGCTGAGCCGCCCCGCCGCGCATCGCGCATACTGGACACACCCGTCACGAGGCCATCGCCATGCGCATCGCACTTCCCTTCGCCCTGACCCTGGCGCTGGCCGCCTGCGCCACCGCCGCCCCGGAAGCGATGCTGCCCGAGAACGCGGTGCCCGCCACCCGCACCGAGGCCAATGGTGACGTCGTCACCGAGTACCGCGTCGGCGACCGGCTGCAGATGGTGAAGGTGGTGCCGTTCCGCGGCGCGACCTATTACATCTACGACCGCAACGGCGACGGCCGCATCGACGAGAAGGACAGCCAGGGCGGACCGCTGACCTACTACAAGCTGTTCCGCTGGTAAGCCGAAGACCGGCATGCCGTCGCCCTTCCACCCGGGTCTCGCGCATGTGCTCAGCCTGCTCCACCTGGCCGCGGTGGCGACCGGCCTGCTGCTGTACGTCGCCCTGACCCACGGCGGCCGGCAACGGCGCGCGCCCGCCGCGGCACTGGCCTGGGTGATCGCGCTGGTGGCGTTTCCCTACCTGGCGCTGCCCGCCTACCTGCTGCTGGGCACGCGCAAGCTGGCCCATGCCGGCACCGTCGCCACGACGCCGGCCCCGGCCACCCACGAGGCCGCCTGGGTCCACGCCCTGACGCGGGGGCTGGGCCTGCCGCCCGCGCGGCGCTGCCGCGCGATCCGCCTCGCAACCGACGGCGCGGACGCCCTCGACGCATTGCTGGCCGTGCTGGACGGCGCGCGACGGCGCATCGATATCGAGATTTTCCTGCTGCGCGACGACCCGGTGGGTCGCCGCGTCGCCGACGCGCTGGCGCGTGCGCGGGAGCGCGGCGTTGCGGTGCGCGTGCTGCTGGATGGGGTCGGCGCCTTCGCGGGCCGTGGCCGGACGCTGCGCCTGCTGCGCGCGGCCGGCGCGGACGTGCGCTGGTTCGCGCCGCTGCGACTGCACCTGCGCCCCCGGTTCGGACGCGGCAACCTGCGCAACCACCGCAAGCTGGTGGTGGCGGATG
>DASWXO010000051.1:0-18729 GCA_036405455.1 Thermomonas sp. | reverse complement strand
CAGCGCGGCGTTCATCTGCGCCAGGCCTTCCTCGATGCGCTTGGCGATGGCGATTTCGCCCTCGCGGGTCAGCAGGTCCACCGTGCCCATCTCGCGCATGTACATGCGCACCGGGTCGGTGGTGCGGCCGCCCTCGGTGTCGACCGAGGTCAGTGCGGCGGCGGCTTCCTCGGCGGCGGTTTCGTCCACCTCGCGGCCACCGGCCTGCTGGCCGGCCAGCAGCAGGGTCTCGACATCGGGTGCAACTTCATGCACCTCGATGCCCATGCCGTTGATCATGCCGATGATGTCTTCCAGCTGCTCCGGATCGACCATGTCGTCGGGCAGGTGGTCGTTGACCTCGGCGTAGGTCAGGTAGCCCTGCTCCAGGCCCTTGGAGATCAGGAGCTTGATGTCGGACTGCGGGGCGATCTGCCGTTCGTTGGCCATGGGGTGCTACCGTGTGTCGTGGGGATCTGCGGACGACGCAGAAAGAGAACCAAGCATTATACCGCCCGGCGGGGATGCCCGCTGGCCGGGGCCGCGGGCGGTCAGGGCCGGAGCAGGAAGGTCACCGGGCCGTCGTTGACCAGGCTGACCACCATATGGGCGCCGAACCGGCCGGTTTCCACCCCCGGCGGGTGCAGGTCGCGGCAGGTTGCCACCAGTCGGTCGAACGTGCGTTCAGCCTCGGCGGGCGGGGCGGCACTGGTGAAGCTGGGTCGCATGCCGCTGCGGGTATCGGCGGCCAGCGTGAACTGGCTGACCAGCAGCAGGCCGCCGCTGATGTCCGACAAGGATCGATTCATCTTGCCGGCATCGTCGGCGAAAACGCGATAACCGAGCAGGCGCTGCGCCAGCCGGCGGATCTGTGGCTCGTCGTCGCCGGGTTCCACGCCGACCAGGGCCAGCAGGCCCGGCCCGATCGCGCCCACGACGGCGTCGTCGACGGTCACCGAGGCAGACGCCACGCGCTGGATCAGGGCAAGCATGCCGCCATTGTAGGAGGCCGGCCGGGCGATGCGGGTGGCTGCGGGATCCTGCGGCCGCGCGGCGCTCCTACAATGGGGCCATGACCGACCTTGCCGCCGCCCTGCTGTACGCCCTCGCCTGGGGCGTGGCCCGCCTGCCTTGGCCGCTGCTGCGCGCGCTGGCCGACGGGATGGCGTGGTTGTGGGTTGCGCTGGACGCCCGCGAGGCCCGGGTCACCCGCCGCAATCTGGAGCTGATCCGCGCCGATCTGGACGTCAACGCGCGCGAATCGCTGGTCCGCGGGATCCTTCGTACCACCGCCCGCCAGACCTTCGAGACGCTGCGGCTGTGGACGCGCCCGGCCAGCCGCAACCTGGCGGACCTCGTCGAGGTCCACGGCGAAGCGTTGTTCGACGACGCGTTGCGCAGCGGGTCCGGCCTGATCGTCGCCGCCCCGCACATGGGCAACTGGGAGTTGTTGAACCAGTGGCTGGCCCGCAAGACGCCGCTGGCGATCCTGTACCGGCCGCCGGAATCCGCGGTGGGCGAGGCGTTCCTGCGCCGCGTCCGCGCCAACGCCGGCGGTGAGGTCGAGCAGGTGCGGGCCGAAGCCGCCGGCGTGCGCACGCTGCTGAAGCGCCTGCAGAAGGGCGGCGTGGTCGGCATCCTGCCGGACCAGCAGCCCAAGGCCGGCGAGGGCGAATTCGCCCCGTTCTTCGGCAAGCAGGCGCTGACCATGACCCTGCTGGGCCGGCTGGCCCACCGCAGCGGCGCGCGGGTGCTGCTGTGCTGGTGCGAGCGCCTGCCGGGCGCCGGCACGCCGCGCTTCGCCCTGCACGTGGAGACCGCGCCTGCGGGCGTCGACGCCGCCGATCCGACGCAGGCGGTCGCCGCCCTGAACGCCGGCGTGGAGGCGGTGGCCCGGCGCGACTTCGCCCAGTACCAGTGGACCTACAAGCGCTACACGCTGCGCCCCCCCGGCAGCGGGGAAGAGAATCCGTACCTCGATCTGTACCGCTGATCCGCCGCCGTCCGCCCCGCCACCGCATCGCAAGGAATCCCGATCCGAATGTCCGATTCCATCCTCGTCGTCGGCGGTGCCGGCTACATTGGCGCGCACATGGTCAAGCGGCTGCGCCGGGCCGGATTCCCGGTGGCAGTGGCCGACGACCTGTCCTCCGGCCATCGCGAGGCAGTGCTGGGCGCGCCGCTGCACGTCGGTGACATCGGCGATGCCACATTCGTCGACAGGCTGCTGGCCGACGTGCGCCCGGCCGCGGTGATGCACTTCGCCAGCTGCATCCAGGTCGGCGAGTCGGTGGTCGATCCGGCCAAGTACTACCGCAACAACGTCGCCGCCACGCAGGTACTGCTGGACGGGATGCGCGCGCACGGCGTGTCGCGCTTCCTGTTCTCCTCCACCGCCGCGATCTTCGGCGACCCGCGGTACGTGCCGATCGACGAGGCGCACCCGAAGGCGCCCATCAATCCGTATGGCCGCAGCAAGTGGTTCGTCGAGCAGATGCTGGAGGACTACGATCGTGCCTACGGGCTGCGGTCGGTCTGCCTGCGCTACTTCAACGCCGCCGGGGCCGACCCCGAAGGCGAGCTGGGCGAGTGCCACGAGCCGGAAACCCACCTGGTTCCGCTGGTCCTGCAGGTCGCCTCCGGCCGTCGTCCGCACATCACCGTTTACGGCGAGGACTACGCGACCCCGGACGGCACCTGCATCCGTGATTACATCCACGTCGACGACCTGGCCGAGGCCCACCTGCTCGCGCTGCGCCAACTGCTGGAGGGCGGCGCCAGCGCCCGCTTCAACCTCGGCAACGGCAGCGGCTATTCGGTGCGCGAGGTGATCGAGGCGGTGCGCCGCGTGACCGGGCATCCGGTCCCGGTGGTCGTGGGCGCTCGCCGCGAGGGTGACCCGCCGGTGCTGGTGGCCGATGCCCGCGCCGCGCGCCTGGCGTTGGGCTGGCAGCCGCGGCATGCCGACCTGGACACGATCGTCGCCCACGCCTGGGCGTGGGAGCGACGGCGCGCGGCGGCCCTCCCCTAGCGGCGCGCCGGTGGGTGGACGCCACGGGCGCGAATGCCGTGCCCACGGCGGATCAGGGCGTACTTTGCCTCGCCAGCTGCAGGAACAGGTCCTCGTAGCGTTGGTGCATCAGCGCGCGGCCGTGCCGCGCCAGCGCTACCGCGCGTGCGTTCGCTGCCATCCGCGCGGCGTCCTCGGGATGGCGCAACAGGCGCTCCAGCGCGTCCGCCAGCGCCTCCGGATCGGACTCGGGCACCAGCAGGCCATCCTCGCCGTCGTGCAGGACCTCGCGCACGCCCGGCACCGCACTGCCCACCACCGCGCAACCGGCGGCCATGCCTTCCAGCAGCGCCAGCGGCATGCCTTCGTAATGGGTGCTGAGCACGCAGACCTGGTGCGCCATTAGCCGTCGCGGCACGTCGCGCACCACCCCGGGAAACTGCACCCGGTCAGCGATGCCGAGGTCCGCGGCCAGCGCTTCCAGCGGCTTGCGGTGCAGTGCCTTGCCGCCTCCGGGCAGTTGCACCGGCACGTCCAGGCCGCGTGCAGCCAGCAGCGCCACCGCGCGCAGCAGCGTGGCGTGGTCCTTCTGCTTCGAGAAGCGCGCGACCATCACGATGCCGGGCGTGCGCGCGGCGAAAGGATGGGCCTCCGCCTCGGCGAACGGGTCCAGGCGGATACCGTTGGGGATCGCCAAGGTGCGCTCCGGCGGCATGCCCAGCGCCAGCAGCGCCTCGCGCACGCCTTCGGAGCACCCGACGATGCGGTCGGTGCGGCGCGCCAGCCAGCGCGTCTGCGCCCGCCGCCACGGCGTGTAGCGCTCGCGGGTGTTGTGCTCTACGTGGACGAGGTGCGGCACTTTCGCCAGCAGGCCCGCGTAGCGGCCCCACAGGTGTTCGGAGAAACCGTGCACCACCAGCACGTCCGGGCGGAAGTCGCGGCACAGCTTCACCAATGCGGCGACGGTCGCCAGGTGCGACCAGCCCGGCACCAGCCGCAGCGGGATGCCCTGCGCCTGCAGTTCGGCCAGACGCTCCGGCGGTGTCCGCCATTTCCGGCGCAGCACCAGCAGCGGTTCGATCCGTCCACTGCCGTGGGCGGCATTCACCAGTTGCAGCGCTACCTGGGTCGCGCCCCCGGAGAAGCCGCCAGTGACGAAGTGGAGGACGCGGACTGGATCCGTCACGACGTCAGGCCCACTGCCGGGAGCGTGCGCCGGGCGGTGCGTGCATCACGTTGCCGTCGAGCGGCTTGTTGTCAGCGGCAGCCACGCGTGGCCTCCGCGTCCAGCAGCCACCAGCGGCGGCCGTTGGCCACGTCCATGTCGCGCGCGCGCGCCGGGTCGATGCAGGCGGGCAGGCCTTCGCCCTGCTCGACCAGCAGCCAGCGGCTGGCCGGGCGGGCGTGCTGCCAGCGCACGCCGTCGGCGAACTGCAGGGCCGGCTCGCGCTTGAAGCCGAAATCCGCGGCGGGGCGGTCGGCCATCAGCAGCTGCTGCTCGCGCCAGCCCACCAGGCCCAGTTCGGCGTCGGGGCCGATCGCCGCACCGACGTTGCGCATCAGCCCGCGCGAGGACGAGCCGTCATTGAGCAGCGGCGCGCCGACCAGCGAGTACAGCACCCACAGTGCCGCCAGCATCGCCACCAACGCGGCGTGGGCGCGGCGACGGCCGAACCACAGGCAGCCGCCGAGGCCGAAGGCGCCGACGGCGGCGAACATCCACGCCAGTCCGCCGGCGACGTGCGCATCGCGGCCTTCCATGAAGCGGCGCTCGAAGCCGGGCTCGCCCAGCAGCATCGCCAGGCCGGCGGCCAGGGCGACCACCGAGAACAGCGCGACGAAGCCCAGCAGCAGGCGCTGCGCGGCGGGCTTGCGCAGCAGGCCGGGCAGCAGCGGCGCCAGCGCCAGCGCCAGCATCGGCAGCGCTGGCAGGATGTACATGTCGCGCTTGCCGGAGGGGATGCTGAAGAACACGAACACCAGCAGCACCCAGCCCAGCGGCACGACATAGCGCGCATCGCGCCGGCGCAGCCGCCGCCGCCACGCCGGCAGCGCCCACGGCAGCGCCAGCATCGTCGGCAGCCACGCGGTCAGCGCCACTTCGATGAAGTACCACCACGGCTGCCCGTGGTGCCACGAGTTGGCGTAGCGGGTGACCGTCTGGCGCAGCAGGATGTCGTCGACGTAGGCGCGGTAATCGCCGCTCCCGTTGCCCAAGGCGGCGACCAGCATCGGCACCAGCCACACGCCGCAGGCGGCGACGAAGGCCAGTGGGCCCAGCCAGAAGCGCGCGTCGCGCGCGTGCACCCGCACGCCCGGCCAGCCGCGCAACGCAGCGATGCCGGCCGGCACCAGCACCAGCAGGGCGAGCACGCCCACGCCCTTGGTGATGGTGCCCAGCCCGGCCGCGGCCCAGCCCAGCACCCACAGGCGCCAGTCCGGCCCACGCAGCACATGGCGCAGCAGCGCGTAGCAGGACAGGGTGATCCAGAACACCACCATCGGGTCGATCTGCGCCTTCTTGGCCTGCCAGGTGAACTGCAGGGTCAACAGCACGGCCCAGCCGGCGTACACGCCGATGCGGCGCGTCCACAGGCGGCTGCCCAGGTCGACGACGCACCACAGCGTGCCCAGCGCGGCCAGCAGCGAAGGAAGCAGGAAGGCGATGCGCATCTCGCCGGTCAGCCACAGCAAGCCGGCCTGCATCCACATGAACAGCGGCGGCTTGTCCGAGTACAGCTCGGTGCCGCGGTGCGGGAACAGCCAGTCGCCGCTTTCCACCATCTGCTTCGCCACCAGGGCGAAGCGGGGTTCGTCGGCGGGCCACGGATCGCGCAGGCCCAGCCCGGTGGCCAGCAGCAGCAGGGCGAACAGCCAGAACAGCCAGAGGTCGCGGCGGGTCAGGGTCATCCCGCCATGATAGGCGCGAAGCGTTAGGCCTTCTTCAGGCGCGCGCAGAAAAAGCCGTCCATGCCGCCTTCGCCCGGCAGGCGCTGGTGGCCCGCGCCGGTGTCCTGGCCGAAGCGGTCGTTCAGCGGTGCGAGCGTGGCGCCGGGCGTGCGGGCCAGGAAGGCCTCGACCTGCGCCGTGTTCTCCGCGCGCAGGATCGAGCAGGTCGCGTAGACCAGCGTGCCGCCCGGCGCCAGCAGCGGCCACAGTGCGTCCAGCAGTTTCGATTGCGTCTCGCCCAACGCGGCGATGTCGGATTCACGCCGGTGCAGCAGCACGTCGGGTTGGCGACGCACGATGCCGGTGGCACTGCACGGGGCATCGATGAGGATGGCATCGAACGGGACGCCGTCCCACCAGGCATCGGGTTCGGCGGCGTCCGCGGCGCGCACATCGAGCCCCTCCAACCGCAGGCGCGCGAAAGTCTCGTGCATCCGGCGCACGCGTCGTGCGTCCACGTCCAGCGCGGTGATCCGCAGGGACGCGTCGCGTTCGGCCAGGTGCGCGGCCTTGCCGCCGGGTGCCGCGCAGGCGTCCAGCACGCGGGCGCCGGGGGGCGGTGCCAGGGCATCGGCCACGGCCTGCGCCGCGCCGTCCTGCACCGACACCAGCCCGCTGTCGAAGCCGGGAAGCTGCTGCACGGGCAGCGCCGCGTTCAGCCGCAGCGCGTCCGCCAGCGCAGGGTCCGATGCGGCGTCGAGACCGGCCTCGCGCAGCAGGGCGCGGTAGTCGTCGCGGCCGATCCAGCGGCGGTTGACGCGCAGCCACAGCGGGGCGACCTGGGCGCTGGCCGCGAAAATGGCGTCGGCCTGCTCCGGCCAATCCGCGTGGATCTGCCGCGCCAGCCAGTCCGGCCACGCCTGCGCGGGGTCGGCGGCCGGCAGGCCATCGCGCTGTGCGCGGCGCAGCAGGGCGTTGACCATGCCGGCCTGGTGGGCGCGGCCCAGCGCGCGCGCGGCGTCCACCGTGGCCGCCAGCGCGGCGTGGGCGGGCAGGCCGAGTTCCAGTTGGGCGAGACCGGCCAGCAGCAGCGCGCGCAGCAGGCCGTCGCGCTGGCCCAGCGGGCGCGGCGTCCAGCCGTCCAGCGCGGCGTTGTAGCGGACGCGCTGGCGCAGCGCGGCCAGCACCATCGCTTCCACCAGCGCGCGATCGCGCGGATCGGCGAGGGATGGCAGGGTCGCGCCCAGTGCGGCCTTCAGCGAACGCCCGCGGTGCAGCACCTCGTCGAGCTTGCGTGCCGCGGCGACGCGGGTGGCGACGCCATCGCTCACGCGAACACGTCGCGCCGGGCGTTGCGGTAGTCCTGCGCGCTGATCGGCTTGCCGCCTTCGCGTTGCAGGCTCTCCAGGCGCAGCACGCCGCTGCCGCAGGCGATGTCGATGCCCTCGCGTCCTGCGCGCAGCACGGTGCCGGGCGCGACGGCATGCGCTTCGTCGAGGGCGAGCGCGGCATGGATGCGCACGCGCTCTCCGGCCAGCTGCGCTTCCGCCACCGGCCATGGGTTGAAGGCGCGCACCTTGTTCGCCAGCGCGGTGGCGGGCTGCGACCAGTCGAGCCTGGCCTCGGCCTTGTCCAGCTTGTGCGCGTAGGTCACGCCTTCGGCCGGCTGCGGGTGCGGCGGCAGCTGGATGGTGGCGCGCAGCAGGCCCAGCGCATCGGACAGCACCTTCGCGCCCAGCTCGGCCAGGCGGTCATGCAACTGGCCACCGGTCTCCCGCGGGCCGATGTCGAGTGCCTGCGCCAGCAGCACCGGGCCGGTGTCCAGGCCCTTCTCCATTTGCATCAGGCACACGCCGGTGCGGGTGTCGCCGGCTTCGATCGCGCGCTGGATCGGCGCTGCGCCGCGCCAGCGCGGCAGCAGCGAGGCGTGCACGTTCCAGCAACCGTGTTCGGGGATGTCCAGCACCGACTGCGGCAGGATCAGCCCGTAGGCGACCACCACCATCACGTCGGGCTTCAGCGCGCGCAGGGTGGCTTTCGATTCGGCCGAGCGGAAGTTCTCCGGCTGCAGCACCGGGATGCCGCGCTGCACGGCTTCCCGCTTGACCGGCGATGGCGTCAGTCCACGCCCGCGGCCTGCAGGCCGATCCGGTTGGGTGTAGACCGCGACCACCTCGCCCTTCGACGCGGCGGCGCGCAGGCAGGGCACGGCGAACTCCGGCGTGCCGGCGAAGACGATGCGCATGGGCTCAGGCGGCCCGCTTCGCCTTCAGCAGCTTCTTGCGCACCATCTCGCGCTTGAGCGGGCTCAGGTAGTCGACGAACAGCTTGCCGTCCAGGTGGTCCATCTCGTGCTGGATGCACACCGCCAGCACGCCGTCGGCCTCCAGCGAGAACGGCTGGCCGTGGCGGTCCAGCGCCTCGACCGTGATGACGTCGCTGCGGGTCACGTCGGCATAGATGCCGGGCACCGACAGGCAGCCCTCCTGGTAGACCTGTTCGCCCTGGCGGGCGGTGATGCGCGGGTTGACGAACACCAGTGGCCGGCTGCGGTCGTCGGTCACGTCAATGACCATGAAGCGCTTGTGCACGTCGACCTGGCTGGCGGCCAGGCCGATGCCCGGGGCGTCGTACATGGTCTCGAACATGTCGTCGAACAGCGTCTGGAACGCCGGCGCGGCCAGTTCGGCGGGATCGACCTCGACGGCCTTGGTGCGCAGGCGCGGGTCGGGGAATTCAAGGATCGGGAGCATGGCCATGGCGGAAATCCGGGGACCGGCAGCCGGACGGGCTGCGACGTCGGCGATTGTATCGCGCCGGACCTGCACGGCCGCTTGCCAGCGGGCGGCGGTTGTGGGCTATATTGGGCGTGCTTCAGGGGGTTTTCGCCATACGGAGCGGGGAGATAGCGATCATGCTTGAACGGGTTTCCAACCTGGCGCGCACCGGTGCGCCGCGTCCGCGCGGGTTGCGCACCATGCTGGCGGCAGCCCTGCTGACGGTGGCCACCTATGCCGCGGCGGTCGAGTTGCGCGGCGACCATCCCGACAGCTACGTGGTGAAGCGCGGCGACACCCTGTGGGACATTTCGGCCCGCTTCCTCAAGAAGCCGTGGCTGTGGCCGGAGATCTGGCAGGCCAATCCGCAGATCAAGAACCCGCATCTGATCTACCCGGGCGACGTGATCAGCCTGGCCTACCTCGACCGCGTCACCGCCCGGGTGACCGCCGGCGAGCGGACCGCCAGCCCGGTCAATGCCGTGCCGCTGGAGGAGATCGAACCCTTCCTGCGCGATACCCGCATCGTCGCGGACATCGGGAACATGCCCTACGTGGTCGGCCTCGAGGACAACCGCCTGCGCGGCGTCCGTGGCCATGTCGCCTACGTGAAGGGCCTGGAGGGCATCCCCGCCGGCCAGCGCTACCTGGTGGTGCGCCCGGAGAAGCGCTACCGCATGGTGGAGCGCGCCGGCCTGTGCTGCGACCTGTTCCAGAGCCAGGACCTCGACGCGCGCGGCCGCCCCGGTCCGGACGACGGCACGCTGTGGAGCAACGCGGTCTTCCCGAGCAAGAACACCGAGTTCATGGGTTACGAGCTGGTCACCCAGACCACCGGCACCGTGACCCGCGGCGAGGTGGGCGGCATCCAGGCCAGCACCCTGTTGCTGGACACCGAGGGCCGCGACGTGCGCGTCGGCGACCGCCTGGTGCCGGTGGAGGCCCAGCCCTACGACCTGCAGTTCTTCCCGCATCCACCCAAGCAGCAGGCCAAGTACGGCCGCCTGACCATCATGGCGGTGGCGGATGGCCTGACCTCCGGCGGCACCCACGACGTGATCGCGATTTCCGGCGGTGCCCGCGAAGGCATCGACAACGGCACCGTGTTCTCGATCTGGCGCCGCGGCGACTCCGTCACCGACAAGGTGAAGGACGGCCTGGACCGCGATGACAGCCTGACCCTGTTCGAGAACAAGACCCGCCTGCCCGACGAGTTCGCCGGCCATGCGATGGTGTTCCGCACCTTCGACAACGTCAGCTATGCGCTGGTGATGAGCAGCATCAAGCCGGCCCGCGTCGGCTATGAGCTGAAGCATCCGGACGCGCCGTACTGAGGTTCAGGATTTCCTGACGCAAGATCGCAACGGCGCCCGAGGGCGCCGTTGTCGTGTCGGGGCGATGCTGGCGGCATGCCCCTCGCTCCCGACCACGAACCGCTCCTCCGGCTGCTGCTGGGCGGTGTCCCGGCCTCTGTCCTGCGGCGGCTGCTGGATACCCACGGCGATGCCGCGGGCGCCTTGGCCGCCGGGCCACGCGACTGGGCCAGCCATGGCGCCGACCGGGCTGCCTGCGCCGCGGTCCGGGCACCGGATGGCGCGGCAATGGACCGCAGCCTGCGCTGGCTGGAGGGCGATCGGCACCACCTGCTTGGGTGGCGGGACGAGGCCTATCCACCCCTGCTCAGGCGCATCGCCTCGCCACCGGCGCTGCTGTTCGTCGCAGGCGATCCGGCCCTGCTGTGGCGTCCGGCGGTCGCGGTGGTGGGCAGCCGCGCAGCCACGGCCGGCGGCCGGGCCAATGCCGCCGCGTTCGCGGCCGCGTTGGCGCGCGCCGGGCTGTGCGTGGCCAGCGGGATGGCGGCCGGCATCGATGCCGCCGCCCATCACGCGACCCTCGAGGCCGGCGGCATGACCGTGGCCGTGCTCGGGACCGGGCCGGACGTGGCTTACCCGGCGTCGCATCGGCCCCTGATGGCGCGGATCGCCGCCGCCGGGGCCGTGGTCAGCGAGCATCCCCCGGGGACCGCCCCGCTGCGCACGCATTTTCCTAGCCGCAACCGGATTCTGGTCGGGCTGAGCCTCGGCGTGCTGGTGGTGGAGGCCGCCCTCCGCTCCGGTGCACTGATCACCGCGCGCCAGGCCGGCGACGCCGGACGCGAGGTGTTCGCGCTGCCCGGCTCGATCCACAACCCGATGGCGCGCGGCTGCCACCGGCTGATCCGTGACGGGGCACAGCTCGTGGAAACGCCCGCCGAGGTACTGGATGCGCTGGCCCCGCTGGTGGGCGACCTGGCGCGTGCGCTGCGCGGCGCGCTGGAACACAGCATCCCGACGGAAGCGCCGCCGTCCACCGCGCCGTTCCCGGAGGATTCCGATACCTACCGGTTGTGGCAGGCACTCGGACATGACCCCACCGGTATGGATGAACTGCTGGAACGCACCGGATTGACGGCAGGGGCGGTGTCGTCCATCCTGCTGGCGCTGGAGCTGGAAGGACGGGTCGCGGCGGAACATGGCCGCTTTAGCCGGGTTGGAGTCTGAACGCTGGCGATTTGCTTCCACGGTGCCGACGGCACCCGAGCCGAGGATCGGAAGGACATGAAAGAGAGCATCCTGGACGTCCTGCTGTACCTCTTCGAACACTATTTCGCCCACGACGATGCGGCCTTGTCCGAGGCGGCGTTCACGTCGCGCGACAGCTCCTTGATGGGCGAGCTGGCATCCGCCGGCTTCTCCCCCGCGGAAATCCAGAAGGCCTTCGACTGGCTGGACGTCCTGGCGCGCCAGCGGCCGGCACCGGGGCAGTCCCGGACCAGCGGCCCGGTCCGCGTCTTCCACGGACTGGAACTGGAGAAGCTGGACGTCGAGGCGCGCGGGTTCCTGCTGTCGCTGGAACAGCACGGCGTGCTCGACGCCGGCCAGCGCGAGCTGGTCCTCGACCGGGCGATGGCGCTGGACCAGGACACGCTGGACCTGGACGACCTGAAATGGGTCGTCCTGATGGTGCTGTTCAACCAGCCCGGCTCGGAGGCGGCCTATGCCTGGATGGAAACCCAGATGTACCTGGACGAGCCGGAGCCCGTGCACTGAGGCCCTCCGCACCGGCCCGGCCGCGCCCTTCGCCGCCCGTCCGCCGCGTCCGCCGCGAGGACGGGCCTTTGCCCATTCCCCGACGGCCGCGCTTGACAGCGCCGGTCCGTCCGTGATTCCACTATAAATAAGGCGCCCGGGGCATTTGCTCCGGGCGTCGGCTTCTGCGGCGGCCGCCGGCCGCCCTCGACCGCCCCACCGGAACCCGCCCCGCCATGGCCAAGAACCTGCTCATCGTCGAATCGCCTGCCAAGGCCAAGACGATCAACAAATACCTCGGCAAGGACTTCACCGTCCTCGCCAGCTATGGCCATGTCCGCGACCTGGTGCCGAAGGAAGGCGCGGTGGACCCGGACAACGGGTTCGCGATGCGCTACGAGACGATCGAGAAGAACGAGAAGCACGTCGACGCGATTGCCCGGGCCGCCAAGGCGGCCGACCACCTCTACCTCGCCACCGACCCGGACCGCGAGGGCGAGGCGATCAGCTGGCACATCGCCGAGATCCTGAAGGAGCGCGACCTGCTGAAGGACCGTTCCTTGCAGCGCGTGGTGTTCACCGAGATCACCCCGCGTGCGATCAAGGAGGCCATGCAGCAGCCGCGGGCCATCGCCAGCGACCTGGTCGATGCCCAGCAGGCGCGCCGCGCGCTGGACTACCTGGTGGGCTTCAACCTGTCGCCGGTGCTGTGGCGCAAGATCAAGGCGGGCCTGTCGGCCGGCCGCGTGCAGTCGCCCGCGCTGCGGATGATCGTGGAGCGCGAGGAGGAGATCGAGGCCTTCATCGCCCGCGAGTACTGGACCGTCGAGGCCGAGTGCGCGCATCCGGCGCAGGGGTTCACCGCCAAGCTGGTGAAGCTGGACGGGCAGAAGTTCGAGCAGTTCACCGTCACCGACGGCGCCACCGCCGAGGCCGCCCGCCTGCGCATCCAGCAGGCCGCGGGCGGCAAGCTGCACGTCACCGACGTCGCCAGCAAGGAGCGCAAGCGCCGTCCGGCGCCGCCGTTCACGACCTCCACCCTGCAGCAGGAGGCCGCGCGCAAGCTGGGCTTCACCACCCGCAAGACCATGCAGGTGGCACAGAAGCTGTACGAGGGCGTGGCGATCGGCGACGAGGGCACGGTCGGCCTGATCAGCTACATGCGTACCGACTCGGTGAACCTGTCGCAGGACGCGCTGGCCGAGATCCGCGACGTGATTGCCCGCGACTTCGGCACGGGCGCGTTGCCGGACCAGCCGAACGTCTACCAGACCAAGTCCAAGAACGCGCAGGAAGCGCACGAAGCCGTTCGCCCGACCTCCGCGCTGCGCACGCCGGCGCATGTCGCCCGCTTCCTGACCGACGACGAGCGCAAGCTCTACGAGCTGATCTGGAAGCGCGCGGTGGCCTGCCAGATGATCCCGGCCACGCTGAACACGGTGACGGTCGAGCTGGCCGCCGGCAGCCAGCACGCCTTCCGCGCTAGCGGCACCACCGTGGTCGTGCCCGGCTTCCTCGCGGTGTACGAGGAAGGCAAGGACGGCAAGGCGAAGGAGGACGAGGACGAAGGCCGCAAGCTGCCGCTGATGAAGCCCGGCGAGAACGTGCCGCTCGACCGCATCCACGCCGACCAGCACTTCACCCAGCCGCCGCCCCGCTTCACCGAAGCCGCGCTGGTGAAGGCGCTGGAGGAATACGGCATCGGCCGGCCCTCCACCTACGCCGCCATCATCCAGACCCTGCTGGGCAAGCAGTACGCCGTGCTGGAGGGCCGCGCCTTCAAGCCGACCGATGTCGGCCGCGCGGTCAGCAAGTTCCTGTCCAGCCACTTCGGCAAATACGTCGACTACGACTTCACCGCCAACCTCGAGGACGAACTGGACGCGGTGAGTCGCGGCGAGGAGGACTGGATCCCGCTGATGCGGAAGTTCTGGACCCCGTTCAAGGCGCTGGTGGACGACAAGAAGGCCACCCTGGACAAGGCCGACGCCGGCAGCGTGCGCGTGCTCGGCGCCGACCCGGCCAGCGGCCGTCCGGTCAGTGCGCGCATCGGCAAGTTCGGCCCGCTGGTGCAGATCGGCACCGTCGAGGACGAGGAGAAGCCGCGCTTCGCCTCGCTCAAGCCGGGGCAGAGCATCTACAGCATCAACCTGGAGGAGGCGCTGAAGCTGTTCGAGATGCCGCGCCGGCTGGGCGTGGATGCGAACGGCGAGGAGGTCAGCGTGGGCATCGGCCGCTTCGGTCCGTTCGCCAAGCGCGGCGCCACCTACGCTTCGCTGAAGAAGGAGGACGACCCCTATGCCATCGACCTGGCGCGGGCGATCTTCCTGGTCGAGGAAAAGGAAGAGATCGCGCGCAACCGCGTGATCAAGGAATGGCCGGGCCACGAGGTGCAGGTGCTGAACGGCCGCTTCGGGCCCTACATCAGCGACGGCAAGCTCAACGGCAAGATTCCGAAGGACCGCGAGCCCGCTTCGCTGTCGCTGGACGAGGCGCTGCAGTTCCTGGCCGAGACCGGCAAGCCCGCCCGAAAGGGGTTCGGCGCCAAGAAGGCGGTGGTGAAGAAGGCCGCCGCGAAGAAGGCCCCGGCCGAGAAGCCCACCGCCAAGACGGCCGCGAAGAAAACCGCGGCCAGGAAGCCGGCGGCGAAGAAGGCCGTTGCCAAGAAGGCGCCGGCGAAGAAGGCCTCGCGCCCGCTGTCGGCCGACCTCGAGCCCGCCAAGCCGCTGCTGACCGCGGCCAAGGTGGAGCCGGGCAAGAAGCGCGTGGTGAAGAAGCCGGCCCGCGAAGACGCGCCGTTCTGACCGCCGGGGTGACGCCGCGCTGAAGCCGGCGACACCGTGGGGTTCCGTCGCGCCCGTCGGCGCGCCAAGATGGCGGCATGCGTGTCGTCGCTGCCCTTGTCGCCTGTCTGTCGCCGCTGTTCGCGGTCGCGGCGCAGGTGCCGCCGGCGCCGGCCAAGCCGGCAACCACGGTCACCGTGTACCGCTGCACCAGCGCGACGGGCAAGGTCAGCCTGCAGGATGCGCCTTGCGCGGCCGGGCAGGCCCAGCAGGCGCGGCAGATGCAGCGGCCCGTGGATGCCCCCGCGCGACCGGTGCCATCCTCGCCTGTACCGCCCCCGGCGGCCGTGGCCGTGCCCCCTGCGCGCGACGTGGTCTATCTCGCGCCGCCGCGTCCGCTGTACGAGTGCGTGACGCCCGACGGCGAGCGCTACACCAGCGACGACGGCCGCGGCAATCCGCGCTGGGTGCCGCTGTGGACGCTGGGCATTCCCGTGGCGCGGCGGCCCATGCCCGGCGGGGGCATCGGATCGCCGGCGCCACCGTCGCATCCCGCACCACCCCCGCGCGACCGCCTTCGGCCACTGGTTGGCGGGGGTGGTACCTGGGTGCGTGACGACTGCGCCATCCTGCCGCCGGCCGAGGCCTGCGCCCGCCTGCGCGATCGCCGCGCCGTGCTGCGCACGCGCTTCTTCAATGCGCAGGAGAAGGAACGGGACGCCCTGCGCACGGAGGAGCGCGCGCTCAACGCCCGCCTCGACAACGATTGCGGGGGGCGTTGAGATGCGCGCGCTCGTGTTGGCGCTGCTGCTCCTGTGCCTGCCGTGGTCGGCCCGCGCGCAGGAGACCGTCTTCTACCGCTGCACCGATGCCAAGGGTAACGTCACGATGCAGAACGGGGCGCCCTGCGCTGCCGGGATGAAGCAGGACATCCGCCGCATCGGCGCGGTCAGCACGGTGCCGGTGCCGGCGCGCAAGCCGAAGGCCGCCGTCGATGCGCCGCCGCCGCCGCAGTACGGCGAGTTCGTCCAGGTCGGGGGTCCGGCCATGCGGCGCGCGCCCGCGCCCGAGGCCGCCGGCTTGCCCGCGCCGCCGCCGCTCTACCAGTGCACCACCTGGCAGGGCGACACCTATTTCGGCGAGACCGCCACGCCCGAGCCGCGCTGCGCGCCGCTGCAAGTGGTCGGGATCGACGGCACCTCCGGGCTGGGCATGGGCCAGGCCTGCGAGCTGAAGCAGGACCGCTGCGAGGCGGTGCCGGACGCACAGCTCTGCGCGGCATGGTATCGCCGCCTGGACGAGGCCGACTTCAAGCTGCGCTATGCCAACGACGACAACCGCCGCGCGCGCCAGGCCGATTACGACGCGGTGGATGCCAAGGTCAAGGCCAGCCGCTGTGCCACCAGCGTGCCGGCGACACCCTGAGCGCCACGCCGGATGACGGGGCCCGCGCCGCGCGCTGGCTCGGCGCGCCCCTGCGAGGCGGAGCGACAGACTAGGATGGTAGGGTTGATGGGCGGAAACGGACGACATGGATAGCGGCGGCTTGGAACTCGCGTTGGTCTTCCTGCTGGCGGCAGTGCTGGCGGTGCCGCTGTTCAAGCGCTTCGGGCTGGGCGCGATCCTTGCGTACCTCGCGACCGGCGTGCTGCTGGGGCCGCACGAGCTGGCGCTGGTGCGCGATCCCGAGAAGGTGCTGGCGGCCAGCGAGATCGGCGTGGTGATGCTGCTGTTCGTGATCGGCCTGGAGCTGTCGCTGCCGCGCCTGAAGGTGATGCGCAAGCCGATCTTCCTGGTGGGTGGCCTGCAGGTGCTGCTGTGCGGCGCGGCGCTGGGCGGGCTGTCGTTGCTCGGCGGCTTGGGTTGGAAGGCGGCGCTGGTGGTCGGGCTGGGGCTGGCGCTGTCGTCCACCGCGGTGGGCCTGCAGCTGCTGGCGGAGCGCAAGGAGCTGGCGACCGAGCACGGACGGCTGGCGTTCGCGGTCCTGCTGTTCCAGGACCTGGCGGCGATCCCGCTGCTGGCGGCAATCCCGTTGCTGGGCAAGGCCAAGACCGTGGGTCTGGAAGGCAGCGAGGTCCTGCGTGCCGTGCTGCTGATCGCCGCGCTGGTGGTCGGCGGCCGTTACCTGCTGCGCCACCTGTTCCGCGCCATCGCCCGCACCGACCTGCCGGAGGTGTTCACCGGCGCGGCATTGCTGGTCGTGCTGGGCAGCGCGTGGCTGATGCAGCTGGCGGGGCTCAGCGCCGGCCTCGGCGCGTTCCTCGCCGGCGTGCTGCTGGCCGAGTCCGAGTACCGCCACGAACTCGAGGCGCAGATCAAGCCGTTCGAGGGGCTCCTGCTGGGCCTGTTCTTCATGGCCGTGGGCATGGGCATCGACGTCCAGCGCATCACTGCCGAGCCGCTGCTGATCGCCGGCGGCGTCGCGGTCCTGCTGGCGGTGAAAGGCGGCCTGCTGTTCGCCCTAGGGCTGCGCCCCGGGCGGCTGGATGCGCGCGGCGCCTGCCTGCTGGCCGGCGTGCTGGCGCTGGGTGGCGAGTTCGCTTTCGTGGTGTTTGGCGAGGCGGCGCGCGCGAAGCTGGTGGACGGCGCCACCCAGGACCGCCTGACCGCCATCGTCGGCCTGTCGATGGCGCTGACGCCGCTGCTGCTGATGCTGGCGTCGAAGCTGCTGCCCGACCGGCCGGCCGACGCCACGCGCGAGTTCGATACCATCCCGGAGGACCGCCATCCGCAAGTGCTGGTGGCCGGGTTCGGCCGCTTCGGCCAGATCGTCGCCCGCCTGCTGCGTGCGCAGGGCGTTCCGTTCATCGCCATCGATCCCGACATCGAGCAGGTCAACCTGTCCCGGCAGATCGGCACCGACCAGATCTACTACGGCGATCCCACCCGGCTGGCCCTGCTGCGCTCGGCGGGGGCCGCGCGGGTCAAGGTGTTCGTGGTCGCCATCAACGGCGTCGAAGCCAGCCTGCGGATGGTGCGACTGGTCCGCAAGCATTATCCGCAGGCGCGCGTCTTCGCGCGTGCTCGGGACCGTCGCCATGCCTGGCAGTTGGTGGACCTGGGCGCCGAAGCCCTGCGCGAGACCTTCTGCAGCAGCCTGGAGGTCGGCCGCGAAGTGCTGGTCGCACTGGGCATGGACCGCGCGCAGGCCGAGGATCGCGCACGTCGGTTCCGCGAATGGGACGAGAGCCTGCTGGAGCAGCAGCGCCTGCTGCAGGACGACGAGGACGCGCTGCTGCAGGCTGCCCGCGATGCGCGGCGGGAGCTGGACGTGCTGTTCGAGGCCGATGCCAGTGAAGCCGCGGCGGCGCGGCCCGCCGCGGACTGAACCCGCGGATTACTCGCGCAGGAAGCGCGCCATCGACACGCCCGAGGGCGGCGGCGCGGCGGGCGGGACCAGCTCGGCGGCGATGTCCACGTAGCCGCGCATCAGCGCCACGTCGCGCGGGGTGCGTCCGCCCAGGTCCGTCTGGGTTGGGTCCGCGCCGGCGCGCAGCAGCGCCTGCACGGTACGGCGCAGGCCGTGCAGGGCGGCGAGGTGCAGCGGGCCGTAGCCGCGTCCCTCGCGGGCGTCCAGCCGCACATCCTCGTCCAGCAGCCGCTCCAGTGCGGCCAGCAGCACGTCCTCGCTGCTCGGCGTGCCCGGCTCGGCACGCGCGCCCAGCAGCAACAGCAGCGGGGTGGCGCCGTTCTTCGCCGGCTGGTGCGGGTCCGCCCCGGCCAGCAGCAGGCCATCCAGCAGCGCCAGCAGGCGGCTGCGGTCGCGCGCGGTGAACCCGTACAGCGTCGCGCAGTGCAGCGGCGACAGGCCCTGGGCATCCACCGCGTGCAGGTCGGCGCCGGCGCGCAGCAGGCGGGCCACCAGTTCGGGCAGGCCCAGGGCGGCCGCCAGCATCAACACGGTGACGTCGCCGGGGAGGCGTTGCTCGAGGCTGCAGCCGGCCTGCAGCAGGCGATCCACGATCTCCAGGTGGCGCATGCTCACCGCCGCCGACAGCGCGGTGGCGCCCGTATTCGCGGTCAGGCCGGGATCCGCGCCGCGCGCCAGCAGCTGGTCGACCAGCGCCAGGTGGCCGCCGCCGGCGGCGCGCAGCAGGGCGCTGCAGCCCTGGCCGTCGACCGTGTCCACGGGGAACCCGAGATCCAGCAGCCGGCGCACTGCGTCCTGGTCGCCGGTGATGGCCGCGGCCGGCAGGTCGGTGGCGCGCAGCGGCCGGCCGGGC
>DASWXO010000050.1:0-16409 GCA_036405455.1 Thermomonas sp. | reverse complement strand
CTGGCAGGCCACCACCACGCCGGACGGCACGTGGGTGATGCGCACCGCGGACTCGGTCTTGTTGACGTGCTGGCCGCCCGCGCCGCTGGAGCGGTACACGTCGGTCTTGAGGTCGGCGGGATTGATCTCGATGTCGATGTCATCGTCGACTTCGGGCGACACGAACACGCTGGTGAAGCTGGTGTGGCGGCGGTTGTCGGAATCGAACGGACTCTTGCGCACCAGCCGGTGCACGCCGATCTCGGTCTTCAGCCAGCCATAGGCGTACTCGCCTTCCACCCGGAAGGTGGCCGACTTGATCCCGGCCACGTCGCCGCCGGAGGCTTCCAGCAGCTCGGTCTTCCAACCGCGCGACTCGCACCAGCGCAGGTACATGCGCAGCAGCATTTCCGCCCAGTCCTGCGCCTCGGTGCCGCCGGCGCCGGCCTGGATGTCGACGAACGCGTTGCAGCCGTCCATCTTGCCGGAGAACATCCGCTGGAACTCGATCTGCTCCACGCCCTTCTGGTAGCGATCGACGTCGGCCACGACCGCGAGTGCGGTCTCCTCGTCGTCCTCTATTTCGGCCAGCTCCAGCAACTCGCCGGCGCCGGACAGGCCCTCGGTCAGGTCGCGGATGCCGTTGACGGTCTTGTCCAGCATCGAACGCTCGCGGCCCAGCGCCTGCGCGCGGGCGGGATCGTTCCAGACGTCGGGATGTTCCAGTTCGCGTTCGACTTCTTCCAGGCGTTCTCGCTTGGCGTCGTAGTCAAAGATACCCCCGGAGCGCATCAAGCCGACCGGTCAGGTCGGCGATGCGTGCTCGGATGGGATTGAGCTCGATCATGGGGAAAACCGCAGGATGCAGGGAATCGCGCAGTTTACCAGCGCGGGTGGCCTGCCCGCTGCGGCCGGCGCTCAGCCCTCCGGGGCCGCACGCAGCTTGAGGCCCGCGCGGTAGGTGCGGCTGCAGGGCACGGCCTGGCCGTCCTGCATGTGGACCCGGGCATCGCCCGTGTCCAGGGGCTCGATCGACGCGATGCGGTCCAGGTTGACCATGTAGCTGCGGTGGACGCGCACGAAGCGGGTCGGATCCAGCTGTTCGGCCAGGCCACCCAGCGTGCTGCGCAGCGGGTAGTCGTGGCCCCGCACCCGCAGGTTCACGTAGTTGCCGGAGGCCTGCAGCCATTCGATGTCATTGGCCGCCACCAGGAACTCGCGCCCCAGCTTGCGTATCAGGAAGCGCTCCGGCCGCTCGACCGGCTCCACCGGCGGCCCGGCATCAGGCGCCGACAGCAGGCTGGCTTCGCCCTGGAGGCGGCGCAGCAGCAACCGGTAGCCCTCCACCAGCAGCACGATCCCGGCGTAGCTGCGGACGTCCTTCAAATACTCGTAGCCGAATTCCCACCACCACAAGCCGAAGTCGTAGTGCTCGCCCTGCACCGCATAGGCCAGCTTCCGCAGGGCCACCATCCCGGCGACGTGCAGCGCCGACCAGGCCAGGCTGCCGAACAGGTGGATCGGGAGCAGGCGGCGCCAATCGGCGGCGTGGAGGGGAAACCGGCGGGTGAACCAGACCACCCCGGGGACCAGGGCCAGCGCGACGAGGGCGCTGCTGCCCTCCCAGACCGCCGGCTGCCAGGGGCTGAAGGCCAGGTCCAGCCGGCGCACGTCCATGTTCACGGTGACCGTGTTGGCGAACGCGCCGACCAGGTAGTGGAGCACCCAGAAGCCGATTTCGACGCTGCGGCGCCACGGTTGGTAACGCTGGTAAAGGGTCGTGCCGGGGTCCGTCGCCATGCATCGCATTGTAGGGGCCGCAGCGGGACGGGCCGTCACGGTCTGTCCCCGTAGCCCCACGGCTCGTCCCTTTGCCTGCACGCACCGTCCCTTCGCGGTGGACGGCCGCATGCACCGGCCTGATCGTCCCGGCCCATCCCCGTCACGGACCTGCCGCCATGCAACGCCGCCACGACATCGACGCCCTGCGCGTCATCGCCTTCTCGCTGCTGATCCTCTACCACTCGGCGATGGTGTACGTGGCCGACTGGGACTTCCACATCAAGAGCACGTACCTGGCGGAATGGTTGCAGTACCCGATGATCGGCCTGAACCGCTGGCGGATGACGCTGCTGTTCATGATCTCGGGCGTCGCCCTGGGCCTCGCCGGGGTCGAAGGCCGCCGCTGGCGCTTCGCCGGATCACGCAGCGTGCGCCTGCTGGTGCCGCTGGCGTTCGGGATGCTGGTGGTGGTGCCGCCGCAAACCTACTTCCAGGTCATGACGCAGTCCGGTTACACGGGCGGCGTGGGCCATTTCTACGGTCTCTACCTGACCCATGGGCTGTGCCGCGACGGCCACTGCATGCTCACGCCGACCTGGAACCATCTCTGGTACTTGGCCTACCTGCTGCCCTACACCCTGCTGTTACTGATGGCGGTGCCGCTGCTGCGGTGGCTGCGTGAGCGGCTGGGGGATGGCGAGCCCACGCGACTGGCCGCCGGCCTCCTGCTGGTGCTGCCCGTGCTCTGGCTGCTGGGCGTTCGGCTGTGGCTGGCACCGCGCTACGAGGAAAGCCACGCCCTGGTCGGCGACTGGACGGTGCATGCCGAGTCGCTGCCGCTGTTCCTGCTCGGCTACGTGCTGGCGACACGCGCGGGCTTCTGGCGCTGGGTACAGCGACTGCGCTGGCGTACGTTGGCGATCGCACTGGTGGCGATCAGCACGGAGCTTGGCCTGCGCTGGCTGGGCCACCACCCGCCTGCCGGGCCGATTCCCGACTGGGCCATGCAGGTTCCGTGGTACACGATCGAACGCGTCGCCCGCGTCATCTACACGTGGATGGCGCTGCTGGCGATCTTCGGCTGGGGCCGTGCCCTGCTTGACCGTCCGTTCCGTTGGCTGCCCTATTGCAGCGAGGCGGTGTTCTCCTGGTACATCCTGCACCAGACCCTGATCGTCGCCCTGGCCTGGTGGCTGATCCCGATGCGGCTTGGCGCCGCCCTCGAAGCTTCTCTGGTGGTCGCAGGCACGATCGCCGGATGCCTGCTACTGCACGAGATGCTGATCCGCCGCGTCGACTGGCTGCGGCCGCTGTTCGGCCTCAAGCCGCCGGCGGCCTCGCGGCCGGCTCCCGATGCACCACCACCAACTGCACCGCATCCCCGCCCCGGTAGTCGTCCGGCATGAGCCGGTAGGCCAGGTGGACGCGCGGGCCCGGCGGCTCGCCCGTCCAGCCGTTGAAGTGGATCGCATTGCAGCGACGCCCGCCGGCATCCAGCTCCAGCTTGAGGTGCTTGTCCTTCAGTACGCGCCAGTCCAGCACCGCGAACTCGCCGTCGAACAACGGCTCGGGATAGCCCTGTCCCCAGTGGCCGCCATCGCGCAGGGCCAGCGCGTTCTCGATGTGCAGGGCCTCCGGCCCCAGCACCCCATCGCTGTGCAGGTCCTCGGTCAGCAGCGCCGGGTCCAGCCATTCCCGCGCGACCTGCACGAAGGCATCGCGGAACGCGGGAAATGCGTCGCGCGGCAGGCTCAGGCCCGCCGCCATGGCGTGGCCGCCGAAGCGCGGCACCAGGCCCGGATGCCGCGCATCCACCAGCGCCAGCGCGTCGCGGATGTGGAACCCGGGAATCGAGCGGGCCGACCCGCGCAGCAGGTCGCTGTCGGGCTCCGCCGGGGCGAACGCGATGGCCGGCCGGTGCAGGCGCTCCTTCAGCTTGGACGCCACCAGCCCGACCACGCCCGGATGCCAGTCGGGGTCGAACAGGCAGGCGGCATGGGTGGCATCGATGCCGTCCAGCCGCGCGTCCGCGACATCCTGCATGTCCGCCTGCAGGGCGCGGCGCTCATCGTTGATGCCGTGCAGGATCGCCGCCAGCTCGCGCGCCTGCCGCACGTCGTCGGTGAGCAGGCACTCGATGCCGATGCCCATGTCTTCCAGCCGACCCGCCGCGTTGATGCGCGGGCCGAGGGCGAAGCCGATGTCGACGGTCGACAAGGTCGCGTCGCGGCGCCCGGCCACCTCGACCAGTGCCCGCAGCCCCGCGCAGCCCTGCCCCGCGCGCAGCCGCCGCAGGCCGGCGCCGACCAGCGCCCGGTTGTTGGCGTCCAGCGGCACCATGTCCGCCACCGTGCCCACCGCCACCAGGTCCAGCAGGACCGACAGGTCCACCTTCTCGCCCAGCGCGGCGCGCAGCGCCAGCAGCACGTAGAACACCACGCCCACGCCGGCCAGCGCCTTGCTGCCGAAGCCGCAGCCCGGCTGGTTCGGATTGACGATGGCATCGGCCGGCGGCAGGGTCGGGCCCGGCAGGTGGTGGTCGGTCACCAGCACCTGCCAGCCGCGCGCCTTGGCGGCCTGGATGCCGGCATGGCAGGCGATGCCGTGGTCCACCGTGACCACCAGGTCGGGCTGCAGCGCCGCAAGTTCGTCCACCAGCCCCGGCGTCAGGCCGTAGCCGTGGACGATGCGGTTGGGCACGGCGTGCGAGACCCGGCGCGCACCCAGCAGGCGCAGGCCGCGGACACCGACCGCGCAGGCGGTGGCACCATCGCAATCGAAATCGCCGACCACAAGGATATGGGCATCGTCGGCAATGGCGCCGCGCAGCATCGCCACCGCGGTATCGATGCCCAGCAGGCCGGACGGCAGCAGCAGGTCCGCCAGCCGCGGCATCGCGGCGCGGGCGTCGCTACCGCGCGCCGCATGCACGCGGCGCAGCAGGTCGGGCCAGTGCGCAGGCCACTCGCCCTGGGGCTCCGCGGCGGGGCGACGGACGATGCGGCGGACCGCATTCATGCCGCGAAGGCTGCCAGCGGCCGACGCCAGACGCGCCAGCGTTGCGAGGAGCGAAGCGCGAAGACCACGCCATCCGCGAAATCGAAGGTTGCCTCCCTGCCCGCCAGCGCCGGCAACAACCAGTGCTCGACCAGACTGCGGACGTCGCGCTGCCCGCGCAGGTCAACCAGCGCGTCGCCGTGGGCGGGAAGCGATGCGGGCAGGGGCATGCCCTGCAACTTGCCAAGCCGGGCCGCGCCCCGCACGGCGGGATCGTCGGAAAACACGGTCGGATGCGTCGCCGACACGGCATCGGGCAGCGCCCCGCCGCCCCAGAACCACAGGCTGTTGATGGGCACCCGGCCGGAGGCCAGGCGCGCCGCGTTGTGCGGATGGTTGTGCAAGGTGATCTGCACCTCGCTCTCCAGCGCCCGCCAGCGCCGCGCCGCTTCGCCCCGGGGGGCGTGGTCGAATACATCGTCGCCCAACGCCTCGTCCGGCGACGAGAACATGGGCATCGGCGTGCCCGGGGACAACCGCAGGTACCAGCGCGCCGGATGCGGGGCATCGAGCTGGAGGCCGGCATCACCGAACAGGGGACGCAGCGCCGGCAGCAAGGCCTCGACATCGGCCTGGTCCATGCCCACGGTCGCGCCCACGCCCAACAGGCGCGCGCCGTTGATGTCGGGACGGACGTGGGCGGGATCGGCGCGCAGCCAGGCGCCCTGGCGCGCGTCGCCCTCGCCCGTGTCCAGCAGGCGCGTCAATGCCGCCGCCGGCCAGCCCAACGGCAACAGCGTCAGGTGGCGGGCGAGTTGCGCGGATTCACCCGCGTCGTGGTGCGCGCGGTCCGCCCGGCCCAACGCCCGCGCCAGCGCGGGTGGCAGCGGATGCCCGGCAAACCGCGCCGTGGCCGGCAGCAGCAGCGTCAGCCGCGCCAAGGCCTCACCCCTTGTAGGCGACCGAGACGATCTCGTACTCGCGGGTGCCGCCCGGCGCCTCGATGGTGATGGCGTCACCTTCGTTCTTGCCGATGAGGGCGCGCGCCACCGGCGACGAGATCGCGATCAGGCCCTGCTTGATGTCGGCCTCGAGGTCCCCGACGATCTGATAGGTCTTCTCTTCGTCGGTCTCGCAGTCCACCACGACCACGGTCGCGCCGAACACCACCTTGTCGCCGGCGTCCAGCTTCGAGACGTCGATGACCTGCGCGTGCGACAGCTCCGCCTCCAGCTGCTTGATGCGGCCTTCGATGAAGCCCTGCTGCTCGCGCGCGGCGTGGTACTCGGCGTTCTCCTTCAGGTCGCCGTGGGCGCGCGCCTCGGCGATCGCCTCGATCACGGCGGGACGCTTGACCGACTTCAGCTCTTCGAGTTCCGCGCGCAGGCGCTGCGCGCCCTTCGCGGTGATGGGTGCACGGCTCATGCCAGCTCCTTGTGCAGTTCCTGCAGCGAGAGCACGTCGCCCTGGCCGCGGTGGTCCAGCGAGTGCAACAGCGCCCGCGCGCCCGCCACCGTGGTGGAGTAGGTCACGCGCGCCTGCAGTGCCTCGCGGCGGATCGAGAAGGAATCGGCGATGGCCTGCCGCCCTTCGGTGGTGTTGACGATGTAGCTGATCTCGCCGTTCTTGATCAGGTCGACGATGTGCGGACGACCCTCGGCCACCTTGTTGACGCGGTCGCAGGCGACGCCGTGCGCGGTGAGGTAGTCGGCCGTGCCGCTGGTGGCGACGAGGCTGAACCCGCGCGCCAGCATGGTGCGGGCCACGTCCAGCACGCGCGCCTTGTCCGGATCACGCACCGAGATGAACGCCTTGCCCGGCTGCGGCGCGCGGATGTTGGCGGCCTCCTCGGCGCGCGCGAACGCGGCCGCGAAGCTGCGGCCCACGCCCATCACCTCGCCGGTGGAGCGCATCTCCGGCCCCAGGATCGGGTCGACGTTCTGGAACTTGGCGAACGGGAACACCGCCTCCTTCACCGAGTAGTAGGACGGCACGATTTCCTTCGTGGCGCCCTGCTCCGCCAGCGTCATCCCGGCCATGCAACGCGCCGAGATCTTCGCCAGCGGCTGGCCGATCGCCTTGGAGACGAACGGCACGGTGCGGCTGGCACGCGGGTTCACCTCCAGCAGGTAGATGGTGTCCTCGGCGTCGCCGTCGGCCACGCCCACCTGCACCGCGAACTGGGTATTCATCAGGCCGATGACGTGCAGCGCCTTGGCCAGCGCCACCACCTGCTCGCGCAGGCGGGCCTGGGTGGCGGCGGACAGCGAATACGGCGGCAGCGAGCAGGAGGAGTCACCGGAATGCACGCCGGCTTCCTCGATGTGCTCCATCACGCCGCCCACCAGCACGTTGCCGTCGCGGTCGGCGATCACGTCGATGTCCACTTCCACGGCATTGTCGAGGAAGCGGTCCAGCAGCACCGGCGAATCGTTGCTCACCTTCACCGCCTCGCGCATGTAGCGGGCGAGATCGGCATCGGCATGCACCACTTCCATGGCGCGGCCGCCCAGCACGTAGCTGGGGCGCACCACCAGCGGGTAACCGATTTCGCGGGCGTGGGCCAGCGCTTCCTCCGGGCTGCGCGCAGTGCGGTTCGGCGGCTGCTTCAGGCCGAGGTCGTCGACCAGCTTCTGGAAGCGCTCGCGGTCCTCGGCCAGGTCGATGGAATCCGGCGAGGTGCCGATGATCGGCACGCCGTTGGCCTCCAGCGCCTTCGCCAGTTTCAGCGGGGTCTGGCCGCCGTACTGCACGATCACGCCCCAGGGCTTCTCCAGCTCCACGATCTCCAGCACGTCTTCCAGCGTCAGCGGCTCGAAGTACAGGCGGTCGGAGGTGTCGTAGTCGGTGGACACGGTTTCCGGGTTGCAGTTGACCATGATGGTCTCGTACCCGTCATCGCGCAGGGCGAGCGCGGCATGCACGCAGCAGTAATCGAACTCGATGCCCTGGCCGATCCGGTTGGGACCGCCGCCGAGCACCATGATCTTCTTGCGGTCGCTGGGCGCGGCCTCGCATTCGTCCTCGTAGGTCGAATACAGGTAGGCGGTGCCGGTGGCGAACTCGCCGGCGCAGCTGTCCACCCGCTTGTACACCGGACGCACCCCGAACGCCTTGCGCAGGGCGCGCACGGCGGTCTCGTTGGTGCCGGCCAGCTGGGCGATGCGGGCATCGGAGAAGCCCATGCGCTTGAGCGCGCGCAGGCGCTTGCCGTCCAGCCCGTCCAGGCCGCGGTGGACGACGTCCACTTCCGCGTCGATCAGCTCTTCGATCTGGTCGAGGAACCACGGGTCCACGAAGGACAGCGCGTGCACGTCCTCCACGCTCATGCCGGCGCGGAACGCATCGGCGATGTGGAAGATGCGCTCCGGGCCCGGCTCCTTCAATTCGCGCCGCAGCGCCAGCAGGCCATCCTCGGACGCCAGGTCCAGCCCCGTCGGGTCCAGGCCCACCTTGCCGGTCTCCAGCCCGCGCAGGGCCTTCTGCAGCGACTCCTGGAAGCAGCGGCCGATCGCCATCACCTCGCCCACCGACTTCATCTGGGTGGTCAGGCGGGCGTCGGCGGCCGGGAACTTCTCGAACGCGAAGCGTGGGATCTTGGTGACCACGTAGTCGATGCTGGGCTCGAACGACGCCGGGGTCAGGCCGCCGGTGATCTCGTTCTTCAGCTCGTCCAGCGTGTAGCCGACGGCGAGCTTGGCAGCGACCTTGGCGATCGGGAAGCCGGTGGCCTTGGAGGCCAGCGCCGAAGACCGCGACACGCGCGGGTTCATCTCGATCACCACCACGCGCCCGTCCTGGGCGTTGATGCCGAACTGGACGTTGCTGCCGCCGGTATCGACGCCGATCTTGCGCAGCACCGCGATGGAGGCATCGCGCAGGCGCTGGTATTCCTTGTCGGTCAGGGTCTGCGCCGGCGCGACCGTGATCGAGTCGCCGGTGTGCACGCCCATCGCGTCGAAGTTCTCGATGCTGCACACGATGATGCAGTTGTCCGCGGTGTCGCGGACCACTTCCATCTCGTACTCCTTCCAGCCAAGCACCGACTCTTCGATCAGCACTTCGTGGGTCGGCGACAGCTCGAGGCCGCGCTTGACGATTTCCTCGAACTCCTCGCGGTTGTAGGCGATGCCACCGCCGGTACCACCCAGGGTGAAGGACGGGCGGATGATGGTCGGGAAGCCGACCTGCGCCTGGATGGCGACCGCCTGCTCGTAGCTGCGCGCGACTTCGGACTTCGGGCTGCCCAGGCCGATCTCGGACATCGCCTGCTTGAACAGCTCGCGGTCCTCCGCCATGCGGATGGCGTCGCGCTTGGCGCCGATCAGCTCGACGCCGTATTTCTCCAGCACGCCGTGGTCGGCCAGGTCCAGCGCGCAGTTCAGCGCGGTCTGCCCGCCCATGGTGGGCAGCAGCGCGTCCGGGCGCTCCTTGGCGATGATCTTCTCGACGGTCTGCCAGTTGATCGGCTCGATGTACACGGCATCGGCCATGTCCGGGTCGGTCATGATCGTGGCGGGGTTGCTGTTGACCAGCACCACGCGGTAGCCCTCCTCGCGCAGCGCCTTGCACGCCTGCGCGCCGGAGTAGTCGAACTCGCAGGCCTGGCCGATGACGATCGGGCCGGCGCCGATGATGAGGATGGTCTTGAGGTCTGTGCGCTTAGGCATTGGTGTTCTGCTCCATGAGCGCGATGAACTTGTCGAACAGCGGGGCCACGTCGTGCGGGCCGGGCGCGGCTTCCGGGTGGCCCTGGAAGCTGAAGGCCGGCGCGTCGGTCAGGGCGATGCCCTGGTTGGTGCCGTCGAACAGCGAGCGGTGGGTGACCCGCGCGTTGGCCGGCAGCGTGGCTTCGTCGATGCAGAAGCCGTGGTTCTGCGACGTGATCATCACGCGACCGCTGTCCAGGTCCTGCACCGGGTGGTTGGCGCCGTGGTGGCCGTGCGGCATCTTCATGGTCTGCGCGCCGACCGCCAGGCCCAGCAGCTGGTGGCCCAGGCAGATGCCGTACAGCGGGATCTTCGCCTGGATGAATTCACGGATCGCGGCGATGGCGTAGTCGCAGGGCGCCGGATCGCCGGGGCCGTTGGACAGGAACACGCCATCCGGATTCATCGCCAGCACCTCGGCGGCGGGCGTCTGCGCCGGCACCACGTGCACGTCGCAGCCGCGCTCGGCCAGCATGCGCAGGATGTTGCGCTTCGCGCCGAAGTCGTAGGCCACGACCTTGAAGCGCGGCGGCGTCGCGGCGAAGGCATTGCGGTCGAGGTCCAGCTGGCCCTCGGTCCAGCGGTACGGGGCGTCGGTGCTGACCACCTTGGCCAGGTCCATGCCGCTGAGGCCGGGGAACTTGCGGGCGGCCTCGATCGCATGGTCGACGTCCAGCGCTTCATCGTGGCGCTCGGCCGCCAGCAGCGCGGCGTTCTGCGAGCCGCGTTCGCGCAGGATGCGGGTGAGCTTGCGGGTGTCGATGCCGGCGATGGCCTGGATGCCGCGCGCCTTCAGCCAATCCGGCAGTGCCACCTGGTTGCGCCAGTTGCTGGGCCGGCGGGGGACGTCTCGGACAATCAGGCCGGCGGCCCAGGCCTTGGCGGCCTCGTCGTCCTGGTCGGTGCACCCGGTGTTGCCGATGTGCGGGTAGGTCAGCGTGACCAGTTGGCGGGCGTAGGACGGGTCGGTCAGGATTTCCTGGTAACCGGTCAGGGCGGTGTTGAACACCGCTTCGCCCACGGACAGGCCGGGGGCACCCACGGAAATGCCCTCGAAGACCGTTCCGTCTTCAAGCGCGAGGATGGCGGGAATATTCAAGTGCGTCGCCTTGCGTCAGGTTGCAAGAAAGCGCCGAAGCGGGGCTGCCGGTTCGGAGCGAGGGGGTTCAGGCGAGCCGGAATTGTACCGGCGCGCGGCGCCGGACGCCAGCCTTTCAGAGCAGGTCGGCGACGCGGTAGCGGCCCGGCGCACGTCCACGCAGGCGCGCGGCCGCATGCAGCGCGCCGCGCGCGAAAATGTCGCGATTGGTGGCGCGGTGGATCAGTTCGATGCGTTCGCCTGCCGCAGCGAACTGCACCAGGTGCTCGCCGATGATGTCGCCGGCGCGGAGGGAGGCGTAATGCGGCGTCGCGCCACCGGCCTGCGCCGAGGCGCCCAGGGTCAGGGCCGTGCCGGAGGGCGCGTCCAGCTTGCGGGTGTGGTGGGCCTCGACGATATCGCAGTCCCAACCCGGCAGCACCCGCGCCGCCCGCTCCACCAGGTCGTGCAGGACCGCCACGCCGAGGCTGAAGTTGCTGGCCCAGACCAGCGGGATGGCTGCGGCCGCGGCATCCAGCTGCGCCTTCTGGCCGTCTGACAGCCCCGTCGTGCCGGACACCAGCGCCGCGCCGCGCGACTGGCACAGGGCCAGCACCGCCTCGAAGCCTTCCGGCAGGCTGAAATCGATGGCCACGTCGAAGGCCGGTACGCCGGCCAGCTCGGCCGACGTGAAGTGCGGCACGCCGTCGACCACGCGCGTCCCCACCGTGCGCGCAACGGCGGCGACCACTTCGCAGCTGACCGGCGCCTCGCGGCACAGGCGCAACAGCGCCTGCCCCATCCTGCCCGTGGCGCCGTGGATCAGCAGTCGTACCGGTGGTGTCGTCATCCGCGCAGGCTAGCCGGCGCGTCCCGCGGCGGCAAGCCGCGGAAGCAGGCCGCGAGAACGCGTCACACGCGGCCGGCGACGCTCTGCAGGCGGCCGACGACCTGGTGCATGGCTTCCTCGAAGGCAGAGTTGCCTTCGCGCAACGCCACCTTGTCGAGTTTCGCCATGACCGCCAGCTCCTCCACGGATGCGACCAGCACGCGGATGCCGCGGCGGTTCACCAGCAGCAGGCGCGACGAGATCGGACTGATCCAGGACACCTTGGCCGGCGCGAAATGGCCGTCGGCGGACGCCAGCTGGATCCAATCGCCGATCTTCAACTTGCGGATCCGCTCCAGCATCGCGGCATCGAAGTCCAGTCCCGCCGTTCCAGCCACGACCTCGAGCTGCGGCTCCGGTTCCGGCGCGGGAGCCTGCGGTTCCGGCACCACCAACTGCGGCGGCAGCCGGACGTCATCGTCCAGCGCAGCCTCGCCGGAACGCAGGCGCACCAGTGCATCGCGCACCGCCTCAATCGCCGCCTGCGCGGCTTCGCCGATGCAGCCCACACTGCCAAGAATGTCGTGCAGGCCGGCTTCGGGCAGGTCGATCGGCGCGTCCGGCGACTCGCCGGGACCGGCGTGGTCGAACGCCGCCAGCAGGTCCTCGATGGTCTTCAGTCCCGCGTCATAACGCTGCGCCCCGCGACCGTCGCGCAGCGCGACCTGCGTCAGGTGGTGGCGGGCATGCCGGCCGAGGAACTCGCCGATCACCGGCGGCAGGTCGCGCCCGGCACGGAGGCGGTCGAGGTCTTCGTCCGCCACCCGGCGCGCGTGCTCGAGGCGCTCGCGACCGCGCTGCGCCTCGGCCGTGCGCCGCTCGGCCAGCTCGAACCGCTTGCGGTGCTGCGCCATGTAGGCCCGCAGCTCCTGCTCCAGCGTCTCGAAGATCGCCACGTCCTCGTTGAACTCGGCAACCAGACGGTCGATGGTGTGATCCACGTGGGTCAGCAGCTCGCGCTCCTGCGGCGCCTCGCCACGATTGCCCTCGCAGGCCTCCGCCACCGTGTTCAGGAGGCGCCGGGCCGGGTGCTCCTTGAACAGGAACATGCGCCGGTCTTTCACCGCCACCTTCACGTAAGGCACCAGCATGCGGCCGATCATCTGGCGGATCTGCGCGTCGTACTGCGGCCCGTCCAGCAGGACGTCGAACAGCAGCGCGACCAGGTCGACCGCGTCGCCGTCCAACCCGTCGAGGTTCAGGTTGTCGCCGGACACGCCCAACTTGCGCGCACTCTGCGCCATCTGCTGGCGCAACTGGCCGGCCAGCGACTGCTCGGCCTCGCCGGCCGGCGTGAAGCGCGCGCCCCCTTCGTGCTGCATGAGCGACAGGATGGACAGCAGGTCCTGGGTCGGGAGCGCGGGCCCGGACGGGACGCCGCCCGGGGGCGTGGCCACGCCGGTGGCCGAGCGCCAGCCTTGCAACAGGCCCAGCATGTTGGCGAAAGCCGCCTGGTCGACCGGACTGGCCTGTGCCGGCGCAGCCACGTCGTCCAACGCGTGGTGGGCCGTGCGCTCGTCCTGTGCCGCGGCCGACGGCGCGCGCGCGGGGCGACCGGTCCGGCCACTGGTGGCACGCAACTCGGGCAGGACGCCAGCGGTGGCCATCAGCGCGTTGCAGCGCTCGTAGATTTCGCCGAGCGCCGTGGTCAATTCGCGCTCGAAGAACTTGAAGACCACGATCCGCAGTTCGGCCTCGAGATCCAGCCGCGCCATCGCCCGCCCCAGCGCACCGGCCAGGAAGGTCGGGTCCAGCGGATTCTCCCGTGGCTGCAGTTCGCCCCGGGCCGCCACCACGAAGAAGCGCTTGGATGCAACTTCGAAGGCCGGCGCATGGGTGCGCAACGCCGAAGCAGCCAGCTGTTCGATCGCAAGCTGCTCCTCGAGATCCTCCTCGGACAGCAGGCTCAGGCGCGGATCGATCGCGTCCTCAGCATCTGCCTGGCGCCATTCGCGCAGGGCGCGGAACCGGTCGAGGACCGTTTGCTTGAAATGCTGGACGAGCTGGCCGCGGGCACGGCGCATCTCGCGCAATGCCATCAGGCCCAGCGTCTCCTCGCCGCTCTGGCTGCGGTCGAAGAGGTAATCGTCGAGATCGGCCAGGGCGCTGTCGAGCGCGGGCACGGCACGATCCAGCACGTGCTTTTGCAGCGCATCCAACAACGCCCCGTTGGCCGGGGGTGGGATCGTGGATTCCGCGGGGGAACGGAATGACATGGTTCAGCCTGACAGGGAATGACCCAGCGTCCACGATACCCCAGCAGGCGCGCGAGATCGTTGACCACCGTCATGGTTCCGGGACTCTGCCCGCCGCCGGAATCCCGGCCTCGACCGCCGGTCGCCGCGGCGACCGGGCACCCCCGATCCGGGGTCAGGACACCATGCGGTCCCAGAACCCCCGCACGCCGTCGAGGAAGGTGCTGGACTTGGGCGAATGGCGGCGCGCGCCCTCGCCCACGAAGGTCGCCTCGAACTGCTCCAACAGCTCGCGCTGCTCGGCGGTCAGGTTGACCGGGGTCTCCACCACCACCTTGCAGTACAGGTCGCCCGGCTGGCGGCTGCGGACGGACTTCACGCCCCGGTCGCGCAGGCGGAATACCCGGCCACTCTGGGTTTCCGAGGGAATCCGCAGCTCCACTTCGCCGCCCAACGTCGGCACGCGGACGGTATCGCCCAGCGCGGCCTGGGAGATGCGGATCGGCACCTCGCAGTGCAGGTCGTCGCCATCACGTTCGAAGATGTCGTGGGGACGCACCCGCACCTCCACGTACAGGTCGCCCGGAGGCGCGCCGGCAGGGCCGGCCTCGCCCTCGCCCGCCAGTCGGATGCGGTCGCCGCTGTCGACGCCGGCGGGGATGCGAACCTGCAGCGTCTTGTCCTCCTCCACCCGCCCATTGCCATCGCAATGCTTGCAGGGGGTGGCGATGGTCTTGCCCGCGCCCCCGCAGTGCGGGCACGGGGCCTGCATCATGAACGGCCCGCGCTGCATGCGGACCTGCCCGCGGCCCTGGCAGGTGGAACAGGTCTCGACCTTGCCATCCTCGGAGCCGCTGCCCTTGCAGGGTTCGCAGGTGGCGAGCGTGGGAATGTGGATTTCCTTTTCGATGCCCGCGACGGCCTCTTCGAGGTCCAGTTCCATCACGTAGCCGACGTCGGCGCCGCGGCGCGGCCCCTGCTGGCGGCCGCCACCGAAGATGTTGCCGAAGATGTCGCCGAAGATGTCGCCCATGTCGGCGAAACCGGGGCCAGCATTGCCGCCGCCCATACCGTGCTCGAAGGCCGCGTGGCCATGCTGGTCGTACAGGCGGCGCTTGCCGCCGTCGCTCAGTACCTCGTAGGCCTCCTTGCACTCCTTGAACGCGGCCTCGGCGTCCTTGTCGCCGGGATTGCGGTCCGGGTGGTACTTCATCGCGCAGCGGCGATAGGCCTTCTTCAGCTCCTCGTCGCCGGCGTTGCGGGACACGCCCAGCACTTCGTAGTAGTCGCGTTTGCTCATGTGCCTTCGATTCTCGATTCGATGCGCCGGTCCGGCACCAGCCACGCCAATGCCACCAGCACGTACAGCGCGCAGGCCAGCCACGGCTGCACGAAGGACAATCCGATCGCGGCCAGGTAGGCCAGCGGGGACAGCTTGCCCTTGCGGTCCGCGCCGGTGGCCCGGGCCAGCAGCGACTCCGGGCCCTCCAGCGCGATGATGCGTTGCTGCAGCAAGCGATACGCCAGCGCCGCCATCAGCAGCACCAGGCCGTACGTCGCGGTCGGCAACGCGGTGAAATGGTTCTCGCCCATCCACGCCGTGGCGAACGGGAACAGCGACAGCCAGAACAGCAGGTGCAGGTTCGCCCACAGCACGCCGCCGCCGACCTTACGGGCCGCGTGCAGCATGTGGTGGTGGTTGTTCCAGTAGATGCCGACGTAGACGAAGCTCAGCACGTAGCTCAGGAAGACGGGCAGCAGCGGGCGCAGCGACGCCAGGTCGCTGCCGTGCGGCACTTTCAGCTCCAGCACCATGATGGTGATGACGATGGCGAGCACGCCGTCGCTGAAAGCTTCCAACCGTCCCTTGCCCATCGCGTCCTCCCTACGCAGCGAACGCCCGTGACCGGGCGTTCGCGTTCCGTGCCTGCCGCCGCGGGTCAGGCCTTCTTGTCGTCCTTGACCTCGGTGAACTCGGCGTCCACCACGTCATCAGCCGGCTTGCCGGCATCGCCGCCACCGCCCGCCTGCTGGCCGGCCGCGGCCGCGGCGGCGAACAGGGCCTGGCCCGCCTCCTCCAGCGCCTTGGCCTTGGCCTCGATCTGGGCCTTGTCGTCGCCCTTGATCGCGACCTCCAGCTCGGCGATGGCAGCCTCGGCACGGCCGATCGCGTCGCCCGGCAGCTTGTCGCCATTGTCCTTGATCGTGCCGCGGGTGGCGTGGATCAGGGCGTCGGCCTGGTTGCGGGCCTGGACCAGCTCGTGGAAGCGCTTGTCTTCCTCGCGGTTGGCCTCGGCGTCCTGCACCATCCGCTGGATCTCCTCGTCGGACAGGCCCGAGCCGGCCTTGATCTCGACCTTCTGCTCCTTGCCGGTCTTCTTGTCCTTCGCGGTGACGTGCACGATGCCGTTGGCGTCGATGTCGAACGACACCTCCACCTGCGGCATGCCGCGCGGCGCCGGTTCGATGCCGGACAGGTCGAAGCGTGCCAGCGACTTGTTGTAGCGGGCCTGCTCGCGCTCGCCCTGCAGCACGTGCACGGTGACGGCGGACTGGTTGTCCTCGGCGGTCGAGAAGGTCTGCGAGGCCTTGGTCGGCACCGTGGTGTTCTTCTCGATGATCTTGGTGAACACGCCACCGAGGGTTTCGATACCCAGCGACAGCGGGGTCACGTCGAGCAGCAGCACGTCCTTGACGTCGCCCTTGAGCACGCCGCCCTGCACCGCCGCGCCGATGGCGACAGCTTCGTCCGGGTTGACGTCCTTGCGCGGCTCCTTGCC
>DASWXO010000049.1:0-2498 GCA_036405455.1 Thermomonas sp. | reverse complement strand
AGCTGGATGATGCGGTCGGCCAGGGTCGATTTGCCGTGGTCGACGTGCGCGATGATTGAGAAGTTGCGGATATTCCGCATGGAATCAGAAGACATGGGGGGCGGCGGCCTGTGCCGTCGTCAGGAATAACGGGACATTATCGCACGGACCCGGCCCCGGGCCGCGCAGCCGCCCTGAAATAGAAACGCCCCGCGGCCGCGGGGCGCTCCGGAACCCAGACGTTGGGCTGATCAGCCCTTTTCCACCGTGACCGCGAAAAAGCGCGTCACGCCGCGGGCGCGGACCAGCAGCATGACCGTGTCGCCGGCCTTGACCGCGGCAAGCTCACGATCCAGTGCGGCCGGACTGTCCACCTTGGTGCGCCCGACCTGCAGGACGACCATGCCAGGGGCCAGGCCGGCCTCGCGTGCGGCGGCGCCTTCCACGCGGCTGATCAGCACGCCGCCGGACTCCACGCCCAATTGCTTGCGGCTGTTGGCATCCAGGCTCTGGCTCTGGATGCCGAGCGGGTTGCGCCCGGCAGGCGCCGCGTCACGCTCCGGCGCCGTCGGCTGCACGTCGCGGGCCACGGTGCCCTCATCGAGTTCGCTCAAGGTCACCGTGATGTCGCGGACCTTGCCGTCGCGCAGCACGCCAAGCGTGACCTTCGAACCCGGCGCCATCGCGCCGATGAGCGGCGGCAGGTCGCTGGAATCGTTGACCGGTCGACCATTCACCGAGCGGATCACATCTCCGGGGCTCAGGCCGGCCTTCGCTGCCGGGCTACCAGTCAGCACTTCATTCACCAGCGCACCCCGGTTGTCCGGCAGATCGAAGCCCTTCACCGCATCGGCCGTCACCGCCCCGACCTGGACACCCAACTGGCCCCGGCTGACCTTGCCGGTGCTCTTCAACTGGTCGACTGCCCCCATCGCCAGGTCGATCGGGATCGCGAAGCTGATGCCCATGTAGCCGCCCGACACCGAGAAGATCTGCGAGTTGATGCCGACCACTTCGCCGCGGGTATTGAGCAGCGGACCACCCGAATTGCCCTGGTTGATCGCCACGTCGGTCTGGATGAAGGGCACATAGCGCTGCTCGGGGGAGGCGCTGCGGCCGACGGCGCTGACGATGCCAGCCGTGACCGAGTGATCCAGCCCCAGCGGCGAACCGATCGCGACCACCCATTGACCGGGCTTCAGCGCCGCCGAACTGCCGATGCGTACCGTGGGCAGACCCTTGGCATCGACCTTCAGCAGGGCGACGTCGTACTGCTGGTCGCTGCCCACCACCTTGGCGGTCAGCTCGCGGCGATCCGGCAGGGTGACCTTCACCTCGTCCGCACCGTCCACCACGTGATGGTTGGTCAGCACGTAGCCATCGGCCGAAATGACGAAGCCCGACCCGATCGACGTGCCGCCGCGGCGCTGCGGCCCCTGCCCGGGGCCCGGCATCTCGAAGCCCGGCGGCAGCATGCGGCGGAAGATCTCCGGGATATCGCCTTCATCGGCTTGGGCGCTGGCGCGCGTGCCGATCTTGGCTTCGACATTCACCACCCCCGGCCCCACCTGCTCGACCAGCTGGGTGAAGTCCGGCAGGCCGGTCACCAGTTGCGGGGCGGCGGACTGGGCGGCGGCTGGCGCAGCGGCCGCGACCGGGGCGGGCGCCTCGGCCTGCTGCGCGCAGGCGGCCAGCGGCGTGGTCAGCATCAGCAGGGTCAACAGGCCATGACGGGCGTGGGGAGTCATCGAACGCAAGCCTCGATAGGAAGAAGGAACACGGAGAGGGACGCCGGCGACAGCCGGCGTCCGGGGGACTTATTCGCGCGGCGCGTCAGCGGGCAGCTCGACCGGCGGCGCCTGCTGCAGGCGCGGTTCGAACGGATAGAACGTCCGGCCCGCGGACTCGCTGCTGTAGCCGGTCGTCAGGGCGCCCGTTGCAGAGGGATAGGACGACAGCGCGGAGCGCGGCCACGGACGCGCCGGCACGGCGGACGCATCCTGCGACGGATGGGAGAACGGGTTGGCCGGGGCAGGCACAGGCGTTGCTGCCAAGGCGTTCATGGCATTGCCCTCAACGGTCAGCGTACCGGTCGCGCGACGGGGCGCGTCCGCGCTGGCCACGCGTTGCGCGGACCGGGCGGCCTGCTGATTGCGGGTGGCGCCGCGACGGGTTGCGTTGTCCTGGCGGCGCGGCAGGCTGGCGGCGGCGACCACGGCCGCAGCAGCGTAGGCCTCTGCATCGGGTGCCGGAGCCGAAGGGTTCTGGGTCGGGAACACGGACGGCGTGGCCTGTGCCGATGCGACCTGGGCTTCTTCACCGGCCGGGGCCGGCTGCGGTCCCTGCTGGCGGGCCATGAACAAGGCAACCAGCGCGACGGACGCAGCCAGCGCACCACCGCCCCAGCGGGCCAGCAGGTTGCGCGACCGGCCGGCAGCGGCTTGCGCGGCGACCGGCGCCGCGGCGGACTCGGCCGCGACGGCCTTTGCCACGCGCTCGGCGAACCCGGTGGGCGCCGG
>DASWXO010000048.1:0-3786 GCA_036405455.1 Thermomonas sp. | reverse complement strand
GCAGCCGATGTTGCCGTCCATGGTCACGTAGTTCAGGTCGTGCTCGCTGGCCTTCACCTCGGTCTCGTCTTCCTGCGTGGTGTCACGCATGGCGGCGAGGTCCTTGTGGCGGAAGGTGGCGTTGTCGTCGGAGTTGACCTTGCCGTCCAGCGCGTACAGGCTGCCGTCGTCCAGGATCGCCAGCGGGTTCAGCTCGACCAGCGACAGGTCCTTCTCGTTGAACAACTTGTACAGGCCGCCCATGATGCCGGCGAGCTGGTTGGACTGCTTGGCGGTCAGGCCCATCTTGAAGCCGATCTCGCGGCCCTGGTACGGCTGCACGCCCTCGGCGTAGTCGACGACCAGGGTGTGGATCTTCTCGGGGGTGTTGGCGGCGACTTCTTCGATGTCGACGCCGCCCTCGCTGGAGACGATGTAGGTGATCGCCTTGCGGTCGCGGTCGACCAGCAGCGACAGGTACAGCTCCTTCACGATCTCGCCGGCGGTGGTCACCAGCACCTGGTTGACCGGCAGGGCGACGCCCGCGGACTGGTAGGTGGCCATCTTCGTGCCGAGCATCTTGCCGGCCGCGGCCTGCACGTCGTCGGTGGTCTTGCAGAACTTCACGCCGCCGGCCTTGCCGCGGCCGCCCGCATGGATCTGGGCCTTGACCATCCAGGGGCCGTTGCCCAAGGACTTGGCCGCTTCGACCGCTTCGTCGGCGCTGGACGCAACGCGCCCGGCCGGAACCGCAATGCCGTAATCGGCAAACAACTGCTTCGCCTGGTACTCGTGGAAATTCATGGATCACCCGGGGAGAGGACGGACGCTCCGCGCGGCCGGAAGGTCCGGTCCGGCGCGGGCGGCCCGCCATTTTAACGTGTTGCGGCGCGTCATGCTTCGGGCCCGGCCGGCTTCCCGCATACTCGGCCCCCATGGCCCCGTCCCCCGTGCCCGCCGACGTCCCCGCCGACCCGCACGCCGCACTCCGGCGCGAACTCTATTTCTTCACCTTGTACCGGGTGTTCGAGGCGGCACTGCTCTGCTTCACGGTGTTCGGCCCGGTCGGGGAGCTGTTCGCCCAACCGCGCCACCCGCTGCTGGCCGCCGCCGCGGCGCTGGCCTACCTGCTGGGCGCGCTGGTGCTGTTCGTCACGGGGCGCCGGGGCGCCGTGGAAAGCCAGGTGGCGGCCGGCGTGGCCGGCGACATCGTGGTCACCGCGCTGGCGATGCACGCCCTGCCCGGCGTGAGCTCCGGCATCGCGATGATGCTGCTATTCAACGTGGGCGCCGCGGCCCTGCTGCTGCCCCTGCGCGGCGGGCTGGCGGTGGCGGCCACGGCCAGCCTGGCCCTGCTGGCGCAATACGCGTGGACGATGCTGGCGGGGGAGCCCGACGCCCGCCCGGCGGTCGAGGTGGTGATGTTCGCCATCAGCTACCTGGCCATGGCCACGCTGACCAGCCTGCTGGGCCGGCAGCTGCGCGCCAGCCAGGCCTTGGCCGAACAGCGCGGCAGCCAGGTCGCCAACCTCGCCGAGGTGAACGAGCTGATCATCCGCCGCATGCGCACCGGCGTGCTGCTGGTGGACGGCGAAGGCGAGATCCGCCTGGCCAACGAGGCGGCCATGCTGCAGCTGGGCGATGCCGGCGAGGGTCGGCGCCTGCTGGCCACCGCCGCACCCGCGCTGGACGCCCGCCTGCGCCGCTGGGAACGGGACGGCCAGAACGACCCGACCCCATTGCAGCTGGCGTCGGACCTGCCCGAGGTGCTGCCCCGCTTCGCCCGCCTGCTGGCCGAAGGCGACCAGGTGCTGGTGTTCCTGGACGACGCGGAACTTGCCTCGCGCCGCGCGGAAACCCTGACCCTGGCCACGCTGGGCCGGTTTTCGGCCAGCCTGGCCCACGAGATCCGCAACCCGCTGGCGGCCATCAGCTACGCCACCCAGCTGCTGGAGGAGTCCCGCGAGATCCCCGAAGCCGACCGCCGCCTGCTGGAAATCATCTATCAGCAGACCCGGCGCATGAACGGCATCGTGGAAAACGTGCTGGGGCTGGCCCGGCGCGAACGTGCCCAGCCGGAGCACGTGGACCTGGCCGAGTTCGCCCGCCAGTTCGTGGCCGACTACCGCAACAGCCATCCGCTGGAGCAGGACCGGCTGGACGCGCACACCGACGGCCGCCCCGTGCCCTGCCTGGTGGACCGCCGCCAGCTCCAGCAGATCGTGACCGTGCTGGTGCACAACGCGCTGGTCTACGGGCGCATGCCGGGCACGCCCGCCCGCGTGGGCCTGCACGTCCATCGCGACGAGCGCGGCGCCCCGGTCCTGGACGTGCAGGACCATGGCCCCGGCATCCCCGAGGGCGTGGCCAGCCAGCTGTTCCGGCCATTCTTCACCACCTCGGGCCACGGCACCGGGCTGGGGCTCTACATCGCCCGCGAGATGTGCCTGGCCAACCAGGCCGACCTGGCCTATGTGCCGGTCCCCGCCGGCGGGGCGTGCTTCCGCATCCGGCTGGCCGGCGCCCGCGCCATCGCCACGCCCTGACGCCCCGCCCGCGGACGGCGGCCTGCCGCAGCGCGTCGTACTTGGACGTGGCACGGCAACCGGTTATCGTGCCCGCATCATGACCGCGCCCGCCCGAAGCCCTGCCGCCCACACTCCCGCTTGCGCCCTGGTCGTCGACGACGAGCGCGACATCCGCGAGCTGCTGGTGCTGACCCTGGGCCGGATGGGGCTGAAATGCGACACCGCCTCGTCGCTGCACGACGCCCGGGCCCTACTGAAGCGCAACCAGTACGCCCTGTGCCTCACCGACATGCGCCTGGCCGACGGCTCCGGCATCGAACTGGTGCAGGAAATCTCCCAGCTCTACGCCCAGACCCCGGTCGCCATGATCACCGCGTTCGGCAACCAGGAAGCCGCGGTGGACGCCCTGAAAGCCGGCGCCTTCGACTTCGTCAGCAAGCCGGTGGACCTGTCCGTGCTGCGCGGGCTGGTCCAGCACGCCCTGAAGCTGGGCCCGGCGCAGCGCGCGGCCGATCCCGCCGGCAAGCCGGCCGCGCCGCCGCCCAGTGCCGTCGCGGCGCGCCTGCTGGGGCAGTCGTCGGCCATGGCGGACCTGCGCGCCACGCTGGGCAAGGTGGCCCGCAGCCAGGCGCCGGTGTACATCGCCGGCGAGTCCGGCGTGGGCAAGGAGCTGGTGGCCCGCACCATCCACGACGAGGGCGCCCGCGCCGGCGGCCCGTTCGTCCCGGTCAACTGCGGCGCCATCCCGGCCGAATTGATGGAAAGCGAGTTCTTCGGCCACAAGAAGGGCAGCTTCACCGGCGCCCACGCCGACAAGACCGGCCTGTTCCAGGCGGCCGAGGGCGGCACGTTGTTCCTCGACGAGATCGCCGAACTGCCGATGTCGATGCAGGTCAAGCTGCTGCGCGCCATCCAGGAGAAGTCGGTGCGCCCGGTGGGCGCCAACGCCGAAGTGCCGGTGGACGTGCGCATCCTCTCGGCCACCCACAAGAACCTCGCGGCGCTGGTGGAGGAAGGCAAGTTCCGCCACGACCTGTACTACCGCATCAACGTCATCGAGCTGCGCGTGCCGCCGCTGCGCGACCGCCGCGAAGACCTGCCGGTGCTGGTGGACGCCATCCTCACCCGGCTGGCCGCCGCCCAGGGCCGGCTGCGCCCGGTGCTGCACGCCGACGCCATGGAAGCGCTGGCGCACTACACCTTCCCCGGCAACGTGCGCGAGCTGGAGAACATCCTGGAGCGCGCCTTCGCCCTGGCCGACGACGACGGCATCCGCGCC
>DASWXO010000047.1:0-30022 GCA_036405455.1 Thermomonas sp. | reverse complement strand
GGCGGGGCGCGGACCGCGCGGACCGGCGTTGCCGCCGGGACGACCGCCGCCGGGCTTGCCGCCGCGAGGCCGCTGCGACGGCGCGCCGTAGGGATTGAAGCCGCCACCGTGGGCGTGGTCGGACGGGAAGTGCGGGGCGTTGCCCGGATGGCCGTAGGGCTTCGGTGCGCGCTGCGGACGGGCTTCGCCCGCGCCACCGCCGAAGCCGCTGCCCTGCGCCCGCGGCTTGCCGCCGCCGGGGCGGCCGCCAGCCGGGCGGTCACCGTAGGGCTTTGCGCCGAAGGGCTTGTCGCCGAACTTCTTCGGGCCGCGCTGGCCGGGATTGCGGTGGCCGGACGGACCGGTGTCCACGCCGTCCGGCACGAACCAGGTGCGCATCGCCGCCGGGTTCTCGCCGCGCTGCTCGCCGGGCTTCATGCGCTGGCCGGGCTGGCGCGGGCCCTTCACCTTCAGGCGCTTGTCGCGCTGCTGGGCGGCCATCTCGCCGGTGACGGTCAGGCCGCCGGCCTTGCGGGGCGCGCCGCGGCGGCCACGGTCCTCGCGGAACTGGTCGAAGCGGCGCAGCTCGCGGCCTTCGTCGGCGGTGGTGTGGCCGCCCACGTAGCCGTGGCCGCGCGCGTTGCCGGCAACGACCGTCTTGGCCGCCTTGCGCTGGCCCAGCACGGGCATCAGCGTCAGCGCCGACGGCGTGCCGTCCTCCAGCCCGACGGCCTTGCGCAGCGCCTCGACCTCGGCCTGCGGCAGTTCCTGCGACTGGCCGCGCAACAGCGGCTGCGGCAGGCGCACCTGGCCATAGCGGATGCGCTTCAGGCGGCTGACCTGGCAGCCCTGCGACTCCCACAGCCGGCGCACCTCGCGGTTGCGGCCTTCCTTCAGCAGCACCCGGAACCAGTCATGGCTGCTGTCCTGCGGGGCGTTGCCGCCGGTGATGCGTTCGATCTCGTCGAACTTGGCCGGGCCGTCCTCCAGCGCCACGCCGCGGGCAAGGCGGTCGACGATCTTGTCCGACACCTCGTCCTCGCCTTCCGGCGCGCGCACGCGGCAGACGTACTCGCGTTCGACTTCGTGCGAGGGGTGCATCATCGCGTTGGCCAGCTCGCCATCGGTGGTGAGCAGCAGCAGGCCGGTGGTGTTGATGTCCAGGCGGCCGATCGCGATCCAGCGCGCACCCTTCAGCGACGGCAGCGCGTCGAAGATCGTCGGGCGGCCTTCGGGATCCTCGCGGGTGGTGACTTCGCCTTCCGGCTTGTTGTACATCAGCACGCGCGACGGGTCGGTCAGCGCGCTGGCCACGAAGGTGCGGCCGTCGATTTCGATCTTGTCGCCGCCGGTGATGCTCATGCCGGTCTGCGCGACTTCGCCATTGACCTTGACCAGGCCATCGGCGATGCGCTGCTCCAGCGCGCGGCGCGAGCCGAGGCCAGCCTGCGCCAGCACCTTGTGCAGGCGTTCGCTGATGCGCGGCGCCTCGGCGTCGGGGGTGGCGTCGCGCTTGAGGCTCAGCGGGCGGCGGGTTTGTTCTTTATTGCTCATTGGTTCTGCTCCGACGATGCGGGGTCCGCGTCGTCTCCATGGGGGTCCTGGTGGGGGTGGGGGGCGCCTGCGTCGTCGCGGGCGTCGTCGTGGTCTTGGGTGCCGCCGTCCGGATCGCCGGGGGCGTCATCGTCGTGGTCGGTAGGGTCCGGCGTTTCCGGCATGGCGCCATCGTCGGCGTCCGCAGTGGCCTCGCCCGCGGCATCGGCCGCGCCGGCCGGGATCGCCGGTTCGAACGGCAGCTGCGGTTCCAGCTCGCCGATGTCCTTCAGTTCCGACAGCGGCGGCAGCTCGTCCAGCCGTTTCAGGCCGAAGTAGTCGAGGAAGGTCTTGGTGGTGGCCAGCAGTTCGGGTTTACCGGGCACGTCGCGGTGGCCCACCACGCGGATCCAGTCGCGCTCTTCCAGCGCCTTGATGATGCTGCTGTTCACGGTGACGCCGCGGATCTGCTCGATCTCGCCGCGGGTGATCGGCTGGCGGTAGGCGATCAGCGCCAGCGTCTCCAGGGTGGCGCGGGTGTACTTGGTCTGCCGCTCGGTCCACAGGCGCGCCACCCAGGGGTGCACGTCGGCCTTGACCTGGAAGCGCCAGCCGGAGGCGACCTCGACCAGCTCCACGCCGCGGGTCGCGCAGGCCGCCTGCAAGTCCAGCAGGGCCGCTTCCACCGCGTTGTCCGGGATCGGCTCGTCCAGCGGGAACAGGCCCTTCAGCTGGACCAGGGTCAGCGGCTGGTGGGAGGCCAGCAGCGCGGCTTCGACGATGCGGGTGACGAGGGCTTGGTCGATCTCGGTCATGCGTTCGGCTCGGTTGCGTCATCGAACTCGCTGGACAGCGCGTCCACCGCGACGGGGGCGTCGTCGCCGGCCAGCGATTTCACGTAGATCGGCGCCAGCGGCGCGTCCTGCACGATGTCGATCAGCTGCTCCTTGGCGAGGGTCAGCAGGCCGAGGAAGGTGACCACCACGCCCAGCTTGCCTTCCTCGACGGTGAACAGCGATTCGAAGCGGTGGAAGGCGCCGCCGGCCAGGCGCTCCAGGAGCTCGCCCATGCGCTGGCGCACGCTGAGGGCGTCGCGCTTGATCGCGTGCTGGGTGTAAAGCTCGGCGCGCTTGAGCACGTCGTGCAGGGCCAGCAGCATTTCCTTCAGTTCCACCGGCGGCGGCAGGCGCACCGCGGCGCGCTCCGGCACGTGGGCGGTGGCCACCGTGGTGTCGCGTTCCTGCCGGGGCAGGGTGTCCAGGTCCTCGGCGGCCTTCTTGTAGCGTTCGTACTCCTGCAGCCGGCGGACGAGGTCGGCGCGCGGGTCGTCCTCGATGCCGTCCTCGCTGGGCGGCCGCGGCAGCAGCATCCGCGACTTGATCTCGGCCAGGATCGCGGCCATCACCAGGTACTCGGCGGCCAGCTCGAAGCGCATCTCGTGCATGGCCTGGATGTAGTCCACGTACTGCCGGGTGATCTCGGCGACGGGAATGTCCAGGATGTCGAGGTTCTGCCGGCGGATCAGGTACAGCAGCAGGTCCAGCGGGCCTTCGAAGGCGTCGAGGATGACTTCCAGCGCGTCCGGCGGGATATAGAGGTCCTTGGGGATCTCCACCACCGGCTGCCCGAGCACCACCGCCAGCGGCATTTCCTGCTGCTGGGGGGCGGCCTGCGGTTCGGGGCGCGTGCTCGGATTTTGGGCGGGGGCATCGGCCACCGGGCCGCTGCTGGATTCGGATGTCATCTGGTTTGCGGCCCCCTCCGGGCCACAGCATGTGTCATTGGCCGTGTCCGGCCGGGTCGGCTTGCGCCTGCAGCGGTCCGCCATGCCGGCGCGCATGCGCCCGTCGGGGGGCGGCATCGGAACGGGTGGCGGGAGGCCGGATCGGCGGGCGCGGGGCGGCGTGGGGCGCCGGATGGCCGCGCGGGCCGCGGGATCGGGCCTTTCACGAGCGGTCAAGGGTACGGGCTGCCGCCACGGCTGTCCACTGGCGCCCCCTACAATGGTGGCAACGGTTCATGGAGGACGCAGGGCATGTGGTACGTGATCGAGGGGTACGACGGGCAGGACGTGCTGGCGAAGCGGCTGGCCGCGCGCCCGGACCATCTGGCGCGCCTGCACGCGCTGCGCGACGAGGGCCGGCTGCTGCTGGCGGGCCCGTGCCCGGCCATCGATGCAGAGGATCCCGGTCCGGCCGGTTTCTCCGGCAGCCTGGTGGTGGCGCAGTTCGACTCGCTGGATGCGGCCCGCGCCTGGGCCGATGCCGATCCCTACTGCGTGGCCGGCGTCTACGCCCGCGTCGAGGTGCGGCCCTTCCGCAAGGTGCTGCCGTGACCACCGGCTGGACCGAGGCCGACATTCCCCGGCTCAACCCGGAACGCGTCGAGCGCATCCGCACCCTGCTGGCGCAGGCCCTGGCGCCGGTGTCGCTGGAGGTGCACGACGACAGTCACCGGCACGCCGGCCATGCCGGTGCCCGCGGCGGCCAGGGCCACTTCCGCGTGGACATCGTCAGCGCGGCCTTCTCCGGCAAGCTGCCGCTGGCCCGGCACCGCCTGGTCTATGCCGCGCTGGGCGACATGATGCAGACCGACATCCACGCCCTGGCGATCCGCGCCAAGGCCCCGGGCGAGGCCGATTGACGCCGGCTATACTCGACCGTCGGCACCCGCGTGCCGCCTGTCTTCCCTTCGGTAAATCAGCTACTTAGGGGACACGTTCCACCCATTTCTGCGAGCGGCGCGCCTGCGCCGCCGGGGTCCACCGACGCGCATGCGCCTTTCCACCATCAAGCTCTCCGGCTTCAAGTCCTTCGTCGACCCGACCACGCTGCACCTGCCGACCAACATGACCGGCATCGTCGGTCCGAACGGTTGTGGCAAGTCCAACATCATCGACGCGATCCGCTGGGTGATGGGCGAGAGCGCGGCCAGCCGCCTGCGCGGCGACTCGCTGACCGACGTGATCTTCTCCGGCAGCTCGGCGCGCAAGCCGGTGTCGCAGGCCAGCGTCGAGCTGGTGTTCGACAACAGCGACCACACCATCACCGGCGAATACGCCGCGTTCAACGAGATCTCGGTCAAGCGCACGGTCAGCCGCGACGGCCAGAGCGCGTACTACTTGAACGGCGGCAAGTGCCGCCGCCGCGACATCACCGATCTGTTCCTCGGCACCGGCCTGGGCCCGCGCAGCTACTCGATCATCGAGCAGGGCATGATCTCGCAGGTCATCGAGGCCAAACCCGAGGAACTGCGCGTCTACCTGGAGGAGGCGGCGGGCATCTCCAAGTACAAGGAGCGCCGCAAGGAAACCGAGACCCGCATCCGCCACACCCGCGAGAACCTGGACCGCCTGGGCGACCTGCGCGAGGAAGTGGACAAGCAGCTGCAGCACCTGGCCCGCCAGGCGCGCCAGGCCGAGCAGTACACGGCGATCCAGGCCGAGCGGAAGGTCAAGGACGCGGAGTGGAAGGCGCTGGAGTTCCGCACGCTGGACGCCCGCCTGCAGGGCCTGCGCGAGAAGCTGGCCCGCGAGGAAACCCGGCTGGAGCAGCTGATCGCCGAGCAGCGCCACGCCGAGAGCGAACTGGAAGCTGGCCGCGAGCGCCGCGAGACCGCCAGCGACGCCCTCAATGCCGCCCAGGCCGCGGTCTACCAGGTCGGCGGCACGCTGGCGCGGGTCGAGCAGCAGATCGCCCACCAGCGCGAGCTGTCGGTGCGCCTGCAGCGCGCCCGCGACGAGGCGCAGGCGGCGCTGGCCGAGCTGGGCCACCACATCAGCGGCGACCAGCAGAAGCTCGACGTCCTGAAGGAGGCGCTGGCCGAGGCCGAGCCCCGGCTGGAGCTGCTGCAGGAGGAAGACCTGTTGCGCCAGGACGCCCTGCGCGACGCCGAGGCGCGGCTGGCCGACTGGCAGCAGCGCTGGGACGCGCACAGTCGCGAGCAGGCCGAGGCCGCGCGCGCCGGTGACGTCGAGCGCACCCGCATCGAACACCTGGACCGGCAGATCCTCGACGCCGACCGCCGCCGCCAGCAGTTGCGCGACGAGCGCGCCGGCCTCGACCTCGACACGCTGGCCGATGCCTTCGAGCAATTGCAGCTGCAGCACGAGACCCAAAAGGAGTCGCTGGAGTCGCTCACGGGCGACGTCGAGGCCCGCAAGCAGGCGACCGCCGAGGTGCAGGAGCGCCAGCGCGCCGCCCAGTCCGAGCTGGCCGAACTGCGCAAGCAGGCGCAGGCGGCCCGCGGCCGGCTGGCGTCGCTTGAAACCCTCCAGGCCGCCGCGCTGGGTCAGGAAAAGGGTGCCGCGAAGCAATGGCTGGAAACCCACGGCCTGCATGACGCCGCCCGCGTGGGCGAGCGCCTGCAGGTGGAGTCCGGCTGGGAAAACGCGGTGGAAGCCGCGCTGGGGCAGCTGATCGAAGCGGTGGTCGTCGAGGCGCCGGAGCAGCTGGTCGATGCGCTGGGTGAACTCGGCGAGGGCCGTCTGGCGCTGGTCGCCGGCGCCACCGACGACACGGTCTATCCCGCCACCTCGCTGGCATCGAAGGTGCAGGGCCCGCGCGCGATCCGCCGCTTGCTGGCGCGCCTGCACGCCGCCGACACGCTGGCGGATGCACGCGCCTTGCAGGCCACGCTGGGCGAGGGCGATTCCGTCATCACCCGCGGCGGCGAGCGCCTGGGCGATGGCTGGGTGCGCATCGCGCGCTCCGGCGCGGCCAAGCAGGGCGCGCTGCTGCGCGAGAAGGAACTCCAGGCCCTGCGCGCCGAGATCGAGCAGCACCATCTGCGCGAGCGCGAGCTGGACGCCGCGTTGGCCCAGCTGCGCGATGCCCACCTGGCGGCGGAGCAGCAGCGCGAGGATGCGCAGCGCCAGCTGTACATGGCGCACCGCAACGTGTCGGAACTGGCCGGCCAGCTGCAGAGCCAGCAGGGCCGTCTGGAAAACGCACGCAACCGCATCGCCCGCATCGACGCCGAACTGGCGCAGCTGGACGAGGCGCTGGAAGCGCACAAGGAACAGGCGGCCGAGGCGCGCATCCGCATCGAGGACGCGCTGGGCCGGATGGGCAACCTCGAGTCCACGCGGCAGACGCTGGACAACGAGCGCCGCTACCTCACCGACAAGCGGGAGGCCGCCCGCACCGCCGCCCGCGAGGCGCGCGACGCCGCCCACGCACTGGCGCTGACGCTGGAATCGCAGCGCGTGCAGGCGGTGGCGCTGGCGCAGGCGCTGGAGCGCATGGGCGGGCAGCGCGGGCAGCTGGATTCCCGGCTGGGGGACCTGGCCGCACAGCTGGCCGAGGGCGATGCCCCCGTGCAGACGCTGGAAGCCGAGCGGCAGGCCGCGCTGGAAGAGCGCGTGCGCGCCGACCGCGAGCTGGCGCAGGCACGATCGGTGCTGGAAGGCGTCGACGCCGAGCTGCGCCAGCACGAACAGGTGCGGCAGCAGCGCGATGCGCAGGCGCTGGAGCAGCGCGAGGCGATCGCGCAGCGCCGGCTGGACCAGCAGGCGCTGGCACTGAAAGCCGAGCAGTTCTCCGCTGCGGTCGCCGAGGCCGGTTTCACGATGGACGACGTCCTCAACGCGCTGCCGGAGAATGCCGACGCCGCGGCGTGGGAGCGCACCGTGGGCGAGCTGGACGCCAAGCTGCGGCGCCTGGAGCCGGTCAATCTGGCCGCCATCGCCGAACACGCCGAAGCGGCCCAGCGCAAGGAGTACCTGGACGCGCAGGACGCCGACCTCCGCTCCGCGCTGGACACGCTGGAAGAGGCGATCCGCAAGATCGACCGCGAGACCCGCGGCCGCTTCAAGGACACCTTCGACCGCGTCAACGCCGGCGTGCAGGAGCTGTACCCGCGCCTGTTCGGTGGCGGCCATGCCTACCTCGAACTCACCGGGGAGGATCTGCTGGACACCGGCGTGGCGATCATGGCGCGCCCGCCGGGCAAGCGCGTGTCGAACATCTCGCTGCTGTCCGGCGGCGAGAAGGCGATGACCGCGGTCGCGCTGGTGTTCGCGATCTTCCGCCTCAACCCCGCGCCGTTCTGCCTGCTGGACGAGGTGGACGCGCCGCTGGACGAGGCCAATGTCGGCCGCTTCACCGCGATGGTCAGCGAGATGAGCGAGGCGGTACAGTTCCTGTTCGTCACCCACAACAAGGCGACGATGGAAGCCGCGCAGCAGCTCTCGGGCGTGACCATGCGCGAGCCGGGCGTGTCGCGCCTGGTGTCCGTCGACCTGGCCGAGGCCGCGCGCCTGGCCGGCGCCGCCTAACCCGTTTCAGGAGAGCCTATCGATGTCGGACATGACCCTGCTCCGGATCGGCATCGCGGTGGCGATGTCGCTGCTGCTCGGCGCGATCATTTTCTTCGGCCGCAGCCGCAAGGACGGGCAGGGGCGTCGCGTCCCGCGCGAGGCGGGCGGCGAGGCATCCGGGCGGGTGGAGCCTTCCGCAGGAAGCGTGGACGACGTGGCCTGGGGCGAGGATGCCGAGCAGGAGGAGTTGCCGCTGGGCAGCCCCGCGCCGCAGAGCGAGCTGGGCAAGCGCCCGGTCGACCAGTTCGATCGCATCATCTCGCTGTATGTCGCCGCCAAGGCGGGCAGCAAGCTGCGGGGCCCGGACATCGTGGTGGCTGCCGAAAAGGCGGGCCTGACCTTCGGCTACATGGATGTGTTCCATCGTCTGGTGGACGGTCGCCCCGAGGTCGGGCCGATCTTCAGCGTGGCCAACATCATCAAGCCCGGCAGCTTCGACATGGCGCGCATCGGCGAGGTGGAAACCCCGGCGATCGCGTTCTTCCTGACGCTGCCGGCGCCGATCCCGGCGCTGGACGCCTGGGAAACCATGGAGCCCGCCGCCCAGCGCATGGCCGACCTGCTCGACGGCGTGGTGCTGGACGAGGAGCGCAGCGCGCTGGGCCGCCAGCGCATCCAGCACATCCGCGACGAACTGCGCGCCTACGACCGCCAGAACGCGGCGCCGCCGCTGGGCAAGACCACCCGCTGGTGACCCGCGGGCGCCCGGCCCGCCGACCGGGGCTTGGGGGCGGGCGGCAGGGCAGGCGACAATCGCCGGCATGACCGACACCGCCGCCCGCATCGACGACCTCCGCCGCCGCATCGAGGACGCCAACCGGCGCTACCACGAGCTCGATGCGCCGGATATCACCGACGCCCAGTACGACGCACTGGTGCGCGAGCTGGAGGCGCTGGAGCGCGAGCATCCCGAGCTGGCCAGCGTGGAATCGCCGACGCGGAAGGTGGGCGCGGCGCCTTCCGGCCGGTTCGCGCAGGTCGAGCATGCAGTGCCGATGCTGTCGCTGGGCAATGCGTTCAGCGATGACGAGGTGGCGGACTTCGCGCGCCGCATCCGCGAGCGGCTGGAGCGCGACGACCTGGCGTTCTCCGCCGAACCCAAGCTGGACGGCCTGGCGATCAGCCTGCGCTACGAAGGCGGCGTCTTCGTGCAGGGCGCGACCCGCGGCGACGGTGCGACCGGCGAGGACGTGACCGCGAACCTGCGCACCATCGGCGTCATCCCGCGCCGGCTCGTAGGCGAAGGCTGGCCTCGCGTGCTGGAAGTGCGCGGCGAGGTCTACATGGCGCGCGCCGACTTCGAGCGCTGGAACGAGCAGGCGCGCCTGCACGGCGGCAAGGTGCTGGCCAATCCGCGCAACGGCGCCGCCGGGTCGCTGCGCCAGCAGGATCCCGCGGTCACCGCGCAGCGCCCGCTGAGCTTCTTCGCCTACGGCATCGGACTGGTCGAGGGCGGCGCGCTGCCGGACACCCACTCGGCCACGCTGGCGCGGCTGCGCGGCTGGGGCTTCCCGGTCAGCGACCTGGCCACCGTGGTCCACGGTGTCGACGGCCTGCTGGCCTACTACGCCCGTATCGGCGCCGCCCGCGACGGACTGCCGTTCGACATCGACGGCGTGGTCTATAAGCTGGACGACTATGCCGGCCAGCGCGAGATGGGCTTCGTATCGCGCGCGCCGCGCTGGGCCATCGCGCACAAGTTCCCGGCGCAGGAGCAGGCAACGGTACTGGAGTCCATCGAGGTCAACGTCGGCCGCACCGGCGCGGTGACGCCGTGGGCGCTGATGCGGCCGGTGCAGGTGGGCGGCGTCACCGTGACCCGGGCCACCCTGCACAACGCCGACCACGTGGCGCGCCTGGATGCGCGTGCCGGCGACACCGTGATCGTGCGGCGCGCCGGCGACGTGATACCCGAAGTGGTGCAGGTGGTGCTGGACGCGCGGCCGCCGGGCACGCAGCCCTGGACGATGCCCGCGGCCTGCCCGGTCTGCGGCGCCGAGCTGGTGCGCGAGGAGGGGGCCGCGGTGTGGCGCTGCTCCGGCGGGCTGAGTTGCCCGGCGCAGCGCGTGCAGGCGGTGTTCCATTTCGCGTCGCGTCGGGCGATGGACATCGATGGCCTGGGCGAGCGCTACATCGAATCGCTGGTGGACTTCGGCTACCTGCGCGACGTCTCCGACCTCTATCGGCTGGCGCTGGACGATCTGCTCGAGATGAAGCGCCGTGCCGATGAGCGCGACGGCACAATTCCGGAGACGGTCAAGGCCGGCAAGGTGGCCACCAAGTGGGCCGACAACCTGATCGAGGCGATCGACCGCAGTCGTGACACCACGCTGGCGCGGTTCCTGTTCGCACTCGGCATCCAGCACGTCGGCGAGAGCACCGCCAAGGCACTGGCGCAGTGGTTCGGCGACCTGTCGCTGGTTCGCCACCTGCCGTGGCCGCTGTTCAAGCGCGTGCCCGACATCGGCGGCGAAGTGGCGCGGGCGCTGGGCCATTTCCTCGACCAGCCGGGCAACCAGCAGGTCATCGACCGGCTGCTGGAACGCGGCGTGCGGATCGGCGATACCCGTCCGCCGTCGCCCGCGCTGCGCGAGGGCCTCGACCTGGCCGCGCTGCTGGTGGACCTGGAGATTCCGAAGATCACGGCGATCCGCGCCGGCCAGCTGGGCGCCGCGTTCGCCGACGCGCAAGCGCTGCTGGATGCCCCCGTGCACAACCTGGTGACCGCCGGCCTGCCGGCCGAGACCGCGGAGGCGCTGGTCGCTTGGCTGGAGGTGGACGTCAATGCGCGCCTGCTGCTGCGCAGCTCCCGGGCGCAGGCGGACCTGCGCATGCGCCTGCCGGAACGTGGTGCGCAGGCCACGGGGCCGCTGGAAGGCAAGACCGTGGTGCTGACCGGCACCTTGTCCTCGATGGGCCGTGACGAGGCGAAGGACAAGCTCGAAGCGCTGGGCGCGAAGACCGCCGGCAGCGTGTCCAAGAAGACCTCGTTCGTGGTGGCCGGCGAAGCGGCCGGGTCCAAGCTGGCGAAGGCCGAGGAACTGGGCATCGAAGTCTGGGACGAGGCGAAGTTGCTCGCGTTCCTAGCGGAGCACGCATGAGCGACTGGCAACCCACTGCCAACGTGGATGCGCTGCGCCTGCGCGCTGCCTTCAACCGCCTAGTGCGTGAGTTCTTCCATGCCCGCGGCGTGCTGGAGGTGGAAACCCCGGTGCTGTCGCTGGCCGGCAACACCGAGCCGAACATCGCGTCGTTCTCGCTGGAATTCTCCGGGCGCACCGACGGCGCGCCGCGCACGCGGTGGCTGCGTACCTCGCCCGAGTTCGCGCTGAAGCGCTTGCTGGCGGCGGGCATCGGTGACTGCTACGAACTGGGCCGGGTGTTCCGCGATGGCGAGGCCGGTGGTCGCCACAACCCCGAATTCACCATGCTGGAGTGGTACCGCGCCGGCTGGGACCACCTGCGCCTGCTGGACGAGACGGTGGCACTGGTGCGCGCGGCGCTGGCGCTGGTCGGGCGCAAGGCGTCCCTGCAGGTGACGACGTTCCGCGATCTCTACCGGGACCGGCTCGGGATCGATCCGCTGGCGGACGACGACGCGGTGCTGCGCAGCGCGCTGGGCGACGTCCGCATCGATCCCGACGGCCTGACCCGCAACGACTGGCTGGACCTGCTGATGACCCACCGCCTGCAGCCGACGTTCGACCGCGATGTGCTGCTGGCGGTCCACGACTGGCCGGCCTCGCAGGCGGCGCTTGCCCGCATCCGCCAGCCTGCCCCCGCGGAAGCGGGGGATCCGCCGGTGGCCGAGCGCTTCGAGCTGTACCTGGGCGCGCTGGAACTGGCGAACGGCTACCACGAGCTGGTCGACGCCGCCGAGCAGCGCGCGCGTTTCGTTCGCGACAGCGAGGTGCGCGCCGCCCGCGGCCTGCCCGCGGTGCCACTGGACGCGGCGCTGGTGGCGGCGCTCGACCACGGGCTGCCGGCCTGCGCGGGCGTGGCGCTGGGCGTGGATCGCCTGCTGATGGCGCTGCTGGGCACGGATCGCATCGCCGATGTGCTGGCGTTCGATTTCGGCCGCGCCTGACGCGCCTCGCCGCGTCTGGTGCGAGGCCTGCCGCTTGGTCCGGGAACATGAATGCGTGGTGTCCGCGCGGCAACCGCACGGCGGATTTTTTCCCGTCGTTAAGCCGGCTCGCCTAGAGTCTGGTGCCGGGATCGCGCCCATGCCGGGCCGAGCAGAGAGGAGCCAGACCATGCGTACCCTGATCGCCACCTTCGCCGGCCTGCTGGCCGCCTCGGCCGCCCTGCCGGCTGCTGCCCAGTACTATGGCGGCGATGGCTACCGCGGCGGCGAGATCGTCCGCTGTGAATCCGAGGATGGCCGCACACGCGAATGCCCCACCGGCGGCGGGCGCATCGTGCTGGAGCGCCAGCTGTCGCGCACGCCCTGCATCGAAGGGCGCAGCTGGGGCGACGGCCGCAGCGGCGTCTGGGTCTCGCAGGGTTGTCGCGCGGATTTCCGCGTGCTGGGCGGCGGTTATGGTGGTCCGCAGGGCGGCGACATCGTCCGCTGTGGCTCCGATGACGGGCGCTACAACCGCTGCGCCCTGCCGGGTCGCGGGCGTGCGCAGCTGGTCCGCCAGCTGTCCCGGTCGGCCTGCATCGAAGGCCGGAGCTGGGGTGCCGACCGCGGCAGCGTCTGGGTGTCGCAGGGCTGCCGCGGCGAGTTCGCGCTGGTGCGCGGCGGCGGCTGGGATCGCCCCGACTACGGCTACGGCGGCCGTGTGTTCCGCTGCGAATCCAATGATGGCCGCCATGTCGAATGCGCCGCCAATACCCGCGCCGGTGTGCAGCTGGTGCGCCAGCTGTCCCGCACGGCCTGCATCCAGGGCCGCACCTGGGGCTACGGCCGCAGCGGCATCTGGGTCTCGCAGGGCTGCCGCGCCGAGTTCCGCAGCTTCTGACCGCGGCAAGGCCGCGTGACGGCCGTGGTTAAATGGGCGGATGACCCAAGACGCCTCCATCGACTACGACCGTTACGACCACGTCCGCCCGATCCGCTGGACAGGCGACGCGCTGGAACTGCTGGACCAGCGCGTGCTGCCATTCACGGTGGTGCACGAGGCCTGCCGGTCCAGTGAGGACGTGGCCGAGGCCATCCACGCCCTGACCGTGCGCGGGGCGCCGGCCATCGGCATCGCAGCGGCCTGGGGCGTGGTATTGGCCGGGCGCTCCCTGGAGGCCGGCGATGCCGCCGACGCGGCCCGCCAGCTGGAGCCCGCCCTGCAGCAGCTCAACGCCGCGCGGCCGACGGCCGTGAACCTGGCTTGGGCGCTGGCGCGCATGCGCCGGGCGCTGGCGGCGGTCGCTCCCGGGCAGGACTGGCGCGAGGCGCTGGAGCGCGAGGCGCGGGCGATCGAGGCCGAGGATCTCGCCGCCAACCGGGCGATGGGGCGTGCGGGCGCCGCGTTGATCGCCCCAGGCAGCGGCGTCCTGACCCATTGCAACACCGGTTCGCTGGCCACGGCGGGCTTTGGCACCGCGCTGGGCGTGATCCGCGCCGGCGTCGCCGATGGTCGCGTCGAGCGCGTCTTCGCCACCGAAACCCGCCCCTGGAACCAGGGCGCCCGATTGACTGTGTGGGAGCTCGGCCAGGACGGCATCGATGCCACCCTGATCGCCGATTCCGCCGCGGCGCACCTGATGAAGACCGGGCAGGTGCAGTGGGTGGTGGTGGGCGCCGACCGCATCTGCGCCAACGGCGACACCGCCAACAAGATCGGCACCTACCAGCTGGCGATCGCGGCCCGGCACCACGGGGTGAAGTTCATGGTGGTCGCGCCGTCCTCGACCGTGGACATGGCCACGGCCAGCGGCGAGCTCATCGAGATCGAGGAGCGCGACCCCGCCGAGCTGCTGGCATTCCGCGGCAAGCGCGTGGTGGCGGAGGGCGTGCGCGCCTGGAACCCGGTCTTCGACGTCGCGCCGCACGATCTGATCGACGCCATCGTGACCGAGCAGGGCGTGGTCGAGCGGCCCGACGCGGCGCGCATGCGGGCGCTGTTCGGCTGATCCGCGCCCGCGTCGCGGGCACGCGCAAACGGTTGATTCTCCGCGCTATCCGGGGTGCGTCGGGTGCCCCCGGATGGTATGATTTCCCGTTGCTGAAATTCCCGTCGGGCCTGCGTGCGGACCTCGTGTCCGCAGGATGCCTGCGGGCTGGAATCCACGATTGGAAACGGACCCACGATGGCCGATCTCGCCAAGGAAATCATCCCCGTCAAGCTGGAAGACGAGATGCGCCGGAGCTACCTCGATTACGCCATGAGCGTGATCGTGGGGCGCGCGCTTCCGGACGTGCGGGATGGCCTGAAGCCGGTCCACCGCCGCGTGCTGTTCGCGATGAACGAGCTGGGCGCGCACAGCAACAAGCCCTACTACAAGTCGGCGCGCATCGTCGGCGACGTCATCGGCAAGTACCACCCGCACGGCGACAGCGCGGTGTACGACACCCTGGTGCGCATGGCGCAGCCGTTCTCGCTGCGCTACATGCTGGTGGACGGGCAGGGCAACTTCGGCTCGATCGACGGCGACTCCGCGGCGGCGATGCGTTACACCGAGGCGCGGATGTCGCGCCTGTCGCACGAGCTGATGGCCGATATCGACAAGGACACCGTCGACTTCCAGCCCAACTACGACGAGAAGGAACTCGAGCCCACGGTCATGCCGACCCGGGTACCGAACCTGCTGGTCAACGGCTCCGCCGGCATCGCGGTCGGCATGGCGACCAACATCCCGCCGCACAACCTCGGCGAAGTGGTCGATGCCACCATCGCGCTGATCGACAACCCGCAGATCGACATCGACGGCCTGATGGAATTCATCCCGGGCCCGGATTTCCCCACGGCCGGCATCATCAATGGCGTCGGCGGCATCCATGTCGCCTACCGCACCGGCAAGGGCCGCGTGCGCATGCGCGCCAGGGCCGATATCGAGGTGGCCGACAACGGCCGCGAGTCGATCATCGTCACCGAGATTCCGTACCAGGTGAACAAGGCCCGTCTGATCGAGAAGATCGCCGAGCTGGTGAAGGAAAAGAAGCTCGAGGGCATCAGCGAGCTGCGCGACGAGTCCGACAAGGACGGCATGCGCATCTACATCGAGGTGAAGCGCGGCGAGTCGGCCGAGGTGGTGCTGAACAACCTCTACTCGCAGACCCAGATGGAGTCGGTGTTCGGCATCAACATGGTGGCGCTGGTCGACGGCCGCCCGCAGCTGCTGAACCTCAAGCAGATCCTCGAGGCCTTCGTGCGCCACCGCCGCGAGGTGGTGACCCGCCGCACCATCTTCGAGCTGCGCAAGGCTCGCGCCCGCGCCCACATCCTCGAAGGCCTGACCGTCGCGCTGGCCAACATCGACGAGATGATCGAGCTGATCAAGACCTCGGAAAACCCGCAGGTCGCCAAGGAGCGCATGCTGGCGCGCACCTGGCAGCCCGGCCTGGTCGGCAGCCTGCTGGCCGCCGCCGGCGCCGAAGCCTCGCGTCCGGAGGACCTGCCAGCCGGCGTGGGCCTGCTGGCGAGCGGCTACCAGCTCACCGACACCCAGGCCCAGCAGATCCTGGAGATGCGCCTGCACCGCCTGACCGGGCTGGAGCAGGAGAAGCTCACCGACGAATACCGCCAGCTGCTGGAGGAGATCGCCGGGCTGATCCGCATCCTCGAGAACCCGGACGTGCTGCTGGACGTCATCCGCACCGAGCTGCGCGACCTCAAGGCCGAGTTCAACGACCCGCGCCGCAGCGAGATCCGCGCCTCCGAGGAAGACCTCGATATCCTCGACCTGATCGCGCCGGAAGACGTGGTGGTCACCCTGTCGCACGCCGGCTACGCCAAGCGCCAGCCGGCCACCGCCTACCGCGCGCAGAAGCGCGGCGGCAAGGGCCGCAACGCGGCGGCGACCAAGGACGAGGACTTCATCGACCAGCTGTGGCTGGTGAACACCCATGACACCCTGCTCACCTTCACCAGCCAGGGCCGGGTGTTCTGGCTGCCGGTCTACCAGCTGCCGGAGGCCGGTCCCAACGCGCGCGGCCGGCCGATCATCAACTGGATCCCGCTGGAGGAAGGCGAGAAGGTCCAGGCGGTGCTGCCGGTGCGCGAATACGAGGACGGCAAGTTCGTGTTCTTCGCCACCAAGGGCGGCACGGTGAAGAAGACCGCGCTGACCGAGTTCGCCTTCAAGCTGGCGCGCGGCAAGATCGCGATCAGCCTGGACGACGGCGATGCGCTGGTCGGCGCGGCGATGACCGACGGCGAGCGCGACATCATGCTGCTGGCTACCAACGGTAAGGCCGTGCGCTTCGACGAGGGTAGCGTGCGCTCGATGGGCCGCACCGCCACCGGCGTGCGCGGCATGAAGCTGGCTGACGGCGAGCAGGTGGTGAGCCTGATCGTGGTGGAAGGCGAGGGCGACATCCTCACCGCCAGCCAGAACGGCTTCGGCAAGCGCACCGCGCTGGACGAATTCCCCAAGAAGGGGCGCGGCACCCAGGGCGTGATCGCGATGAAGACCAACGAGCGCAACGGCGCGCTGGTCGGCGCGATCCAGCTGTCGGAGCACCACGACGTGCTGCTGATCTCCGACGGCGGCACGCTGGTCCGCACCCCGGCCTCGGATATCTCGCAGGTGGGCCGCAACACGCAGGGCGTCACCCTGATGCGCTTGGCCGCCGACGAGAAGCTGCAGGCGATCGAGCGCCTGGACGCCACCCTGGACGACGACGCCTCCGACGAGGCCGCGGACGCGGCCGAGTGAGTCGCGCCCGTGCCCCGCGGCGGATGCCCGGGGCCACGGGCCTGGCGTACAACTTCGCGGCCGACTTCGGTTAGCCTGTCCCCGTGCGTGCCGGTGCCGGTTCGTGCACCGGGGAAACGGACGGCGGAGGGAGAATGGACGCGTGGGCATGGGGGGCGATCGCTGGCCTGTTGGTGGTGGTGATCGGGATCGCCATCTGGTGGTACCTGCGCGACGACGGCGATGATCGCCGTCCAGCTTCCCGCTACGCGCCGCGCCTGCCGGACGACGAGGGCGACGCGGATGCCGCCCCGCTGGACGCCGAGGCTGCCGCGGATCCCGCCATTCCCACCGGCCGGGCACTGGTGCGCGAGCTCTATGCCGCCGCGGTGACGCCTGCGCCGGTGGTCGATCCCATGCCGGCCGACGAGGCCGCTGCCGCCCACGCCGCCATCGCCGCGGCCTGCGCCAACCTGCTCTCCCGCACCCAGTTCCAGGCCCGCCACATGCCGCGCCGGCCGCAGCTGCTGCCGAAGTTGATGCGCGCGATCAACGATCCCGACATCTCGCTGGAACAGATCGCCCGCATCGTCAGCGAGGACCCCGCGCTCTCCGCCAACCTGCTACGGATCGCCAACAGCCCGTTCTACCGGATCCAGGAAAAGCCGGTCGAAAGCCTGATGCGCGCGGCGACCCTGCTTGGGCTGGACGGCCTGCGGCCGGTCATCGCTGCTGCGCTGGTGCAGCCCGTGATGCAGACGGGGGACGGTCCGCTGGGTCGCCTGCCGGGCGTGATCTGGGAGCACACCCAGCTGGCCGCCGACGTCGCCGCCGGCATGATCCGCGCCGGGCGCGGGCAGGAGGATGCCTTCGCCGCGCAAATGGTGGGCCTGCTGCACGGGCTCGGCGCGATCGTGGTGGCACAGGTGCTGCGCGACAGCTACACCCTCCACGCGCATTTGCCGCCTGATCCGCGCACCGTCGCGCGGGTCCTCGACGAACAGACGGCGCCCATGGCCCACCGCATCGCCATCGTCTGGGAGTTGTCCGACCGCATCGGCGTCGCGCTGGAGGCGCAGCGCGCCGAAGCCATGCCCACCGACCCGCTGGGGCGCGCGCTGCGGGCCGGCCGCATCGCGGCGGCGCTGGCCATGCTGGCGCGCGAAGGCCGCTTCGGCCGCGACGAAGGCCTGGAGATGCTGGAGGCATGGGCCGCCAGCCGCGGCGTCAACGCCGATTTCGCCGGCATGTGGGACCGCCTGCTGGCTTGATGGCGCGCAGTCACCCGCACCGCCGTGGCGGCACGAGCGTCCGCAAAGCGCCACGTTTCGCGTCCTATACTCGGGCCAATCCCACGGACTGGATGACGCGACATGCGTACAAGGATCGATCTGGCCGCCCGCCTCGCCGGCGCGTTGCTGGCTGCGCTGCTGGCCCTGCTGCCGGTCGCCTGCAAGCGCGACCCGGGCGGCGAATTGCCGGTGGCCGGGGGCGAGCCGATCCAGGCCCAGCGCGAGGCGATCCGGGGCTTCGCGGTGGTGCGTGCGTGGCCCGACCCTCGGGAGGAGGGCCTGACGGTCGCGGTGGCGTTCTCCCGTCCGCTGGTGGGCACCCAGGACTTCGACAAGCTGCTCGCGATCGACGCCAAGGGCGATGGCCAGAGCGGATGGACGCTGTCGGACGACGGCAAGACGCTGCGCTATCCCTTCGTGGACGCCAACCAGCACTACATCGTGCGGATCTCCGGCGCGCTGACCGCCGCCGACGGCAGCAAGCTGGGCAAGGACCTGGAGCTGAAGGTGTTCACCGGCGAACTCGACCCGGCGGTGGGGTTCGCCTCGCAGGGCAGCGTGATCCCGGCGAAGGAGTCGCGCGGCTTGCCGGTGGTGTCGGTGAACGTGGACGAGGTGGACGTGGAGTTCCTGCGCGTGCGCGATGCCGCGCTGCCCAAGTTCTTCGCTGACTACCAGCGCGGTGGCCGCCGCAGCAACTGGGAACTGGATCCCTCCTGGTACGACGAGGATGACGTCGACAGCCGCGCGCCGATCAACAAGCTGGCCGAACCGGTCTACGTCAACCGCTTCGTGCTCGGCGGCGAGCGCAACGAGCGCGTGCTGACCTACCTGCCGGTGCAGGACATCGCCGAGTTGCAGAAGCCGGGCCTGTACTTCGCGGTGATGAAGAAGACCGGCAGCTTTAGGGGCGAGTACGACGTCGCCTATTTCACCGTCAGCGACATCGGCCTGCACGTGCGCGCCTACAAGGACAAGCTGTTCGTCCACACCGCCTCGCTGGCCAGCGGCGAGGGCATCGCCAACGTCGAATTGAAGGTGCTCGATGCGCGCGGCGAACCCGTGTTCAAGGGCAGCACCGACGGCAACGGCAACGCGCTGCTCAATACCACGCTGGACGCGGCGCACGTGCTCACCGCGGTGCGCGGCAAGGACATGTCGATGCTGCCGTTCAACCAGCCGGCGCTGGACTTGTCGGAGTTCGCCGTGTCCGGGCGCGAGCAGGCCTGGTTCGACGTGTTCGCCTGGTCGGGCCGCGACCTCTACCGGCCCGGCGAGACCGTGCGCGTCTCCGCATTGCTGCGCGACTTCGACGGCCGGCCGGTGCAGGCCAAGGGTGGCAAGTCGCAGTCGTTGTTCGTGCGCCTGAAGCAGGCGGACGGCAAGACGTTCGTCGAGTCGAAGATCGAGCCCGGCGCACAGGGCTATTTCCGCTTCGAGAAAGCCATCCCGTTCGAAGCGCCGACCGGCCTCTGGCAGGTGGAGTTCCGCACCGATCCGGCCAGCAAGGACGCGGTGCAGGGCATGCGCCTGCGCATCGAGGAGTTCCTGCCCGAGCGCATGAAGCTGGACCTGGACAGCGCCAGTGACGTTCTGCGCCCCGGCCAGCCGTTCGCGCTGCAGGCCAAGGGCGCCTACCTGTACGGCGCGCCGGCGGCGGGCAACCGTTTCACCGCCAAGCTGGCGGTGCGGGTGGACCAGCATCCGCTGGAGCAGCTGAAGGGCTGGTTCTTCGGTGATCCCACCGTGGCGCTGCCGAAGGAGGCCGCCGATGTCGTCGATGCCGAGCTCGACGCCAAGGGCGAACTGCGCCAGGCCATCGCGCTGCCCGGCGAGGTGAAGAACGACACGCCGGTGCAGGCGATCGTCGCCGGCAGCCTGTACGAAACCGGCGGCCGCAGCGTCAATCGCAGCGTTGTCCGCACGCTGTGGCCAGCCGATGCCCTGGTGGGCGTACGCCCGATGTTCGACGACGCCGACGGCGCCGATGCCAATGCCAGCGCCGGCTTCGAGCTGATGCGCTACGGCAGCGACGGCCAACCGAAGCCGGCCAAGGGGCTGAAGGTGTCGCTGGTGCGCGAGCATCGCGACTACCACTGGACGCACGATGACGGCAGCGGCTGGAGCTACGACTTCACCCGCCGCTACCAGACCGTGGAGACGCGCAGCATCGACGTGGGCGGTACCGCGGCGCGCCTGAACTTCCCGGTGGAGTGGGGCGACTACCGGCTCGAGGTCTTCGATCCGTCCACGAAACTGACCATGCGCTATCCGTTCCGGGCCGGTTGGGGCTGGGGCGACGAGAACCGCGGGCTGGACGCGCGCCCCGACAAGGTCAAGCTGGCGCTGGACAAGACCGCCTACCGGGCCGGCGACACGCTGAAGGTGACGCTGACCCCGCCGCACCCCGGCAAGGGTCTGGTGATGGTGGAAAGCGATCGCATGCTGTTCGTGCGGTCGGTGGACGTGAAGGCGGGCACGGTGGTGGAGATCCCGGTCACCCGGGATTGGGAGCGCCACGACGTCTATGTGACCGCGCTGGTGTTCCGTGGCGGCAGCGCGGCCAGCAAGATCACCCCGGCGCGGGCGGTCGGCGAGGCCTTCGTGCCGATGGACCGGCGCGACCGGCGCGTGGCCGTCGGACTGGCGGTGAAGCCGCAGGTGCGGCCGGAGCAGCCGCTGCAGGTCACGGTGAGCGCGCCGCAGCTGGCGGGCAAGACCGCCTATGCCACGGTGTCGGCGGTCGACGTGGGCATCCTCAACATCACCCGCTTCCCGGTCCCGGATGCCAATGCGCATTTCTTCGCCCAACGGCGGTTGGGCGTGGACGCCTATGACATCTACGGCCGGGTCATCGAGAGCTTCGACGGCGGCATCGCCAAGCTGCGCTTCGGCGGCGACATGGCGCTGGCTGCGCTGCCGCAGGCGCGCCGGCCGACCGCGCGGGTGCAGACGGTGGACCTGTTTTCGGGGCCGGTGAAGCTGGACGCCAAGGGCATCGCGCGCGTTTCGCTGCCGGTGCCGGACTTCAACGGCACGCTGCGGGTGTCGGCGCTGGTGTATTCGGACACCCAGTACGGCAACAAGGACGCCGACACGGTGGTGCGCGCGCCGATCGTCGCGGAAGCCAGCATGCCGCGTGCGATGGCGCCCGGCGATCGCGGCATGGTCACGCTGGACATCACCAACTTCACCGGCAAGCCGGGCCAGTTCAAGGTCAGGCTGGACGGCATCGGCCCCGCGTCGATCGGTGAAGCGAGTCGTGCGCTGACGCTGGGCAGCGAGGCCAAGTCCACCCTGAGCTTCCCGCTGGCCGCGCAGGAGGGCTACGGCGTGGCGCAGGTGCGCGTACGCGTGGACGGCAACGGCTTCAAGGTGGATCGCAAGTACGACCTGCCGGTGCGCGCGGGCTGGCCGGCGGTGCTGCGGTCGCGCACGCAGGTGCTGGGCGCGGGTGAGGCGGCATCGATGGACGCCGGCATCGCTGACGGCCTGATGCCGGGCTCGGTGCGCGCGCGCATGCTGGTCAGCGCGCTGCCGCCGATCCCGTTCGGCGCGGCGTTGAAGGGCGCGCTGGACTATCCGTACGGCTGCGCCGAGCAGACCACCAGCAAGGGGTACGCCGCGCTGTTGCTGGATGCCCAGGCCGCGCAGCGCTTCGGCGTGGCTGGGCTGGATGCGGCCAAGCGGCGCGGACGCATGGAGGGTGCATTCGGGCGGCTGGCCTCGATGCAGGTCGGCAGCGGGCATTTCTCGATGTGGGGCGACGACGGCGACGTCGATCCGTTGCTGACGCCCTACATCGCCGACTTCCTGCTGGATGCGCGCCAGGCGGGCTTCGTGGTGCCCGACGCGGTGCTGCAAAAAGCCTTGCAGCGGCTCAGCGAGGACCTGCTGTCCGGCGGCAACGAGTTCTACGGCCGCGACCATCGCCAGTACCTCAAGTTCGCCTACCAGGCGTATGCCGGCTACGTGCTGGCGCGGGTCAACCGCGCGCCGCTGGGCACCCTGCGCGCGCTGTACGACAACGACCGCAAGCAGGCGCTGAAGGGCCTGCCGCTGGTGCAGCTGGGGCTGGCCTTGTCGATGCAGGGCGACAGGGCGCGAGGCGACAAGGCGATCGCCGCCGGCTTCGCCTTACAGGGCGACCGCCAGGGTTGGCTGGGCGACTACGGCACGCCGCTGCGCGACATGGCGCTGATGATCGCGATGACCCACGAGCGCGGTTACGCCAAGCCCGCCTACGATGCGCGCGTGATCGACCTGGGGCGCGAGCTGGACGCACGCCGCCGCGCGTCGTCGTGGTTCTGGCTGAGCACGCAGGAGCAGATCGCGCTGGCCCGGCTGGGCAAGGCCCTGCTGGCCGACCAGACGAAGACCGTGGCCGGCAAGCTCAGCGTCGGCGGCACGGAGGAAGCGATCGCCGCGGCGAAGAGCTTCGCCCGCGATGTCGATTACGGCACGTTGGCCAAGGGCCTGCGGTTCCTGCCGGTCGGCGCGCCGCCGTTCTACGCCAGCCTGGACGTGGCCGGCGTGCCGCGCGTCGCGCCTGCGGCGGATGCTCGCGCCCTCAAGGTCGAGCGTGCGCTGTACGGCACCGACGGCAAGCCGTGGACGCCGCGCGCGCTGAAGGAAGGCGAAGCGCTGATCGTCCGCGTGTCCATCACCGCCGACCGCGACATGCCGGACGCGCTGCTCACCGACCTGCTGCCGGCCGGACTGGAGATCGAGAACTTCAACCTGGGCGACGCCAAGCAGTGGGCCGGCGTCGTGGTGGACGGCATCGACATCGCCGAGCGCGGTGACAGCGCCGATGTCCGCCACGAGGAGTTCCGCGACGACCGCTACGTGGCCGCGCTCAAGCTGGACGCCGGCAGCACCGCGCGCGTGTTCTACCTGGTGCGCGCGGTGACGCCCGGCAACTACACCGTGCCGCCGCCGCTGGTGGAGGACATGTACCGCCCCGACCTGCGCGGCGTAGGCAAGGCCGTGCCGGCGCGGATCACGGTGGTGCAGCCGTGAGGAACGCCCCGGAACGCGGATGCGCGACGTGACCCGCGATGCTGCAAGGCTGTCATCCCCGCGCAGGCGGGGATCCAGCCTGTTCGTTGCCTGACTCTTGCTCATCCTCTTGAAGAGCAAGCGAAGCCACTGGATTGCCGGACGCGCGTCGTTGGGGCGATACGGCAAGCGTCTGTTGCCCTGGCTGCGCTGGGGCATGGTGGCACTGCTGGCGTCCCTGCTGTTGCTCGATGGGCTGTTCCCGCTGCCGCTTCCCACGGGGCGCGACGCCGCCACCGTGGTGACCGCCCGCGACGGCAGCCCGCTGCGCGCGTTCGCCGATGCGCGCGGCGTGTGGCGCTATCCGGCCACGCCGGAGCAGGTCTCGCCGCTGTACGTGCAGGCGCTGCTGGGGTACGAAGACCGCTGGTACTGGCGGCATCCTGGCATCAATCCGGTGGCGCTGCTGCGCGCCGGTGGGCAACTGCTCGGCAGCCGCCGCATCGTTTCCGGCGGCTCCACCCTGACCATGCAGGTGGCGCGCATTGTCGATCCCGGCCTGCACGGCGCGCGCACCCGCAGCGTCGGCGGCAAGCTGCGGCAGGTGTTGCGTGCGTTGCAGCTGGAAGCGCACCTGTCCAAGCGCCAGATCCTGACCCTGTACCTGGAGCGCGCGCCGTTCGGCGGCACCATCGAGGGGGTGGACGCTGCCAGCTGGGCCTACCTCGGCAAACCGGCGGTACGCCTGTCGCACGCCGAAGCCGCACTGCTGGCGGTGCTACCGCAGGCGCCGAGCCGGCTGCGCCCGGACCGTTTCCCCGAGGCGGCGCAGGCGGCGCGCGACAAGCTGCTGGCGCGGATGGCCGCGCGTGGCATGTGGACGCGCGCGCAAGTGGACGATGCGCGCATCGAGAACGTGGTCTCGCGCCGGTTGCGCCCGCCGATGGATGCCGCGCTGCTGGCGCAGCGCCTGCATGCCGCGACGCCGCAGTCGCGGCGCATCGTGTCCACCCTCGACCCGGCATTGCAGCGTGCGCTGGAGGAACGCGTCGCCGCGTATTTCTCCGACCTGCCGCCACGCACCTCGGCCGCCCTGCTGGTGGTGGACAACGCCACGCTGGAGGCGCGCGCCTACGTCGGCTCGGTGGCCTTCACCGACAAGGCGCGCCTTGGTCACGTGGACATGGTGCAGGCCTGGCGCTCGCCCGGCTCCACCCTGAAGCCGTTCCTGTACGGCATGGCGCTGGACGACGGGCTGATCCATTCGGAGAGCCTGCTGGTGGACGCGCCGCAGTCGTTCGGCGGCTACCGGCCCTCCAACTTCGACAGCGCCTTCCATGGTCCCGTGGGTGCGGCCGAGGCGCTGCGGCTGTCGCTCAACGTGCCGGCGGTGGACCTGCTGGACCGCGTCGGCCCGGCGCGCTTCGCCGCGCGGCTCGAACATGCGGGCCTTGCCCTGAAGTTCCCGCTGGGCGCGGCGCCGAACCTGTCGATGATCCTCGGCGGTGCGGGCGCGCGTCTGGAGGATCTGGTGGGCGCATTCGCCGCGCTGCACCGCGGCGGCATCGCCGGGCACGTGCGCTACACGCCAGACGCGCCGAGGCTGGAGCGCCGGCTGCTGTCGCCCGGCGCGGCGTGGATCGTGCGCGAAATCCTCGCGGCCAACCCGCGCCCGGGCGAACGCGAGGGCATGTTCGATACCGGCCGTCGCCCGCGCGTGGCGTGGAAGACCGGCACCAGCTACGGCTTCCGCGACGCCTGGGCGATCGGCGGCACCCCGCGCCACACCGTCGGCGTATGGGTCGGGCGGCCCGACGGCACGCCGCTGCCCGGCCAGTACGGCGCCGTCACGGCGCTGCCCCTGCTGTTCGAAGTGATCGACAGCCTGCCGCGTTCGCCGGGCGATCCGTTGCGCATCCCGATGCCGGCCGGCGTGGCGGAAACCGACGTCTGCTGGCCGCTGGGCATCGCCGCCGATGCGCAGCCCCCCGAACTGTGCAGGAAGCGCATGCCGGCATGGACGCTGGACGGCGGGGTGCCACCGACCTTCGCCGAGCGGCAGGCGCGGCTGTGGAGCGCAGGCGTGGAAGACGTCACGGTGGACGCCGTGACCGGCCGACGCCTGTCGGCGGAATGCAGTGCGCCGCACGTCACGCGCCAGCGCCGGATCGCGCGCTGGCCCGCCTTGGCCATGCCGTGGCTACCCGCGGCGTGGCGCGCGGACGCAAGCCTGCCGCCGCTGTCGCCGGACTGCGTCGATGACGGCCGCAGCGGCACGGTCACGCTGCATATCGAAGGCGTCAACGATGGCGCCACCCTGGCGCGCGCGCCAGGGCAGGCAAAGGGCGTGCGGTTGTCGCTGCGTGCCCTGGGGGCGACGACGCGGGTGCAATGGCTGCTGGACGGCCGCTGGATCGGCGAGACCGAGGGCGCGCGCCCGTTCCTGCGCGAGTTCACCGAGCCCGGCCGGCACGAACTGACCGCGCTGGCGGACAGCGGCGCCTGGGACAGCCTCCGCTTCGCGCTCCTCGACTGATGCCCGGGCTTGAGCCCCGGCGCGTTCAGGCCGGCAGGTGGGCCAGCACGTACTCCGCCGAGGACACCCGGAATTCGCCGGGCGCCTCCACCCACAGTCCGCGCACGATGCCGTTCTCCGCATACAGGGCGAAGCGCTTGCAGCGCACTCCCATGCCGTAGCCGCTGGCGTCCAGTTCCAGGCCCAGCGCGCGGGTCAGGTCGGCGTTGCCGTCGGCCAGCATCTTCATCCCGTGCGGGACGTTCTGGCTCTTGCCCCAGGCCTGCATCACGAAGGCGTCGTTCACGGCCATGCAGGCCACCTCGATGCCCTTGGCGCGGAACGCGTCGTAGTGCTCGACATAGCCCGGCAGGTGGCGCTCGGAGCAGGTCGGGGTGAAGGCGCCGGGCACCGCGAACAGCAGCAGCTTGCGGTTGCCGAACAGGGAGTGGGTGTCGATCCGGTGCACGCCGTCGTCGATGTACTGGACCACGGCTTCGGGGATCTGTTGGCCGACTTGAATCGACATGACCGGACCTCATTTCGACGGGACCACAGTCTAAGCCCTGGACCGCGACGCTGCGTCGCGGTGGGATAATCCCCGCCACGCAGGCGCGGCACGGAGCAGCGATGGAATTCAAGGATTACTACGGCATCCTCGGGGTCGAGCCCAGCGCCGGCGAGGCGGAGATCAAGACCGCCTACCGCCGGCTGGCGCGCAAGTACCACCCGGACGTCAGCAAGGAAAAGGGCGCCGAGGAGAAATTCAAGGCCGTCAACGAGGCCTACGAGGCGCTGCGTGATCCGCAGAAGCGGGCGGCCTACGACCAGCTGCGCGCCGGTGGCTATCGTCCGGGCGACGAGATCCGGCCGCCTCCGGGTGGCTTCGGGCGCGGTCCGGGCGGGCAGCCCGACTTCGACTTCGACGAGATCTTCGCCGGCGGTGGCGCCGGCGGCGGGTTCTCCGACTTCTTCGAGAACCTGTTCGGTGGCCGCGGCCGCGCCAACGGCGGCGCACGGGCCGGCCAACCGGCAGGAGACACCCGTGCCAAGCTCGCGGTGCCGCTCAAAGCGGTCTACGACGGCAGCAGCGTGCGCATCGGCGTGGCCGGCCGGACGCTGGACGTACGCGTGCCCAAGGGCGTGCGGCCGGGGCAGGTCATCCGCCTGGCCAAGCAGGGCAACGGCGGCCGCGACCTGCTGGTGGAAGTGGAGTACGCGGCCGACCCGCAGTTCGAAGTCGACGGCCGCAACGTCATCCACGTGCTGCCGGTGGCGCCGTGGGAGGCCGCGCTGGGTGCGACTCTCAGCGTGCCGACGCTGGGCGGGCCGGTGGAGCTGAAGATCCCGCCGGATTCGGAATCCGGGCGCAAGCTGCGCCTGCGCGGGCGCGGGCTGCCCGGCACCGGCAACGCCCCGGCGGGCGACCAGATCGTGGAGCTGGAGGTGCTGGCGCCCAAGGCCCACACCGACGCCCAGCGCAAGGCTTACGCCAAGATGCGCGATGCGTTCGGGGATGATTGGCGGCGCGGCTGACGCCGCCCGGCGCGTCGAAGGCAGGACGCGGACGGGGCCTGCCGTGGCGCGGCCGCCGTCCGCCGCGGGTTACGCGGCAGTGCCGCCGCGCAGGTACTGGTTGATGACCTCGGCCAGTTCGGATTCGCTGAACGGCTTGGTGATGTAGGCTTTCGCGCCCTGGCGCATGCCCCAGACGCGATCGGTGTCCTGGTCCTTCGTGGTCACCAGGATCACCGGGATGTGCTTGGTGGTGGGCTCGCGACTGATCGAGCGCGTGGCCTGGAACCCGTTGAGGTTCGGCATCACCACGTCCATCAGGATCAGTTCGGGAAGCTCGCGCTTGGCGGCCTCCACGCCGGCGGCGCCGTCCTCGGCCGTCAGCGCTTCGTGGCCGAGCTTCTCGACGATGCGCCGGATGCTCATCAGCTGGGAGGGCGAATCGTCGACGATCAGGATGCGTGCCATGCAGGGGGTCCCCAAGGATGCGCTTCGATTGTAGCCGCAGGCCGTGCGCCTGCAAGCCGGTCAGGCGGCGGGCGTGATGCGCACCACGGTGCGGCCCAGCGCGCCGCCGGCCAGCATGCGGCCGAACACGTCCGGCAGGTCGTCCAGGGTGGCCTCGCGGGTGCAGATCGCGTCCAGATTGCCCGGCTTCCAGTCGTTGGCCAGCCGCCGCCAGACCTCGTCGCGGATGTCGCGCGCGGTCCCGGCGGACGCCACGCCCAGCAGGGACACGCCGCGGATGATGAAGGGCATGACGGTGGCATGCAGCTCCGCCGAGGCGGCCAGGCCGCAGCTGGCGACGTTGCCGTAGGGCGCGGTGTGGGCGAGCAGGGCCGCCAGCATTGGCCCGCCGACGTTGTCCAGGCCGCCGCCGAAGCGGGCGGTGTCCATCGGGCGGGTCGTGGACAGCGCCTCGCGGCCCAGCACCTCGTGCGCACCCAGCCCGCGCAGGTAGTCGGCCTGGTCGGCCTTGCCGCTGATCGCGTGCACCTCGTAGCCGGCCTTGCGGAAGATCGCGATGGCCAGCGAGCCCACGCCGCCGGTGGCGCCGGTGACGGCCAGCGGTCCCAGGTCAGGGGTTTGCCGGTTGTCGGTCATCCGCAGCAGGCCCAGTGCGGCGGTGAAGCCGGCGGTGCCGAGGATCATCGCCTCGCGAAGCGTCAGGCCCGCGGGCAACGGGATCACCCAACGCGCATCCAGCCGCGCGTATTCCGCATAGCCGCCGTCGCGGGTTTCCGACAGGCCGCTGCCGGTGACCAGCACGGCATCGCCTTCCTTGAAGCGCGGATCGGTGGAAGCGACCACGTGGCCGGCGACGTCGATCCCGCCGACCAGCGGGAAGCTGCGCAGGATCTTGCCCTGGCCGGTGCCGGCCAGCGCGTCCTTGTAGTTGACCGACGAGTACGCGGCCTTGACCACGACCTCGCCGGGATTGAGGTCGTCCAGCGAAAGGGTCTCAAGGCCGCTGCGGTAGCCGCCCTGGCCGTCGTCGCCGTGGATGCGGAAGGCGCGGAACCGGGTGGGGATGCTCATACGTCCTCCGGGGTGAGTTGCAGCTGCGAGCGGCGCTTCTCGTCCAGCCACTTGTCGGCCTGCGCCGGCACGTAGCCCTGCATCCATGCCAGCAGGGCGGCGATGTCGTTGCCGTGCCACATGTCCTGGCGCTGTTCGGGGTGCAGGAAGCGCTCGCGCACCATGGTGTCCAGCATCGCCATCAGCGGCTGCCAGAAGCCGTTCGCGTCGAGGAAGGCGCAGGGCTTCTTGCCGAGGCCCAGCTGGCGCCACGTCAGCATCTCGAACATCTCGTCCAGCGTGCCGAAGCCGCCGGGAAGGGCGACGAACCCGTCGGCCAGTTCGAACATCCGCGCCTTGCGGGTGTGCATCGAGTCGACCACTTCCAGCCGGGTGACGCCCTTGTGCGCCACTTCCCAGTCCACCAGTTGCTGCGGGATGACGCCGACCACCTCGCCGCCGCCCGCCAGCACGGCGTCGGCCACCGTGCCCATCAGCCCGACGTTGCCACCGCCATAGACCAGCGTGATGCCGTCGCGCGCCAGGCGCGCGCCGAAGTCGCGGGCCAGCGCGGCGTAGGCCGGATCACCGCCGGCGTTGGAACCGCAATAGACGCAGAGGGTCTTCATCCTGCACTCCTGAAATGGGTCAAGGCCGCCTGGGTGGCGCTCATGCCGCCGAAGGCGGCGACGGCCGCGACCGCAAAGCATGCCCACGCTGGCCAGCCAGCCCGCAGCGACAGGCTCAGCGCCGGGAAGAACGCCAGCCCGCCCAGCACGAACCAGAAGATATCCATCGACAGCCGCGCCACCTGGCGCGGGTCGCCGGTATCGACGTACAGCCAGCCCAGCACCAGCAGCGACGTCACCGGCAGCGCCGCCACCAGCGCGCCCAGCAGGCCGGGGCGCTTGGCGAGGCCCGAGGCGAGCAGCACCAGCGCCACCGTGATCGTCGTCTTGAGCAGGAACTGCAGGGGCATCGGCGTGGCGGGGCCTCGAAATGCGAACGGCGCCGCGAGGGCGCCGTCCGGGGACGCGGGCGGCCTCAGTTGGCCTTGTGGATCGCCCGCTTGTGCACCGCCATCGCGGCATCGTGCACGGCTTCGCTCAGCGACGGGTGGGCATGGCAGATGCGCGCCAGGTCGTCGGCGCTGCCCTTGAACTCCATCGCCAGCACGCCTTCGTGGACCAGTTCGGACACGTTGGCGCCGACCAGGTGCATGCCGAGGATGGTGTCGGTCTCGGCGTGCGCCAGCACCTTCACGAAGCCCGCCGGCTCGGCCATCGCCACCGCGCGGCCGACCGCCGCAAACGGGAAGCTGCCGGCCTTGTACGGGATGCCCTCGGCCTTCAGCTGCTCCTCGGTCTTGCCGACCCAGGCGATTTCCGGCTCCGTGTAGATCACCCACGGGATGGTGTCGAAGTTGACGTGGCCCGGCAGGCCGGCGATCAGCTCGGCCACCGCGATGCCTTCCTCGAAGCCCTTGTGCGCCAGCATCGGGCCGCGCACGCAGTCGCCGACCGCCCACACGCCGTCGACGCCGGTGTGGCA
>DASWXO010000046.1:0-27010 GCA_036405455.1 Thermomonas sp. | reverse complement strand
CACGCAGCCGATCAGCTACGACCGCCTCAGCGAGGTGAAGACCGCGCTGCAGTATTTCCTCGGCGGCCACCGCGGCCCCGGCACCAGCAACGTGGCGGAGGGCGCGGGCTTCGTGCGCTCGGCGCTGGCCCCGGACGCGCGGACCGACATCCAGCTGCACTTCATCCCGGCGATGATCGACGACCACGGCCGCAACCGCCTGCCCGGCGACGGCTACACCCTGCACGCCTGCTTCCTGCGCCCGCGCAGCCGCGGCCGCGTCACGCTGGCCAGCAGCCGCGCCGCCGACAAGCCGATCATCGACCCGAACTACCTCGGCGACCCCGAGGGATTCGACATGAAGATGATGGTCGAATGCGCCAAGCTGTCGCTGGAGCTGCTGTCGCAGAAGGCATTCGACCCCTATCGCGGTGCGCCGATCTTCCCGAAGAACGCGCCACGCAGCGAGGCCGAGCTCATCGAATTCGTCCGCAACCGCGCCGAGACGGTGTACCACCCCATCGGTACCTGCCGCATGGGCAGCGACGACGCGGCGGTGGTCGACCCGCTGCTGCGCGTGCGCGGCGTGGACGGCCTGCGCGTGGTCGACGCCTCGGTGATGCCGGAGCTGCCGGGCGGCAACACCAACGCCCCGACCATCATGATCGCGGAGCGGGCGGCGGATCTGATGAAGGCCGGCTGATCACTCCTCGGGCGCCAGCCGCCCCCCGGGGGCAATCTTGCGGGCCGTTGCCAGCAACGCCTGCAAGTACTCCGCGTAACCTTTCAACTTTTCGTCCGCGGCAGCCTCGACCAGAAGCGGGGACATCTGCTCCAACTTCTGGTCCGCCTGCGCCACCTGCCCCCGCTCACGCACGTAATTCGCCGTGACGAACGAGTATTGCAAGCGCAGAGACGGCGCAAGCGTCTGATCGGCGAGCCTGGCTTCCATGATTTCAGCAGCTTGGTCCCTCAGTTCGCCCGCCCTGATCGGCGCTCCATTGGATTCGTAGTGGTACGCCAATGCCCTGAGGATCCGCGCCTTGGCATCAGGATCGACCTTGCGCAAGGCGTATATCGCCTCCAAGCGAGCCAGGACCACTTCCGTCATCGCCTCTTCCGGCAGCGGCGCTGCGCCCTTGAGAAAACGACCGATCGAAGTCTTTTCCTCGTCGTCGAGCTCAATATCGCCGATGAACGTCACGAAGCCCGAAGTCCGGCAGATCCAGATGCCATAGCGATCGGTCAAAGGCCAGAAGACCTGGTCGAATTTCTCCGGCCATTGGTAGATATAGGACCCGTAACTGCCCGGCGTCGACACGACGCACTGCTTTCCACTGACGGGATCGATGATTGTCGTCTCGAGCCATGTCGTCGCGGACGCTGCTGCCGGGAGAAACAGCAAGCAGGAAAGAGCCACGCGTCTTGCGTTCATGCAATGCATCTCATCCCTGCTCCAGCATCGGCGGCAGCGGGCAGTGCAGCACACCGCAGATGGTGCGCAGCAGCTCGGCCTCGGCCACGCTGACGCGGCCATCGCTGCTGATCGCGTCGGTGACGGCCTCCACCAGCGCCTGCTTGGCCAGCGGGTCCAGCGCGTCCAGCGGCGCCCACACGGCGTCCAGCGCCAGCACGCCGGCGGCCGGCGGCGCGTACGGGAGGTGGTCGCGCGGCAGCACGCGCTGCAGGCCGGCGAGATAGGCGCGGCGCGCAGCGGCGTCCTCCGCGTTGCCGTAGCGCGCCACCACCGCCAGCAGGGTGGCGAACTCCTGCCGCACGTTGCCGGGCTTGTGCCGGCCGAAGCGTGCGTAACGCGCCGGGTCCAGCGATTCGCGCACCTGCACGTCCAGCAGGCGGGCGAGGCAGTATTCGAACAGGGACACCGCGCCGTCCGCCTCGATCACCGCGCGCACGGCCGCGAGGAACGCCTCCAGCTGCGGACGCGGGCGCAGGCGCAGCACCGGGAAGGCCAGCGCCGCCAGCGGCAGCCGCAGGCTCGGGTGCAGGTCGGCGGTGAGCTGCTGGTGGATGCGCACGGCATGGTCGGCCACTGCATCGTCCAGCCGCGCGGCGATGGCCTGCCGCTGTGCGTCCAACGCGTCGTCCGCCTCGGCCAGCAGCAAGGCCAGCAGCAGCGGCATCACCGCGGTGCGGTCGCGTGCCAGGTCGCGCAGCGCCTCGGGAATGGCCTCGACGATGGCGTCCGCGCGGCGGTAGTCGTCGGACGCGGGCGTCGCCACCTGCGCCGACACCTGCGCGGGCGAGACCCGCACCTGCGCCTGCGCGGCCGGCAGCGCGCCGTCGCCGGTGCCCGCCAGCCCCAGCGCCACGTCCTCGCGCAGGCCGTCCGGGGGCGTCGCGCGCCAGTCCGCGCGCAGCCGCTCGAGCTGTTCGCCGCGGAAGCCCGGCTCCAGCGCCTGGATGCGCTCCAGCAGCGGCGGATGGGTGGCGAACAGGCCGGAAAACCCGATGCCGTCGCCGAACAGCATGTGGCTGACTTCCTCGGCATCGCCGCGGTGGTTGAGGCGCGCGCCCGCCTCCAGCCCGGCGATCTTCTTCAGCGCACCGGCAAGCCCGGCGGTCTGGCGGGTGAACTGCACGGCGCTGGCATCGGCCAACCGTTCGCGCGAGCGACTGACGCCGGCCTTGATCATCCGGCCGAAGAACAGGCCGACGTAGCCCACCACCATCGCCACCAGGGCCGCGACCAGCAACGCGCCGGCGTTCTTGTTGCGGCTGCCGCCGAAGCGGCCGTACTCCAGCACCTTGCGGCCGATCAGCCCGATCATGAGGATGCCGAACAGGACCCCGATCAGGCGCACGTTGAGCCGCATGTCGCCGTTGAGGACGTGGCTGAATTCGTGGGCCACCACGCCCTGCAGCTCGTCGCGGTTGAGCCGCTCCAGCGCGCCGCGGGTCACCGCGACCACCGCGTCGGCGGGGCTGAAACCGGCGGCGAAGGCGTTGATGCCAGCCTCCTCCTCCATCACGTAGAGCTTGGGCACCGGCACGCCGGATGCGATGGCCATCTCCTCCACCACGTTGCGCAGGCGGCGCAGCGCCGGATCGGTGGTGTCGGCCGGCACCAGCGTGCCGCCCATCTGCTGCGCCACGACCTCGCCACCGCCGCCCAGGCTGGCGATGCGGTAGAGCGAACCGAACAGGATCGTCAGCACGGTGAGGCCGGTGGTGAAGGCCAGCATCCGCCACGAGGGCGCGACCAGCCAGGCGGCCAGGTCGACCGCCGCCACGATGCCGACCACCGCCAGCGCGAACAGCACGACCAGGCGCATCGACGCGCGCCGGGCCGCGGCCTGGTGTTCGAAGAAATTCATGGCGAGCGCACGCCCTCCGTCGGGCCCGGGGCCGCCGCCACGCCGCGGGCCGGCACGGCGACAGCGCGGGCGGTCAGAACTCGACCTTCGGCGCGGCGCGGACCTGCGCCTGCTGCTCCGCCGGGATCTCCAGCAGGGTGGCCGGCTGGAAGCCGAACATGCCGGCGAACACGCTGTTCGGGAACACTTCGCGGCGGTTGTTGTAGGCCATCACCATATCGTTGAAGGCCTGCCGCGCGAACGCGACCTTGTTCTCGGTGCTGGTCAGCTCTTCGGTGAGCTGCATCATGTTCTGGTTGGCCTTGAGGTCCGGATAGGCCTCGGCCACCGCCAGCAGGCGCCCCAAGCCGGCGTTGAGCTGGCCCTGCGCGGCGGCCAGCTGGGCCATCGCCTCGGGATCGCCCGGGCTGGCCTTGGCCGCGGCCAGGCCGGACTGCGCGGCGGAGCGCGCGGCGATCACCGCCTCCAGCGTCTCGCGCTCGTGCGCCATGTACTTCTTGGCCACTTCCACCAGGTTGGGGATGAGGTCGAAGCGACGCTGCAGCTGCACATCGATCTGCGCGAAGGCGTTCTTGTAGCCGTTCCGTGCAGTGACGAGGCCGTTGTAGATGCCGATGGCCCAGAACACGACCACCGCCACAATCGCGATAAAAATCAGCAGGCTACCCATCGAAGCTCCCCTTGTTCATGCAATCGTGGAAACAGGCGCTAGAATCGACCCGTCGTCGCAGCATACGCAGGGGGCAACGCCGATGAAAGGGCGCATCCGCAAGCACGCCTTGCAGGCAGGATTGATCGCGGCGCTGTTGCCGCTGGCCGCCGGTTCGGCCAACCAGGGCGCCGCGCCGTCCACCGGCACCATCGTCCGGGCCACCGCTGCCTCCGCCAGCGACCTGCCGCCCGCACTGCCTTCGGCCAGTACCACCACCTCGCTCGATATCGCCCGCTTCGAGGCGATCGCGGAGACGCTGGTGGCGAACGGCCGCATCCCCGGCATGGCCATGGCCATCGTCAAGGACGGCCGCATCCTCAGCGCGCGCGGCTACGGCGTGACCGACGTGCGCGCGCCGCAGCCGGTGGACGCGCACACCGTGTTCCGGCTGGCCTCGCTGTCCAAGTCCTTCGCCGGCACCATGACCGGCATCCTGGTCAACGACGGGGTGCTGCGCTGGGACAGCCACCTCACCGACTTCGTGCCCTCGTTCCGGCTGTCGATGCCCGACGCCGCGCAGCAGGTGACCGTGGCCGACATCCTCAGCCACCGCGTGGGCCTGCCCCACAACGCCTTCGACCGCGATCTGGAAGGCAACGCGGGCTACCACGACCTGACCCTGCGGATGGCCAACGCCCCGATGGCCTGCGCGCCGGGCCAGTGCTACGGCTACCAGAACGTCGCCTTCAGCCTGATCGGCGATGTCGTGTTCGCCACCACCGGCCGCTTCTACAGTGAGGAAGTGGCGCGCCGCATTTTCAAGCCGCTGGGCATGCACGACGCCAGCTATGGGCTGGAAGGCATCGAGGCCAGCGGTCGCTGGGCGCGCCCGCACGTGCGCGGCCGCGGCGGCTGGGTGTCGCTGATGCCCAAGCCCAACTACTACCGCGTGGCGCCTGCCGCCGGCGTCAACGCCAGCATCAGCGACATGGCGCAATGGCTGCTGGCCCATACCGGCCACCGCCCCGACGTGCTGCCGGCGCCGCTGCTGGCAACGTTGCACGCCCCGCTGATCTCGACGCCCAGCGAAATCCGCGGGGCGTCGTGGCGCCGCGAGCGCCTGACCTCGGCCGGCTACGCGCTGGGCTGGCGCGCCTACGACTATGCCGGCCACCAGGTGGTCTTCCACGGTGGCGCCGTGCAGGGGTACCGGGGCGCCATGGCGCTGCTGCCGGAGCAGGACCTGGGCGTGGTGATCCTGTGGAACAGCGAAAGCGGACTGCCCAGCGGCCTGCTGCCGACGATCCTGGACAGCGCCCTCGGCCTGCAGGGCGGCCAGTGGCTGGACGACGACACGCTGGACGCGTCGGAAGGCCTGCTCTATGCCGAGCGCAACGGCGTGCCGACTGGCACCAGCGCCTCGGCCGCCAAGGCCTCGCCACCCTGACCTCGCGCCGTGCCTGCAGGCACGGCGCTGCCTTCCCGCATAAAAGAAACCCCTCCCGCCTGGGCAACGGGAAGGGTCTTCAGGGTCTTGCAGACGCCGGACCGGGCAGCACCCGGGCCGGTCGCGGTCTACTTACAGCGCAGCGGCAGGCGCCGACGGCATCTGCGGCGCAGCGGCAGGCTTCGCCTTCTTGGCGGCCGGCTTCTTCGCAGCAGGCTTCTTGGCAGCCGGCTTCTTCGCAGCGGCCTTCTTGGCGGCCGGCTTCTTGGCAACAGCCTTCTTCGCGACCTTCTTGGCGGCCGGCTTCTTGGCGGCAACCTTCTTGACGGCCTTCTTGGCGGCCGGCTTCTTGGCAACGGCCTTCTTCACCGCCTTCTTCGCGGCCGGCTTCTTGGCGACAGCCTTCTTCACCGCCTTCTTCGCGGCCGGCTTCTTGGCGACAGCCTTCTTCGCAACCTTCTTGGCGGCCGGCTTCTTGGCGGCAACCTTCTTCACTGCCTTCTTGGCAGCAGCCTTCTTCGCCGCCGGCTTCTTGGCGACGGCTTTCTTCGCAGCTTTCTTCACGGCCATGGGATGGCTCCTCGTCAATGGGTAAATCGGTAAAGCCCAGTTACGAAAGACGCCGCAGGTATCGGACCTGCGATCGACCGCCGGCGCGCCAGGCGCGCCGGAACGGATGCTGTACCGATGTTGCGACGGGCGCCGCATCGGCGGGCGACGTTGCCCTTCCACTAAAAAACCCGCGGCGCCGAACGCTGCAGGCTTCGAAGCGGATACCACCGGAACCGGAGGGCTGGCATTCGCCGGAGGGAAGGGACGCCCGCATCCACCTTTCGTTGCAGCAGGTGGAATCGCGTGTGGTGCCGCCGGCCCTTGCGCTCTGCTTGCTCACCGTGTTCCGCAGGTAACGTCTGCTGGGCGAAACCTAATCACGCTTTTTTCAGGTGTCAACAATCTTTCGCGAAGTTTTTCCACGCCACGCGTTCGGTACGTACAGCCGATGGCCCGGATGCGTCGCCAATGCATGCGCGCAGCGCGACGATGCGATGCGCACCGATGCTCGAGCGATCGCCTGCACGCGAGTATTGGCGCGGCCTGCAGCGATACGGCCATGGCAAGCACGCTGCACGCGCGGGCGATGTCGCGCATCGCGCGCCGCGCCTGCACGACGTCCGCCGCCAATGCACGAATACCGCATCGCCGGCATCGGATTTCGCGTCGCACAAACGCGTTTGCGCGAAAAGTGCGCGAACTTTTCGCGCCGATGCACCGCCGCGATGCCGCGCATCGGGCAAAGGCGCAGCCGCCCGGCCCCATCCGCAGCACCCGACGCCGGCAAGAAAAAACCCGCGGCGTTTCCGCCGCGGGTCTTCGGGAACATCGCTAGCGGGAGGCTCAGTGGTCTTCGCTTTCCAGCAGCTCGGCGTATTCGTCCGGACCCAGCAGTTCGTTGAGCTGCTCGGCGTCGGCGACCTCCACCACGAACAGCCAGCCGTCGCCGTAGGCGTCCTCGTTGATGGTTTCCGGCTTGTCGGCCAGGGCGGCGTTGACCTCGACCACCTTGCCGCTGACCGGCGCGTAGACGTCGGACGCCGCCTTCACCGATTCCACCACCGCGCAGGCGTTGCCGGCCTCGACGGTGTCGCCGACGTTCGGAAGCTCCACGTAGACCAGGTCGCCGAGCAGGCCCTGGGCGTGGTCGGAGATGCCCACGGTGGCCTTGCCGTTGCCTTCGGCACGGATCCATTCGTGGGATTTGAGGAACTTCAGGTCGCCGGGGATCTCGCTCATCGGGGTGACTCCTGTCGCGCAGTGCGTGGGGGGTGGGGAAAGTCTAGCGAAGCGGGCGGCGGAACGCTCAGACGCCCGGCTGGATGGTGTTGTCGCGGACGAACGGGAACTTGACCACCCGCACCGGCACCTCGCGGCCGCGGATGTCGACGCGCACGTCGCCGGGGGCGCCGGCCGGGATGCGGGCGAACGCGATCGCCTTGCCGATGGTCGGCGAGAAGGTGCCGGACAGGATCTCGCCCTCGCCGTTGGCGGTCAGCACCTTCTGGCCGTGGCGCAGCACGCCCTTCTCATCCATCACCAGGCCGACCATCTGGCGGGCGGTGCCGGCGGCCTGCTGGGCCTCCAGCGCGGCGCGGCCGACGAAGTCGCGGCCCTCGTCCAGCGCGACGGTCCAGGCCAGCGCCGCCTCGAACGGCGTCACGTCTTCGTCCATGTCCTGGCCGTACAGGTTCATGCCGGCCTCCAGGCGCAGGGTGTCGCGCGCGCCCAGGCCGGCCGGCTTCACGCCCGCCGCCAGCAGCGCATTCCAGAACGCGACGGTCTGTGCCTCCGGCACGATCACCTCGAAGCCGTCCTCGCCGGTGTAGCCGGTGCGGGCGACGAACACCTCCACGCCGTCGACCGTAGCCGCCGCGCGGGCCGCGAAACGGGCCAGCTTGGACACCGCCGCGCGGTCGTCCTCGCGGAGCAGGCCGATCACCTTCTCGCGGGCGTTGGGGCCCTGCACGGCGACCATGCCGAATTCGGGACGCTCCTTCACCGCGACGCCGAACGGCTTGGCCTGTTCCGTGATCCACGCCAGGTCCTTGTCGCGGGTGGCCGCGTTGACGACCAGGCGGAACCAGTCCTCGGACATGAAGTAGACAATCAGGTCGTCGATGACGCCGCCGCGCTCGTTGAGCATGGCGGTGTACAGCGCCTTGCCCGGCCTCTGCAGCTTGTCCACCGAGTTGGCGACCAGGTGGCGCAGGAACTCGCGGGTGCGCGCACCTTCCAGGTCGACCACGGTCATGTGGCTGACGTCGAACATGCCGGCGTCGCGGCGCACCTGGTGGTGCTCGTCGATCTGCGAGCCGTAGTGGATCGGCATGTCCCAGCCGCCGAAGTCCACCATCTTGGCGCCGAGCGCGCGGTGGGTGTCGTTGAGGATGGTCTTGTGGGTCATGGGAGGCCTGCCTGCGTGGGGAGGCGCATTATCCCAGACGGCCGCGCCCTACGCGCCGGTATGCACCGCCGGCTCGACCTGCAGGGTCATGGCGTCCCCGCCGGTGATGCGGACGTGGGTGCCGGCCGGCAAGTCCGGGCCCGCCACCTCCCAGTAGGCGTCGGCGATCTGCACCCGGCCGCGGCCATCGACGATGGCGCGCTCCAGCGGCACCACCCGCCCGACCAGGGCGGCCGTGCGGCGGTTCAACGCCGGCTGGTCGCTGGGACGCTCGCGGTTGCGGAACCAGCGGCGATAGACCTGGATGGACACGAAGCTCAGGGCGATGAACGCCGCCACCTGCACCAGCAAGGGGATGCCCGGCACCAGCAGCACGCCCAGCAGCACCGCCACCGCGGCGAAGCCCAGCCACAGCATGAAGGCGCCGGGTGCCATCGCCTCGGCAGCGAACAGCAGCAGCGCGACCGCGGCCCAGGCGAACACGTCCCAGCGCATCATGGTCAGCCCCCCTTCGTCGCCGGCCTGGCCGTCGCGTCCTTGCCCAGCGCTTCCTTGGCCAGCTCGGCGATGCCGCCCAGCGAGCCGATGATCCCGGAGGACTCCATCGGCATCATCACGAACTTCTGGTTGGGGGCCTGCGCCAGCTCCTTGAACGCCTCGATGTACTTCTGGGCGACGAAGTAGTTGATGGCCTGCACGTTGCCGCGCGAGATCGCGTCGGACACCAGCTCGGTGGCCTTGGCCTCCGCCTCGGCCAGGCGCTCGCGGGCCTCGGCCTCGCGGAACGCGGCTTCACGCTTGCCCTCGGCGGCCAGGATCGCCGCCTGCTTCTCGCCCTCCGCCTTGAGGATCTCGGCCTGGCGGAAGCCCTCGGCCTCCAGGATGTTGGCGCGCTTCTCGCGCTCGGCCTTCATCTGGCGGGCCATCGAATCGACCAGGTCGCGCGGCGGCTGGATGTCCTTCAGCTCGATGCGGTTGACCTTCAGGCCCCAGGGATGGGTGGCCTCGTCGACGGCGTGCAGCACCTTGGCATTGATCTCGTCGCGCTTCGACAGCGACTCGTCCAGGTCCATCGAGCCGATCGCGGTGCGGATGTTGGTCATCACCAGGTTGAGGATGGCGATCTCCAGCGTCGCCACTTCGTAGGCCGCCTTGGCGGCATCGAGGACCTGGAAGTACACCACGCCATCCACCTTCACCACGGCGTTGTCCTTGGTGATCACGTCCTGGCTGGGGACGTCCATCACCTGCTCCATCATGTTGATCTTGCGCCCCACGCCGTAGACCACCGGCATCAGGAAGTGCAGGCCCGGGCCCATCGTGTGGGTGTACTTGCCGAACCGCTCCACCGTCCACTCGTAGCCCTGCGGCACCATGCGGACGGTCTTGGACAGCAGGATCACGCCGGCCAGCAGCAGGATCAGCGCAAGAATGGGTGCCATCGGTGTTCTCCCCTGGTTGATGCGGCGAGTATAGCCAGCCGGCGCGACACCCCCGGTCCGGGCACGGCAGGGCCAGTGGGCAACGGCGGCCGGTATTTGAGGCAATCCCGGCCCCGGCCTATCCTGCCGGACAACGGGGGACACACGTGGACAACATCGGACTCGGACTGCGGGAGTTCTGGCAGCGCTTCCGCGCGCCGCCGGACGCCCTGATGCTGGAACTCGGCGCCGGCGGCGAGCTGCTGGTCGCCAAGCTGCGCGCCGGGCTGTCGCTGGCGCTGCTGCTGCTGCCGCTGGCCCACATCGCCACCGGCGAGTACGGCCCCTCGCAGGGCATCGCCGGGATGTTCGGGGTCATCCTCGCGGTGGTCGCCTCGCAAGTCATCCTGCTGCTGGCCCACCAGCCACGCCGGTTCCGCTGGCTGCCGTGGGCCACCACCAGCTACGACGTGAGCCTGACCACGCTGGTGCTGGTGCTGCTGGCGCTGGACTCGCCGGCCGCCAGCCTGAACAGCATGGTGGCTTGGGCGTTCTACCTGGTCGCCATCTGCATGACGGCGCTGCGCAACGACGGCCGGCTGACCCTCTACACCGGCCTGCTGGCGATGCTGCAATACGGCGTGCTGGCCGCGGCGGTGTTCCTGCTGGCGGATTCACCGGAACGGCTGGTGTCGGTGGATGCCGGCACCGTGCGCGCCTCGGGGGTGCTGCAGCGCCTCCTGCTGGTCGGCATCGTCACCGCCATCACCGCGGCGGTCGTCTACCGCATGCAGCGGCTGGTCGAGCTCTCGGGCACCGACGGCCTGACCGGGCTCCCCAACCGGACCCTGCTGGTCCACCACTTCCCGGCGCGCCTGGACGCCGCCCGCGAGCGCGGCGGCTCGCTGTCGCTGAGCCTGATCAACCTCGACTACTTCCGCCGCATCAACGACGAGGTCGGCCCGTCCACGGGCGACCGCGCCCTGCGCCACGCGGTGGACGTGCTGCGCGAGGGGCTGGAGCCCGACGATCTGCTGGTCCGGCTGGGCGGCGAGGAATTCGTGTTGCTGCTCGCCCTGCCGCCCGGCCGCGCCTGGGAGCGGCTGGAGCAGCTGCGACGCGAGCTTGCCACCCGGCCGTTCGTGCCCGGGCCGGACGAGGACCCGATCCGCCTCACCTTCAGCGCCGGGATGGCGTGCTGGCCGAACGACGGCGCGGACCTCTCGCAGCTGATGCGACGGGCCGACCTGCGGCTGTCGCAGGCCAAGCTGGAAGGGCGCAACCGGGTGGTGCTGCGCTGACCACGCGCCACCGCGGCGTACGGTGGACCCGGCGCGCGCCGCTTGCCGCCAATGCCCGCCATGACTAACCTGCGCCGACGGGCGCACCGTGCCGCCCCGCCTGGGAGCCTACGTGAGCCTGAAGCTGCGCCTGACCGTGATGAATTTCCTCCAGTTCTTCATCTGGGGGGCGTGGCTGATCACCATCGGCGCGTACTGGTTCCAGCACAAGCAATGGTCGGGGACCAGCTTCGGCGCGATCTTCTCCACGATGGGCATCTCCGCCCTGTTCATGCCGGCGCTGATGGGCGTGGTGGCGGACAAGTGGGTCAGCGCGCAGAAGCTCTACGGCGCGCTGCACCTGGCAGGCGCGGCCATGCTGTTCTTCGTGCCCAGCGTGGACGACCCGCACACCATGTTCTGGGTGATGTTGGCCACGATGATCTTCTACATGCCGACGATCTCGCTGGCGATCGCGGTGGCCTACAACGCGATCAAGCGCGATGGCCTGGACGTGATCCGCGACTACCCGCCGATCCGCGTCTGGGGCACCGTGGGCTTCATCGCCGCGCTGTGGACCACCAGCCTGCTGAAGCTGGAAACCTCGCCGGGCCAGTTCTACATCGCCTCCGCCGCCTCGCTGGTGCTGGGCCTGTACGCCTTCACCCTGCCGCCCTGCCCGCCCACCCTGGGCAAGGGTGGCGACGCGCGGTCGCTGGTGGACGTGCTGGGCCTCTCGTCGTTCCGGCTGTTCCGCGACCGCAACATGGCCGTGTTCTTCGTGTTCGCCATGCTGCTGGGCGCAGCGCTGCAGCTGACCAACGCCTACGGCGACACCTTCCTGCACGACTTCGCGGTGGTCGATGCCTACAAGAACACGCTGGCGGTCAGGTATCCCGCCATCATCATGTCGATCTCCCAGATCAGCGAAACGCTGTTCATCCTCACCATCCCGTTCTTCCTGAAGCGCTTCGGCATCAAGACGGTGATGACGATCAGCATGGTCGCTTGGTTCCTGCGCTTCGGCCTGTTCGCCTACGGCAACCCGGGCAGCGGCCTGTGGATGATCGTGCTGTCCTGCATCGTCTACGGCATGGCGTTCGACTTCTTCAACATCTCCGGCTCGCTGTTCGTGGAGCAGCAGGCCGACCCGAAGATCCGCGCCAGCGCGCAGGGCCTGTTCATGCTGATGACCAACGGCATCGGCGCGGTGCTGGGCAGCGCCATCAGCGGCTGGATGATCGACCGCTGGTTCACCGACGCCACCGGCGCCAAGGACTGGCAAGGCATCTGGACCACCTTCGCGCTGTACTCGCTGGCGATGGCGGTGGCCTTCGTGCCGCTGTTCAAGCACCGCCACGACCCGCACCGCGTGGTGCCGGCGCACGGCGCCGCCGACGTGGGCAATCCCTGAGCATGGCGCGCGTCCTCGTCGCCGGCTCCTTCAACGTCGACCACGTCTGGCGCGTGGCGACGCTGCCCGCGCCCGGCGCCACCCTGAGCGGCAGCTACGCCACCGGCCCGGGCGGCAAGGGCTTCAACCAGGCCGTCGCGGCGCGACGGGCCGGGGCGACGACCCGCTTCGTCTGCGCGCTGGGCGACGACGTCGGCGCGCAGCTCGCGCGCGACCTGTGCGCAGCGGACGGCATCGACCTGCACGCCGCGGTGGTGGCGGAGCCCACCGGCACCGCCGGCATCTACGTGGACGCGCAGGGCCGCAACTGCATCGTGATCGGGCCCGGTGCGAACGGCGCGCTGGCGCCGGCCTTCGTCACGACGGCGCTGGAGGGCGTAGCGGCCGGCGACGTGGTGCTGGTGCAGCTGGAATCCCCGCTGGACGCGGTCGCCGGCGCACTGGAGGCCGCCCGCGCCGCCGGGGCGACGGCGATCCTCAATCCGGCGCCCGCCAATGTCGCCATCGACGAACCGATGCTGGTACGGGCCGACCTGCTGACCCCGAACGAGACGGAGTTCTCCGCGCTGGTCGCCCGCCACGTCGGCGAGCGCATCGATGCGGACGCGATGTCCGGCCTCGACCAGCAGCGCCTGCACGCGCTGTGCCGCGAACTGCTGCCGCATGGCACCGTGGTGGTCACGCTGGGCGCCAGCGGGTGCTTCGTCTCGCATCCCGAGGGCGCGCTGCGCGGGGACACCGCCGCCTGCTACCGCGTCTCCGCCGAGCCGGCGCAGGTCGTCGACACGACCGGCGCGGGCGACGCCTTCAACGGCGCCCTGGCGGCCGCGCTGGCCCGCCGCCCCGACGCGGCCTTCATCGAGCACGTCCGGTTCGCCGGTCGCTTTGCCGCGCGCTCGACCGAACAGGCCGGCGCAGCGCTGGCGATGCCGCACCTCACCGAGTAAATCCTCGCGCTCCGGCCCGCATGGGCCGCCGCCGCTCACCGGCCAGCGGGCCGACCACTGCCCGCAGCGACAAGCCCTTCAAGGTGGCCGGGCACGGACGCGAACGCCGCACCGTCCGACAGATCCTACGCAGCACCCATGAAGACGATGCCCTGCCATCGCCCCGCCGCTTCGGCGATCCCGGGACAACGCCGAAGAACGGCAAGACCTGCGGGGGCAGCCACGTCCTGGCGTTGCCCTAGCTACGGAAATGAGTGCCGCGCGATCCGCGCGGTTGCGGGCCGATGGACTCTGGAAGGTGGTGGGCCGTGATGGATTCGAACCATCGACCAGCGGATTAAAAGTCCGATGCTCTACCGACTGAGCTAACGGCCCACGAAACGATCGCCGCGGCGTTGCGCCGGGGCGCGCATTCTAACCGATGCCGGCGTAGCGGGTGGGGTCGGCCATGCCGGCCTCGGCGAAGCCCTGCGCGCGCAGGCGGCAGGCGTCGCAGTGGCCGCAGGCGCGGCCATCGGCGTCGGCCTGGTAGCAACTGACCGTCTGCGCGAAGTCCACGCCCAGACGCAGGCCCTCGCGGGCGATATCGGCCTTGGACATCCGCATCAACGGCGCGTGCACGCGGAAGCGGCTGCCTTCCACGCCGGCCTTGGTGGCCAGGTTGGCCAACGCCTCGAAGCCGGCGATGAATTCCGGGCGGCAATCCGGATAGCCGGAATAATCGACCGCGTTGACCCCGCAGAACAGGTCGGTGCTGCCCAGCACTTCGGCCCAGCCCAGCGCCACCGACAGCATGATGGTGTTGCGCGCCGGCACGTAGGTTGACGGAATGCCCTGCCCGATCACGTGGCCGTCGGCATCGGTGGGGACCCGGATCTCCTCGTCGGTCAGCGCCGAACCGCCGATGCTGCGCAGGTCCACGTTGACGGTCTTGTGGGCCACCGCGCCGAGTGCCGTGGCGACGCGCGCAGCGGCGTCCAGCTCCGATGTGTGGCGCTGGCCGTAGCGGACGCTCAGGGCATACGGCGCGAAGCCGGCCTCCCGGGCGATGGCCAGGACGACGGCGGAATCCATGCCGCCCGAAACGAGGACGACGGCGGGTTTGGCGGTTGCGTTCATGTCGGGGGGCCTGTCGGTCGGGACCGCCTCAGCGGCCCGGTTCGTCGTTCCACAGCAGCTTGTGCAATTGCATCTGGAAGCGCACCGGCAGCCGGTCGGCGACGATCCAGTCGGCCAGCGCGCGCGCCTCCACCTGCCCCGCGCTGGGCGAGAACAGGACGTCGCAGCGCTCGTGCAGGCGATGCTCGGCCAGCACGCCCTTGGCCCAGTCGTAATCCTCTCGCGAGCAGACGACGAACTTCACCTGGTCGTGCGGTCTCAGCTGCCCGAGGTTGGCCCACAGGTTGCGGCCGACCTCCGCCGAGCCCGGCGTCTTGACATCCACCACGCGGGAAACGCGGGGATCGACGCCGGCGATATCGATCGCACCGGAGGTTTCCAGCGACACCACGTAGCCGGCGTCGCACAGTTTTTCCAGCAGCACGAGGCAGCGCTTCTGCGCCAACGGCTCGCCACCGGTCACGCAGACATGGCGTGCGCCTAGGCGGGCGACTTCGGTCAGGATGGCGTCGATATCCCACCACTGCCCGCCGTGGAAGGCGTAGGCGGTGTCGCAGTACTGGCAGCGCAGCGGGCAGCCGGTCAGGCGCACGAACACCGTGGGCCAGCCGGCATCGCGGGCTTCGCCCTGCAGGGACAGGAAGATTTCGGTGAGCTTGAGGCGCTCGGCCTGGGATACCGCCGATGCGGCGGCCGCATCGGCGACGTCGTTCATGCGCGCATTTTACCGGCTGCCGGCCACCTGCATCGAGCGCAGGCGATCCTCGGCGATCCGGGCGGCATCGGACCCGGGATAGCGCTGGCCCACCTGTCGCAGGGTGGCCATCGCGGCCTCGGTCTGGCGCAGGCCGGACTGGGACAGGCCCAGCTTCAGCAGGGCACCCGGTGCCTTGTCGTTCGCCGGGTAGCGGTCCAGCAGCGCCCGGAACTGGTCCGCCGCCAGGGCGTAGTTCTGGGTGACGTAATAGCTCTCGCCGAGCCAGTACAGCGCGTTCGGCGCCAGCGCCCCGGCCGGGTACGCGGCCAGGAAGTCGCGCAGGCGCCGCGCGGACTCCACGTAGTCGCCGCTTTTCAGCGCTTCGAAGGCCTGGGCATAGGCGCCCTGTTCGTCCTTCGCCGGCGCCGCGACGGGAACCGGGGTCGGTGCCGCCTGCGTGGATGGTGCGCTCGCCGGCGAGGCTGCCGGCGGCTCGCCGGCCGAGCCTGCCGGCGCCACGGTACCGGCGCCTTCCAGCCGATCCAGTCGCCCGCTGAGGTCGAGGTACTGCACGCGCTGGCTCTGCTTGGCCTGCTCCAGCTGCTGCTGCAACTCTTCGATCTGGCCGCGCAGCGCCTGCACTTCCGACTGCAGTGCGGCGATCTGGTTCACCAGCACGACGCCGTTCTGGTCGCCCGCGTCGCGGGCTTCCAGCGCCGTCACGCGATCCGCGAGGCTGGCCCGCTGGGCCAGGGCCAGCGGCGATGCCAGGAGCATCGCCGCGGCCAGCAGGGAGACGCGGGCGCGCATCACTTCTCGGTGTAGATCAGTTCGACCCGGCGGTTCTTGGCCCAGCAGTCCTCGCCGGAGTCATTGCAGACCGGGCGCTCTTCGCCGTAGCTCACCACGCTGAGCTGGGTCGCGCTGCCGCCGTTGGCCTGCAGGGCGGCCGACACGGCATTGCCGCGGCGCTCGCCGAGGCCCATGTTGTACTCGCGGCTGCCGCGCTCGTCGGCATTGCCTTCCAGGCGCAGGCGCGCGCTGGGACGGTCGCGCAGGTATTTGGCATGGCAACTCATGGCGGCCTGGAACTCCGGCTTCAGCGCGTCCTGGTCCAGGTCGAAGTACACCACGCGCTGGCGCAGGCAGGCATCGCTGTCCAGGTCGGCGGGGGTGTACGCACCCGGGGTGGTGTCGACCGGCGCAGTGGTCGCCGGCGCGGTTTCCACCGGGGTCTCGGCCGGCGGGGTTTCCTTCACCTTCTTGGAGCAGCCGACGGCCACGACGGAGGCCAGCGCGGCAACGGTGACGATACGGGCAACGTGCGGAAGCGAAACGGTCATCGGAAGGTCCTCGTCGTAAGGTCGATGGAGCGGGAAGTGGCAGTTGAGTCTAGCCGGATACTGTGATGGCGCCGTGAGTCAGCGCTTGCGATAGGGCGACCAGGCGGGCTCGCGGACGTCGTCGCCACCCAGCGTGAGGCGCTGGCGGACGCGGCCGTCGGCGGACACCGCATACAGCACGCCGCGACGGCCCTCGCGGGCCGCGTACAGCAGCATGGCGCCGTTGGGGGCGAAGCTCGGGGATTCGTCGAGCGAGCCGGGGGACAGCATGCTCCAGCGCGGGGCGCCGGTGCTGCGGTCCATCAGGGCGATGCGGTAGGTGTTCCCCGCGCCCTGCGCGGTCGCCAGCTTCTTCCCATCGAAGGACAGCGACGGACTGGCGTTGTAGCTGCCGTCGAAGCTGACGCGGTTGGCGCTGCCGCCGCTGGCCGGCATCTGGTAGATCTGCGGGCGGCCACCGCGGTCGGACGTGAAGTACAGGCTGGCGCCGTCGTGGCTCCAGGTCGGTTCGGTGTCGATGCCGAAGTGGTTGGTGAGCTGGGTCAGGTGGCGGGTACCCAGGTCCATCACGTAGATGTCGGGATTGCCGCCCTTGGACAGGGTCATGGCGAGGCGGCCACCGTCCGGCGAGAACGCAGGCGCGCCGTTGATGCCGCGGAAGCTGGTGATCTTCTCGCGGCTGCCGGTGGCGATGTCCTGGATCCAGATGCCGGAATTGCCGCCCTCGAAGCTGACGTAGGCCAGCTTGCGCCCGTCCGGGCTCCAGGAGGGCGACAGCAGGGGCTCGGTGGAATTGACCACCGTGCGCGGGTTGTAGCCATCGGCGTCGGCCACCACCAGCGCGTAGCGGGTGTTGCGGCCGAGGCCCGTAGCGGAGACGTAGGCGATGCGGGTCCAGAAGGCACCCGGCACGCCGAGGATCTTCTCGTACACCGCGTCGCTGATCTGGTGGGCGACGTCGCGCATGGCGCCGGCCGGCGCGGTGAGCGCGAAGCCGAGCAGGCGCTCCTGCTTGGCGACATCGAACAGTTCGTACTCGGTACGGTAGCCGTCGCCGCCACTCACGCAGCGGCCGATCAGCAGGTAGTCCTGCTTGAGCATGCGCCACGTCGGATACGCCACCTCGCTGCCCTGGACGGGACGCTCCGGCAGGCCAGCCGGGTCGGGGCTGCGGAACTGGCCCGACCGGGTGAGGTCCGCGCGCACCACGCCGCCAACATCGGTGTCACCGCAATTGCCGCCGAACGGCACCACCGCGATCGGCAGGGCCGCGGCGTTGCCGCCGACGATGTCGATTTCCAGGCTGCCGCGGGACTGTGCCAGCGCCGCGCAGGCGGGCAGCAACAGCAGCGGGACGAGCAGGCGGCGGGCGATGCGCTTCATGCGGCCTCACTGGCAGGGACAAGATGAATAGGTTGGCCGATCCGGACGACGCGAGGATGAACGCAAGCGGACCGGAGGGGAACCCGCACGGTCAGCGATCTTCCGCAACGAAGTTCAGGTCGAGGTTGCGATTGAACACCGCTTCGAAGCCGGCATAGGGAAGCGGCGACGCCTTGTACACGGCGCGCTCCACCGACTGCCGACCCGCCGCATCGTACGGGCAACCGCCCGAGATGCTGACATCCACCACCTCGCCGCCCTGCAGCTGGCGGATCGAAATCCGGCAGCGCTGCCCCAACGGCACGGTCTCCGGGCGGATCCACTGGCGCAGGATGGCCTGCTGCAGCGCGGCGGCGTACTTGGCCTGCAGGCTGGGATCGGTGCCGCGGTTGCCGGGCGGCGCCGGCGCCGTGGCCGTGCCGGCCGTGCGGGCTTCGGCCAGCTGCTGGGCGCGCTGTTCGGCCAGGCTGCGCTCGCGCGCGGCCTGCTCGCGCAGCCGGCGGAGCTCGGCCAGCTGACGCTCTTTCTGGCGCGCCTGCTCCTGCTGCTTGGCTTGGAGTTCCGCCTGGTCGGGCTGCCTGCGCTGCTGCTCCTGCTCGCGCGGCACCTTGGCGACCTGTGGCGAGGGCGCGTCGCGCTGCACTTTTTCCTGTTCGACCGGGGCGGGATCGGGCACCGGCGGGGGCAGCACCTTGGGTTGCGGGGGCTCCGCCTCCGGCACCGGCTCGGGCAGCGGCGCGGGCATGTCCGGTTCCGGCGGCGGCGCGGGCTGCGCCTTCGGCGCGCGCTGCAGCGCGCGCTGCATCGAGGCACTGAGGTCGGACACCGCCACCAGGTCGGCTTCGATGGGGTCGCCCTGCGCCGCCTCGGCCACGTTGCGCTGCGACCAGCGCAGGCCGGCGAACAGCAGCACAAACAACACTGCGTGCAGCAACAACGCCTGCACCAGCGCCATCCACGTGTCGGTGCGCGTCTGCTTCACCGGGGCGTCACCGCTTCGGTTCGCCCATCAGCCCGGCGCGCGACACCTTGGCATCGCGCTGCAGCAGCGACAGTATCTCGTAGACGGCCTGGTAGCTCACGTCACGGTCGCCGGCCACGTACACCGCCAGCTCCGGATCCGCCTCGACGAAGGCGCGCACCTTGGCGACCAGTTGCTGCGCATCCACCGCCTGCGGCCGGTCCACGCCCTCGTAGGTCAGCGCCAGCGCACCGTCCTTGCCGACCTGCACCACCACCGGCTGCTTTTTCTTCTGCTCCAGCGCCTTGGCATCGGCCTGCGGCAGGTTCACGTCCACGCCGACGTTGAGCAGCGGCGCGGTGACCATGAAGATGATCAGCAGCACCAGCATCACGTCGATGTAAGGGACGACGTTGATCTCGGCCTTGAGCTTGCGCTTGCGGTGCCGGCGGCTTGCGGTTGCGGATGCCATGCGCGCCTCAGTCGTCGCCGTGGGTCTGGCGCTGCAGGATCGAGGAGAACTCCTCGCTGAAGGTCTCGTAGCGCACCGCCATGCGCTCGGCGCGGGTGGCGAAGCGGTTGTAGGCCCACACCGCCGGGATCGCGGCGAACAGGCCCATCGCGGTGGCGACCAGCGCCTCGGAGATGCCCGGCGCAACGGTGGCGATGGTCGCCTCCTTCATGCTGGCCAAGCCCTGGAACGAAATCATGATGCCCCACACCGTGCCGAACAGACCGACGTAGGGGCTGATCGAGCCGACGTTGGCGAGGAACTCGAGGTTGCGCTCCAGCCCGTCCAGCTCGCGCGAGGTGGCCGCGCGCATGCCGCGCTGCGCGCCTTCCAGTTGCATGCGCGCGTCGACGCCGCGGCGCTGGCGGATGCGGTTGAACTCGCGCATGCCGGCCTCGAAGATCGCCTCCAGCCCTTCGATGTCGCGGTGACGCTCGGTGGCCGCCGCATACAGCTTGGGCAGCTCCACGCCGGACCAGAAGGTCTCCTCGAAGCGGTCGGCCTCGCGCTCGGCACGGTCCAGCACCCGCTTCTTGCGCAGGATGATGACCCAGGACGCCAGCGAGGCCAGCAGCAGGAGCGCCATCACCAGCTGCACCGGCAGGCTGGCGTGCAGCACCAGGTGCAGGATGTCCAGCCCCGGGTCGGCGGGCGGCGTGGCCTGCGCGGTGGTCGCGGCCAGCGCCACGGCGTCGGGGGCCGCCGCGTCGGGCAGCGCCTGCGGCAGCGATTGCAGCATCGTCGATGCGGGCATCAAGGGGTCTCCAACAGCGGCTTGAGGGTCGATGAGAGGAACTCGGGCAATGGGCAGGGCCGGAAGCTGGAAGCGCGCAATGCGGCGATCCGCGTCGTCGCGGCCACCAGCAGCGCGCCATCGCGCTCGATCCGCTGCGCCAGCACGAGGCTGGCGCCACGGCATTCCAGCAGGGCCACGCTGACCGACAGCTGATCGTCCAGGCGGGCGGGCGCACGGAAGTCGACCTCCATCGCGCGCACCACGAACACCAGGTCCTGCTCGCGGCGCAGCGCGTCCTGGTGCAGGCCGGTGGCGCGCATCCACTCGCTGCGGGCGCGCTCCATGAAGGCCAGGTACTGCGCGTGGTAGACCACGCCGCCGGCGTCGGTGTCTTCCCAGTAGACGCGGACCGGCCAGGCGAAGGACTCAGCCATCGCCGGCCTCGAACAGCCCCGGCGTGCCGGCCTTCGGCTTGAAGCCGAGGTGGCGGTAGGCCTTGGGCGTGGCCATGCGGCCGCGGGCGGTGCGCACCAGGAAGCCCTGCTGGATCAGGTAGGGCTCGATCACGTCCTCCAGCGTGCCGCGCTCCTCGCTCAGCGCCGCGGCCAGCGATTCCACGCCGACCGGGCCGCCGTCGAACGCATCGATGATCGTGCCCAGCATGCGGCGGTCGAGCTCGTCGAAGCCCTCCGGGTCGACCTTCAGCATGTCCATCGCCGCGCGCGCGATGGCGGCATCGATGGTGCCGTCGCCCTTCACCTGGGCGAAGTCGCGCACGCGCCGCAGCAGGCGGTTGGCGATGCGCGGGGTGCCGCGCGACCGCCGCGCCAGCTCGCCCGCGCCCTCGGCGTCGCAGGGGATGCCCAGGATCTGCGCCGAGCGGCGCACGATCCGGGCCAGTTCGTCCGGCGAGTAGAACTCCAGCCGCTGCACGATGCCGAAGCGGTCGCGCAGCGGCGCGGTCAGCAGGCCGGCGCGGGTGGTGGCTCCGATCAGGGTGAACGGCGGCAGGTCCAGCTTGATCGAGCGCGCGGCCGGGCCCTCGCCGATCATGATGTCGATCTGGCAGTCCTCCATCGCCGGGTAGAGGATCTCCTCGACCACCGGCGACAGGCGGTGGATCTCGTCCACGAACAGCACGTCGTGCGGCTGCAGGTTGGTCAGCAGCGCGGCCAGGTCGCCGGCCTTCTCGATCACCGGGCCGGACGTCACCCGCAGGTTCACGCCCAACTCGTTGGCGATCACATGCGAGAGCGTTGTCTTTCCCAGGCCCGGCGGGCCGAAGATCAGCACGTGGTCCAGCGCCTCGCCGCGGCCCTTGGCCGCCTCGATGTAGATCTGCATCTGCTCGCGCACCGGCTGCTGGCCGAGGTATTCGTCCAGCCGGCGCGGGCGGATGCTGGCGTCCACCGCGTCGTCTTCGCGGGTGGCGGCGGGGGCGATGAGGCGGGGGTCGGTCATGGCCCGATTATCGCCGAGTTTGCGACAAGGACGGCGTCGACTCCCCAGCGGCGAGGCAGCGCGCTAGATCTCGATCTGTGCCCCCAGCTCCACCAGGCGGTTGCCCGGGATCCGGAAGAACGTGGTGGCCGGCGCGGCGTTGCGGTGCATGAACGCGAACAGCTTGTCGCGCCAGATCGGCATGCCGCGGTGACGGCTGGCGACGATGCTTTCGCGGCTGACGAAATAGGTGGTGTCCATGGGATTGAACACCAGGTCGCACTGGTCGCAGCTGCGCATGAGGGCCACCGGCACGTCCGGCGTCTCCATGAAGCCGTAGCGGATGATCACCCGGTAGAAGTCATCGCCCGCGATGGGCGAAATCTTCATCCGTTTCTCGCTCGGTGCGTAGGGTACGCCCAGCGTCTCCACGGTCAGGAACACGTTGCGCTCGTGCAGCACCTTGTTGTGCTTCAGGTTGTGCAGCAGCGCGTGCGGCACGACGTCCGGGCTGGCGGTCAGGAACACCGCCGTGCCCGGCACGCGCACCGGCGGCGCCAGCATCAGGCCGGGCAGGAAGGTATCGAGCTGGATGCCCTCCTTGCGGACTTCGGCGGTCAGGAGCTCGCGCCCGCGGCGCCAGGTGCGCAGCACCGTGAACACCACCAGGCCCAGGGCAATCGGGAACCAGGCGCCATGGAAGAACTTGGCGCCATTGGCGACCAGGAATCCGAGATCGATGACCAGGACCACTGCGCACACCGGCAACACCCACCAGCGCGCGCGCGTCCAGGTGGATTTCGCCAGCAGGGCCAGCAACAGCGTGTCGATCAACATGGTGCCGGACACCGACACGCCGTAGGCCGAGGCCAGGTTGGTGGAACTCTGGAATGCCAGCACCAGCGCAATCACGGTAAACATCATTAGCCAGTTGATCCCCGGCACGTAGATCTGGCCGATGGTGTCCTGCGAGGTGTGCCGCACCAGCATGCGCGGGATGTAGCCCAGCTGCATCGCCTGCCGCGACACCGAGAACGCGCCGGTGATCACCGCCTGCGAGGCGATGATCGCCGCCATCGTGGCAAGCGCGATCATCGGCCACTGCGCCCAATCCGGCACACCGACGTAGAACGGATTCTTGACCGCATCCGGGTTCTCCAGGACCAGCGCACCCTGGCCCAGGTAGTTGAGCATCAGCGCCGGCAGCACCAGGAAATACCAGGCGTAGCGGATCGGCTTGGCGCCGAAATGGCCCATGTCGGCGTACAGCGCCTCGCCACCCGTCACCGCCAGCACCACCGCGCCGAGGATGAAGATGCCATGCCAGCCGTGGGCCATGAAGAACTTCACCCCCCACCACGGATTCAGTGCCTGCATGACTTCCGGATTGTGGCGGATGTTGAAGACGCCGAGCGCCGCGATCGACACGAACCACACCAGCGTGATGGGGCCGAACACCCGGCCGACCTTCTCGGTGCCGAAGCGCTGTGTCGAGAACAGCACCAGCATGATGACCACGGCCAACGGCACGATCCAATCGTGCATCTGCGGCGCCGCCACCTCGATGCCTTCGAGCGCACCCAGCACCGATACCGGCGGCGTGATCACGCTGTCGCCGAAGAACAGGGAAGCGCCGAAGATACCGAGGATGCCCACCGCATAGGCGCCGCGCCCCCCCTTGGGCAGGGTCCGCTGGGCCAGCGTCATCAGCGCCATGATGCCGCCCTCGCCCTCGTTGTCGGCGCGCATGATGATGGCGACGTACTTCAGCGTCACCATCACCATCAGCGCCCAGAAAATCAGCGACAGCAGGCCCAGCACCTCGGCCGGATCGGTCGCGTCCAGCCCGTAATGCGGGATGAAGGCTTCCTTGATGGTGTACAGCGGACTGGTACCGATGTCGCCGAAGACGACGCCGATCGCGCCGACGACCAGCCCCGCCAAACCGACCTGACCCTGCCCCGGGGCATGCCCGTTCCGACCGTCCGCCTTGAGATTTACATTCGCCATGAGGGTGTTCGACCGTGTAGGGAGTGCCGTCCCGGCTCAGCGGAGCGCGGACTGTAGCGCTTTTCGGATGATGGATTCGGCAACGTCGCCGTCCGACGCAGCCTTCTTGGCCATGCGCTCGGCTTCCGCCGGCTTGTAGCCCAGCGCCTGCAGCGCGGTGATGGCTTCGCCCAGCGGGTCGCCCGGCAGCCCGGCGCTGGCCGCGATAGGGCCGCCGGCCAGGTCGGCCGCACGGTCGCGCAGCTCGACCACCATGCGCTCGGCGGTCTTCTTGCCGATGCCGGGAATGCGGGTCAGCGCGGTCACGTCGCCGGTCTGCACGAGCCGCGCGAACTCGTCCACCGACGTCCCGGACAGCACCGCCAGCGCGATCTTCGCGCCGATGCCGGTGACCTTCTGCACGTCGCGGAACAGGCGGCGCTCGGCCTCGCGCAGGAAGCCGTACAGCGACACGCTGTCCTCCTTCTGCGCGTAATGGGTGAAGAGGAACACCTCGCGCCCCACGTCCGGCAGGTCGTAGAACGTGCTCATCGGCGCCTCCAGCTCGTAACCGACGCCGTTGACGTCGACCACGATCCAAGGCGGTGCCTTGTGGATCAGGATGCCCTTCAACCGTCCGATCATCGCCGTCCCCTGCCCTTGCGTCCCCATGCCTCGCGCGCCGCCACGCCCAGCCGCTGCGCACTGGCGCGCACGTGGGCATGGGTGATGGCCACCGCCAGCGCATCGGCGGCGTCGGCCTGCAATTTGCCGGGCAGGCCCAGCATCGCCCCCACCATGTGCTGCACCTGCGTCTTGTCGGCACCGCCGCTGCCGACCAGCGCCAGCTTGATTTCCTTGGCCGCGTATTCGCTCACCGGCAGGTCGCGCGCCACGCAGGCGGCCACCGCCGCGCCGCGCGCCTGGCCCAGCTTGAGCGCGCTCATCGCGTTGTTGGACAGGAACACCTGCTCCACCGCCACTTCATCGGGCGCGTACTGCTCGATCAGCGCCCACAGGCCGTCCAGCAACTTGCGCAGGCGCAGCGGGAACGACTCGGCATCCAGCAGCACCAGCGGCACGTGGTGGACGTGGGTGATCCGGCCGTCCGGCGCGATATCGATGATGCCCACCCCCGTGCGCTGGGAGCCGGGATCGATGCCCAGCACCCGGACCCGTGCAGGGCGCGGAGCAGTCGTTGGAAACGCGGAAGGCATGGTGCGGGGGGCCGCCGATGGCGCGCCGCCTCAGCCCAGCCCGGCGGCGTTGGAGTAGACGTTCTGCACGTCGTCCATGTCTTCCAGCCAGCGCAGCAGCTTCTGCACCTGCTCGGCGGTCTCGCCGTCGACGGGCGAATCGTTGTCCGCGCGCATGGTGACCTCGGCGAAGCCCGGCGCCAGGCCGGCGGTTTCCATCGCCGCCTTGACCTGCACGAAGGCGTCCGGCGAGGTCAGCACGTCGATGGCACCGTCCTCCGGATACACCACCACGTCGTCCGCGCCGGCCTCGATGGCGGCCTCGGTGATGCGCTCCTCGTCCGCGCCGGCGTCGTAGCTCAGCACGCCCAGCTTCTTGAACATGAAGGACACCGAGCCTTCGGTGCCGAGGTTGCCGCCGAACTTGCCGAACGCATGGCGCACGTCCGCGACGGTGCGCACGCGGTTGTCGGTGAGGCAATCGACGATCACCGCCACGCCGCCCGCGCCATAGCCTTCGTAGCGGATCTCCTCGTAGGTGACCCCTTCCAGCTCGCCGGTGGCCTTCTTGATGGCGCGCTCGATGACGTCCTTGGACATGTTGACGTCCAGGCCCTTGTCGATCGCCGCGCGCAGCCGCGGGTTGCCGGACGGATCACCGCCACCGGCGCGCGCCGCGACGGAGATCTCGCGGATGATCTTGGTGAAAATCTTGCCGCGCTGCGCGTCTTGCGCGTTCTTGCGGGCTTCGATGGAAGGGCCACGTCCCATGACAATATCCGGCCGGTTGGGCGAAGCGGCGGATTATACGGCCGGCGATCCGACGGCGGGCTCGAATCGGCCCTCCCGCAGGAATCGCAGGATCTGCCGCCTGGCCTCGATCGACGCCACGAGCCCGGTGTGGCTGGCCGCGACCACGCAGTGCGCGGCGATCCCGGGCAGCCGGGTCTCGGCCACCGCCACCGTGCCATCGTGCTCCCCATCCAGTTCCGCGAACAACCCCCCCACCCCACGCGGGGTACGACCGGCCACCACGCCGACCGTGGCCACCCCCTCCCAGGCGGGGACGCCTGCGCGCAGCAGCGCCGCGTTGCGGCCCAGCAGGACGGCGCCCCAGCGGCGGTCCGCCAACCCGGCCGCGACCGCGCTGCCGCGCAGCGGCGAACCCAGGCAGACCACCCGGGCCACGCCCGCGTCGGGCATGCGGCGCAGGGCCTCCAGCGCGACCAGGCCGCCCAGGCTGTGGCCCACGATGGCATCGACGGGCGCGGCGCGCAGCCGGGCCTGCAGCCGCACGATGGCCTGCTCCGGTCCGCCGGCCAATGTCGGATAGCCGAAGACATCGGCCTCCAGGCCCGCCTTGCGCAGGCCGCTCGCCAACGGGGCCAGCCACCAGGCCGGGTTGAACAGGCCGTGCAGCAGCAGGACCCGTCGGATCACGCGGGGGCGGGCTCCCGCCGGTACATGAATTCGCGATCGCGCTGTTCGCCCACGATGAATGCGTATTCGCCGGCGAAGGCGAAGCCGTAGCGGGCATAGAAACGCTGGGCGCCAAGGTTCTCCGACCACACGCTGATCCACAGCGTGCGCGGGCCATTGCGCAGCAGCCACGCCATCGCCGCATCCATCAGCGCACGGCCGGTACCGGCGTTCTGGGTGCCGGCGCGGACGTAGAGCCGCTTCAGCTCGCCGTCTTCCGGGCGCACGTCGGCGTGCGGCAGCCCGCAGGGGCCGGCCTGCGCATAGCCGATGGCGCGCCCCGCCTCGTCTTCGGCCAGCCAAAGCGCGTAGGCCGGATCCGCCAGCACCCCGGCATAGGCCGGGACGCTGTGGCTCTCCTCCAGGAAAGCGCGCAGGTCCTCCGGCGTGTAGAGATGCCCGAAGGTCTCCACGAACGTCGCCGCACCCAGCTCCGCCAGCACGGCGGCATCGGCGGGCGCGGCGCGGCGGATCGTGGCGCTCACGCCTGCGGCCGCACCTGCACGTGCACTTCGGCCAGCTGCGCGTCCGCGATCGGCGACGGCGCATCGGTCATCAGGCACTGCGCGCTGGTGGTCTTCGGGAAGGCGATGACGTCGCGGATCGACTCGGTGCCGGCCATCAGCGCGGCGATGCGGTCGATGCCGAAGGCGATGCCGCCGTGCGGCGGCGCGCCGTACTTCAGCGCGTCCAGCAGGAAGCCGAACTTGGCGCGCTGCTCG
>DASWXO010000045.1:0-3490 GCA_036405455.1 Thermomonas sp. | reverse complement strand
CATGGTCTATGGCGAGAACCTGCAGCGCAACGCGATCGCGTTGTTGCCGGGGCGGCAGCAGAAGAAGTTCACCGTGGACATCCTGCATTCCATCGAGCGCGAGGTGTCGCGCTACGTGCTGACGATCAGCGTGATCAACACGGTGGTGGGCTTCGTGTTCGCCGGCGTGCTGTACCTGCTGGGCCTGCCGCTGGCCGAGGCGCTGCTGTGGGGCACGATGGCGGCGCTGTTGAACTTCGCGCCGTACGTGGGGCCGTTGATCGGGATCGTGGCGATGCTGCTGGTGGGCTTCATCAGTTTCGAGGAGCCGTTCCAGTCGATGCTGCCGGCGGTCGCCTATCTGGTGCTGCACACGATCGAGGGGCAGATCGTCACGCCGATCATCCTGGGCAGGCGGATGGCGCTGTCGCCACTGGTGTTGATCTTGGCGCTGATGTTGTTCGGGTGGCTGTGGGGAATCATCGGGTTGTTGCTGGCGGTGCCGCTGTTGGTGTGCGTGAAGCTGGTGCTGGCGCGGGTGGAAGGGATGGAGGGGTGGGCGCGGTTGTTGGAGTGATCTCGTTGCTTTGCGGGCCTGCGGCGCCGGAGTTCTCGCCGTTCGAGCATGGTGCCGCTCGCCGCGGAGGCCTCCTTTCTTTGCTTGTGCAAAGAAAGGAGCAAAGAAACACACCCCAGGCGGCACGCCCTGCGCTTCGCTCCGGGTCCGCGAGCGGCCCGGGAATTTTCGTAAGGCACATCCATGTGCCATACGAAAACGCCGCCCATCCAGGGCGGCGCCCTTCGGGTTTTACCCGGCCCCCTCGCCGTGCCTCATGGGGACCTGAAGGCAGAAGCGAAAGCAAAGCAGGAGCAAAGCCACGGCGCCCGTCGATCTGTCAGGCGCGGCTCTTGGGGCTCCTTTAGGTCCGGCAGTCACGGCGGGTAAAACCCGCAGGGCGGCGCACAAGGATTTGCGCCGTTTTCGGCCGGGGCAGGAGGCCCCCGCCGAAAATTCCCGCCGGGACTGCGCACCCGCCGCGCAGCGGCGGGCGGACCGCCGGGGGTGTTTCTTTTGCCTACTTTTCTTTGCACAAGCAAAGAAAAGTAGGGCCCCCGCGGCGAGCGGCACCATCCAAAACCCACCGCCATGCCTAAGCAAACCCATGAACCCAATGCGCTCATCGCCGGATGTGCGTATCGCGCTCACAGCGCCCCCGCGCACCCCTGCCCCGCCCAGTGAAGGCGCCCCCGGCACCGCGTGTAAAATCGCCCCGATGAGCTTTCCCGTCCGCGCCATCACCCTCGACCTCGACGACACCCTGTGGCCGTTCGCCCCCATCGGCGTCCGGATCGAACGCGTGCTCGACGACTGGCTGCGCGAACACAGCCCCGCCACCGCGGAACAGTTCCCCGTCGAACGCATGCGCGCCGTCCGCGACGCCGTGTTCGCCGCCCACCCCCAGCACAAGCACGACCTCAGCCTGCTGCGCCGGATGACCCTCGAACATGCCCTGCGCGAGAGCGGCGCCGATCTGGCCCTGCTGGAGCCCGCGTACGAGACCTTCTACGCCGCCCGCAACCAGGTGGAGTACTACCCCGACGCCCTGCCCGCGCTGGAACGGATTGCCGCCCGCCTGCCGGTGGCCGCGGTGACCAACGGCAACGCCGACCTGCAGCGGATCGGCCTGGGCCACCTGTTCGCCCACCAGATCCACTCGCGCGAACACGGCGCCGCCAAGCCCGAGGCCAGCATCTTCCACGCCGCCTGCGAGCGCCTGGGCGTGCCGCCGGGCGAAGTGCTGCACGTCGGCGACCACATCGAGATGGACGTGATCGGCGCCGCGCGCGCCGGGCTGCGCAGCTGCTGGATCAACCGGCCTGAAGACCACGACGGCCACCCGCAAGTGTGGACCGATGCCACGCTGCGCCCGGACCTCGAATTCGCCACCCTCACCGCGCTGGCCGACTGGCTGGACGCGCATCCTTCTTTCGCCACGGAACACGCTGCCGCATGAGCGCTGCCCTCGCCTACACCGACGCCTCCACCACCGCCCGCGCGTTGCACGTGCTGGACCGCACGCAGCTCGCCGCCTGGCGCGCCACGCAGTCGCCCGCGGTGAACGCGTGGATCGACGCGCAGGGTTTCACGGCCGGCGCGGGTTCGCTGGTGCTGCTGCCGGGCGAGGACGGCCTCGCGGGGGCGGTCATCGGCATCGGCGATGCGCTGGACCCGTACGCGTATGCACATGCGCCGTTCGGCCTGCCGGCCGGCGATTGGCGGCTGGCCACCGACCTGCCCGCCGAGGCGCGCACCGCGCTGCAACTGGGCTGGGGCCTGGGCAGCTACAAGTTCGACCGCTACAAGCAGCCCGCGCGCAAGCCCGCGCGGCTGGTGCTGGCGCAAGCCGATGCCGAAGCGATGGACCTGCTGGCCGCCAGCCTGCAGGTGCGTGACCTGGTCAACACGCCCACCGAGCACATGGGCCCGGATGAGCTGGAAGCCGCGGTGCGCGAGCTCGCCGCCACGCACGGCGCGGAGATCGAGGTGATCGCCGGCGACGCGCTGCTGACCCAGAACTTCCCCGCCATCCACGCCGTGGGCCGCGCGTCGCACCGCGCGCCGCGCCTGATCGCGCTGCGCTGGGGCGACACCTCGGCGCCGCACGTGGCGCTGGTCGGCAAAGGGGTGTGCTTCGACACCGGCGGCCTGGACATCAAACCATCCGACGGCATGCGCAACATGAAGAAGGACATGGGCGGTGCCGCGCACGCGATCGCGCTGGCCCGCTTGGTGATGGCGCGCCAGTTGCCCGTGCGGCTGACCCTGCTGGTGCCGGCGGTGGAGAACAGCATCGGCCCCAACGCGTTCCGCCCCGGCGAAGTGATCGCCACCCGCAAGGGCGTCAGCGTGGAGATCGACAACACCGATGCCGAAGGCCGCGTGATCCTGTGCGACGCGCTGACCTATGCCGGCGAGCAGTCGCCGGAGCTGCTGCTGGATTTCGCTACGCTCACCGGCGCCGCGCGCATCGCGCTGGGCCCGGACCTGCCGGCGCTGTTCGCCAACAACGACCGCGTGGCCAACGACTGGATCGCCGCCGGCGAACGCATGCGCGACCCGGTGTGGCGGATGCCGCTATGGCGCCCCTACCTGCGCTACCTGACCAGCGGCATCGCCGACCTCGCGAACGCGGGTTCGCGGATGGCCGGTGCCGTGACCGCTGCGCTTTACCTGGAGCGTTTCGTGCCGGACGGCCTGCCGTGGGCCCATCTGGACGTGTATGCGTGGAACGACAGCGACCGCGCCGGTCGTCCGGCCGGCGGCGAAGCGCTCGCACTGCGTAGCGCCTACGCGATGCTGAAGGCGCGTTACGGCGCCACGGCCTGAACCACGGCGACATCGTTCGCCGCGGTTTCCACCCGGTTGCGGCCGGCGTGCTTGGCCCGGTACAGCGCGGCATCGGCCTGCCGTAGCAGCGTCTCGCCCAACCCGCCGTGCTGCGGGAACATC
>DASWXO010000044.1:0-2280 GCA_036405455.1 Thermomonas sp. | reverse complement strand
CGCTGCTGGCGTGGCTGGATGCGCGCCGCAAGCCGGTGTTCGTGCTGTTGCCCAAGGCCCAGTACGCGGCGCTGAGACAGGATTGGAAACTGCCGGAAATCACCGCGCAGGAGGCCCGTCCGTGAGCCAGACCGCACGCGTGCTGACCGGCCTGGTCGCCGGTATCGTCCTCGGCATCCTGCTGGCATGGCTGGCGCCGGATACCGGGTTGCGGATCGCCGCCGTCGTCGAGCCGTTCGGCAAGCTCTGGCTGAACGCCCTGCAGATGACCGTGGTGCCGCTGGTGTTCGCGCTGGTGGTGGTGGGCATCAACCAGGCCAGCGATGCCGCCCATTCCGGGCGGGTCGCGCGGCAGGCCATCGTCAGCTTCGTGGTGCTGCTGGCCGCCGCCGCCGCGATGGCCGCCGTGCTGGCGCCGCTGGCGCTGTCGATGCTGCAGCCCGATCCGGCCGTGGCCGCCGCACTGCGTGGCCATGCGCAGGACATCGCGCCCCCCGCCGGCGGCTGGGCCGAGGCCCTCGTCGCACTTGTCCCCAGCAATGCCGTTTCCGCCGCCGCGGCCTCGGCGATGCTGCCGCTGGTGACGTTCGCGCTGTTCTTCGGCTTCGCCCTGACCCGCCTTGCGCCCGAGCCGCGCGCGCAGGTGGTGGGCCTGCTGAAGGCGATCAGCGACGCAATGATCGTGATCGTGCACTGGGTGCTGTGGGCCGCGCCGGTGGGCATCTTCGCGCTGGTGCTGGCGCTGACCGCGCGCGCCGGCCTCGGCATGCTGCAGGCGCTGGGCATCTACATCCTGCTGGAGTGCGCGCTGTACGTGCTGGCAGTGGTGTTCCTGATCGCGGTGGCGGTCACCGTGGGCAAGCGCCGGTTCGGACACTTCATGGGCGGGCTGGTGCCGGTGCAGGCTGTCGCGGCCAGCACGCAGTCGTCGCTGGCCACACTGCCGGCAATGCTGGACAGCGCGCAGAACCGGCTGGGCATCCCTGCCCGCGTGTCCGGACTGGTGCTGCCGATGGCGGTATCGCTGTTCCGCATCACCTCGCCGATCCAGTACATCGCCACCGCCTGCTTCATCGCCTGGGCGCTGGGCGTGGACCTGACGGCGGCGCAGCTGGCCACGGGCGTTGCGCTCAGCGTGCTGGTCAGCATGGGCTCGGTGGGCCTTCCGGGACAGGCGATCTTCCTCGCCACCAACCTGCCGGTGACTACCGCGATGGGCCTGCCGATTGCGCCGCTGCCGGTGCTGATGGCGGTGGACGCCATCCCCGACGTGCTGGCCACCGTGGGCAACGTCACCGGCGACATGACCGCGACGGCGGTGGTGGCGGCGCGCTGCGGCGAGCCGGAACAAGCGGTTCCATCCGAAACCACCGCTTGACAGCCCTCGCTGCAGTGCAGCAGAGTCGACCCATGTCCCGCCGCATGACCACCACCACGACCATTACCACCGGTACCACGCCGGTGCGGTCGGTCATGCCTGGATAAACCATCCCAGACACACGGCCCCCGCAGCGAAGAGGCGGGGCGCGAATCCCGACTCCACGCGACGCGGGGCTTCCACCGGAGGCTCCATGGATTCCTCGCAACCCGCACCGCCAAAACCCGTTTGCCGCGCGCACAAGTTCGGCGGCAGTTCGCTGGCCGATGCCGGGCGTATCCGCCATGTTGCCGACCTGCTGCTGGCCGATGGCGCTGCGCGACAGATCGCCGTCACCTCGGCGATGCACGGCACCACCAACGCGCTGGTTGCACTGGGTGAAGCCGCCACCGGCGGCGGTGACTGGCAGGAGGGGCTGGCCGCGCTGCGCCAGCGCCACCGCGACACCGCGCGGGAACTACTGGCGCAGCCCGATGCAGTGCTGGCGCGGATCGACGCGCTCTGCGGCGAGCTGGCCGAGCTGCTGCAGGCCAGCTCGCTGCTGCGCCAGCCGGGCCGCACTGCGCTGGAGCGCATCCAGGGCATGGGCGAAGTGCTCTCGACGTCGATGCTGCATGCGCACCTGCTGGAACGCGGCGGCGACTACGCCCTGCTCGACGCGCGCGAGGTACTGGTGGTGCGCCATACCGACCTCGGCGCGGTGGTCGACTGGGATGCCAGCGCGGCGCTGCTGGCCGACTGGCGCGCGCGCCACCCACAGGCGCGTGTCAACGTGACCGGCTATGTCGCCCGCGACGAACACGGCCTGCCCACCACGCTGGGCCGCAACGGCAGCGACTATTCCGCGGCGATCTTCGCCAGCCTGTTCAACGCCGACGAGCTGCACATCTGGAGCGATGTCG
>DASWXO010000043.1:0-54527 GCA_036405455.1 Thermomonas sp. | reverse complement strand
CGCACCGAAACCATCGCCTGCAGGCCGATGCCGAGCGCCTCGGGCGCGATTTCGGCGTGGTAGCCCAGCAGGATCTTCGCCTCGCGCATCCGTCGCACGCGTTCCAGCGCGGTGGACGGCGCGATGCCGGTTTTGTCCGCCAGGTCCTTGTTGGGCAGGCGTGCATTCTTCCGCAGCAGGCGGAGCAAGGCGTAGTCGGTTCGGTCAAGCATGGTCGTTTGCCAGCATCTCGAAATATCGTTCGGTTGGAAGTTTCAGCGTCGAACAGGCTTCTAGGATAGCGACATCCCAGCGCATCCGAGGTCGCCATGCACCGTTTCCAGACCACCGCCGTCCATGCCGGCCGCGACGACTTCGGCGCGCTGTGCGTGCACGCCCCGCCGCTGGACCTGTCCACCACCTACCCGGTGGCCGATCTTGCGGTGGGCAGCGCCAGCTTCGATGCCCTGGTCGGCGGCAGCGCCAGCGCGGCCAATCCGATCTACGCCCGCCTGCACAACCCCACCGTCGCCCGCGCCGAGCAGGCGGTCGCGGCGCTGGAGGGCACCGAGGCCTGCGTGGCCTTCGGCTCCGGCATGGCCGCGATGACCGCGGTGCTGCTGGCGCGCGGGCAGCACGGCAGGCACGTGCTGGTGGTGCGCCCGCTGTACGGCACCTCCGACCACCTGCTGGCCAGCGGCCTGTGCGGGCTGGAGGCGGAGTTCGTGAAGGCGGAGGAGATCGCCGCGCGGCGGCGGCCCGACACCGCGCTGGTGGTGATCGAAACCCCGGCCAATCCCACGTTGGACCTGGTCGACATCCGCGCCGTGGTGGAGGCCGCCGGAGACGTGCCGGTGCTGGTGGATTCCACCTTCGCGACGCCGGTGCTGCAGCAGCCCGCCGCGCTGGGCGCGACCTACGTCCTGCACAGCGCCACCAAGTTCCTCGGTGGCCACGGCGACGTGATCGCCGGAGTGGTCTGCTGCGATGACGCGCACGCGGCGCCACTGCGGACCGTGCGCGCCGCGACCGGCGGCCTGCTGCATCCGCTGGGCGCTTACCTGCTGCATCGCGGCCTGCCCACGCTCAAGCTGCGGGTGGAGGCAGCGCAGGCCAATGCACAGGTGCTGGCGCGCCGGCTGCAGGACCACCCCGCGGTGGCGCGGGTGTTCTATCCGGGCCTGGCCGGCGCCAACAACGGGCACCTCGTGGGCACGCAGATGCGCGGATCGGGCAGCCTGATGGCGTTCGAGCTGCGCGGCGGCCATGCGGCCGCGGCCGCGGTGATGGCGGCGGTGCGGGTGATGACGCCGGCGGTGAGCCTGGGCTCGGTGGACACGCTGATCCAGCATCCCGCGGGCCTGACCCACCGCGTGGTGGACGATGCGGTGAAGGCCGCCACCGGCATCACGCCGGGCCTGCTGCGCCTGTCGGTGGGCATCGAGGACGTGGAGGACCTGTGGGACGACCTCGTGCAGGCGCTGCCCTCGGGCGTTGCCTGACTGACGGGTGGGGCGGACCGGCGCGGTACGGTCAGCGCCGCGCGGCGGGGGCGGGCAGCGCGACGATCAGCAGCGTGGCCAGGGGGCCGACGAACAGCGATGCGAACCACCAGCCGAAGCCGCTGCGGCCCTTGGACTGTGCAAGGCCGGCGTTGATGAGGGACAGGGTGCCCCAGCCGACGAAAAACTCCGGACTTGATTGCATGGTGCGATCCCCGTGCGACGGCCTATACCGCCGCGCAGTGTAGGGGATCGGATGCCACCGGCGCGGCGGGGGGCCGCGCCGGTGCGTCCCGACTCAGCGCAGGTCGAAGCGGTCCAGCTCCATCACCTTGGTCCACGCGGCGATGAAGTCGTCCACGAACTTGCGCGCACCATCGGCGCTGGCATAGACCTCGGCCAGCGCACGCAGGACCGAGTGGGCGCCGAACACCAGGTCGACCCGGGTGCCGGTGAACTTCAGCGCGCCGGTCTTGCGGTCGCGGCCTTCGTAGTGGTCGCCGACCTGCTTCCATTCGGTGGCCATGTCCAACAGGTGCACGAAGAAGTCGTTGCTGAGCACGCCCGGGCGGTCGGTGAAGACGCCGTGGCGGCCGCCGTCGAAGTTCGCGCCCAGCACGCGCAGGCCGCCGACCAGCGCCGTCATCTCCGGCGCGGTGAGGGTGAGCAGCTGTGCCTTGTCCACCAGCAGGTGTTCGGCGGTCGCTTCCGAACCCGGGCGGGCGTAGTTGCGGAAGCCATCGGCGAACGGTTCCAGGTAGCGGAAGGACTCGACGTCGGTCTGCTCGGCGCTGGCGTCCACCCGGCCCGGCGTGAAGGGCACCGTGACCTCCAGGCCCCCCGCCTTGGCGGCCAGCTCGATGCCCACGCCGCCGGCCAGCACGATCACGTCCGCCAGCGACAGCGTGCCGGCCTCCTGCTGGATCGCTTCCAGCACCGGCAGCGCGGTGCGCGCGGTGGCGTTGACCGCCCAATCCCTCTGCGGCGCCAACCGCAGGCGCGCGCCGTTGGCACCGCCGCGCTTGTCACCGCCGCGGAAGGTGGACGCCGAGGCCCAGGCCACCGACACCAGCTGGGCGACGCTGAGGCCCGATGTGGCGATCTTCACCTTCATCGCGGCGATATCGGCGGGGCTGGGATGGCAGGTCGGTGCGGGCAGCGGGTCCTGCCACAGCAGGTCCTCGGCCGGCACTTCCGGACCCAGGTAGCGCGCCTTCGGGCCCAGGTCGCGATGGGTCAGCTTGAACCACGCGCGCGCGTACGCATCGGCGAAGGCCTGCGGGTCGTCGCGGAAGCGGCGCGAGATCTTCTCGTACGCCGGATCGAAGCGCAGCGAGAGGTCGGTGGTCAGCATGGTGGGCTTGCGCGGCGGCGCGTCCGGCGTGGGGCCGGGGATGATCGCGTCGGCGCCCTTGGCCACCCACTGGTGCGCGCCGGCCGGGCTCTTCTCCAGCTCCCACTCGTAGTCGAACAGGAACTGGAAGTAGTCGTTGCTCCACTGCACGGGCGTGCGGGTCCAGGTCACCTCCAGGCCGGAGGTGATGGTGTCCTTGCCCTTGCCGCTGCCGTAGCTGCTGGTCCAGCCGAAGCCTTGCTGCTCCAGCGCCGCGCCTTCCGGCTCGGTGCCCACGTGCGAGGCCGGGGCGGCGCCGTGGGTCTTGCCGATCGTGTGGCCGCCGGCGATCAGGGCGACGGTCTCCTCGTCGTCCATCGCCATGCGGGCGAAGGTCTCGCGGATGTCGCGCGCGGCGGCGACCGGGTCGGGGTTGCCGTCCGGGCCTTCCGGGTTCACGTAGATCAGGCCCATCTGCACGGCGGCCAGCGGGTTGTCGAGCGTGCGCTCGCCCGGCTTGCTCCCGGCGTAGCGGCTGCCGGGCGTCTGGCTGCCGGCCAGCCACTCGGTCTCGTTGCCCCACGACACGTCGAGGTCCGGCTCCCACACGTCCTCGCGGCCGCCGGCGAAGCCGAACGGCTGGAAGCCGGCGGATTCCAGCGCGACATTGCCGGCCAGGATCATCAGGTCGGCCCAGGAGATGCGCTGGCCGTACTTCTGCTTGATCGGCCACAGCAGGCGGCGCGCCTTGTCCAGGTTGGTGTTGTCCGGCCAGGAGTTCAGCGGCGCGAAGCGGTGCTGGCCACGGCCGGCGCCACCGCGGCCATCGCCCACGCGGTAGGTGCCGGCGCTGTGCCAGGCCATGCGGATCATCAGGCCCGCGTAGTTGCCGAAATCCGCCGGCCACCAGTCCTGCGAGTCGGTCATCAGCGCGTGCAGGTCGCGCTTCAGCGCCGCGTAGTCCAGCTTGCGGAACTCCTCGCGGTAATCGAAGCCCTTGCCCAGCGGATTGGACTTCTCCGAGTGTTGGCTGAGCAACTCGAGGCGCAGCTGGTTCGGCCACCAGTCCTTGTTGGTGGTGCCGGTGCTGGCGGCGTGGAACGGGCATTTCGACGGGGTGGACATGGTGGACCTCGGGGCGGCTGGGATGTGCCGCCACTGTCCTCCTATCCGATAGGGAAGGAAAATCGAATGATCTGAATCCTTCGATAGCTTCTTCCTATCCGGAGGGCGGCGCCGATCGCGCCGCTCTTCCGTCAGGCCAGCGCTTTCAGCCGGTACAGGGCCTCCAGCGCCTGCTTGGGCGTCAGCTCGTCCGGGTCCAGCGCCGCCAAGGCGTCCAGCGCGGCCGAGGACGGCGAGAACAGCCCGAACTGCTGCGGTTGGTCCAACGCGGGGGCGGCCATCGACACCGACGGGGTGTCGCGGTTCTGCGATTCCAGTTCGGACAGGCGCGCGCGGGCCTGCTGCAGCGCGGGCTTGGGCAGGCCGGCCAGCGCCGCCACCTGCAACCCGAAGCTGCGGTTGGCGGGGCCGGGGCGCACTGCGTGCATGAACACCAGTGCCTCGCCGTGCTCCACCGCGTCCAGATGCAGGTTGGCGATGCCGCTGCCGGGTTCGGCCAGCGCGGTCAGCTCGAAGTAGTGCGTGGCGAACAGCGTGTAGCTGCGGTTGGTCGATGCCAGTTGGCGCGCCACCGCGTCGGCCAGCGCCAGGCCGTCGTACGTGGAGGTGCCGCGACCGATCTCGTCCATCAGCACCAGCGACTGCTCGGTGGCATGGTGGAGGATGTAGGCGGTCTCGCTCATCTCCACCATGAAGGTGGACTGGCCGCGGGCGAGGTCGTCGCCGGCGCCGATGCGGGTGAGGATGCGGTCGATCGGCCCGATCTCCGCGCTCGCGGCCGGCACGAAGCTGCCGATGCAGGCCAGCAGCACGATCAGCGCGTTCTGTCGCATGAAGGTGGACTTGCCGCCCATGTTCGGGCCGGTGATGACGTACATGCGCGTGGCGTCATCGAAGACGAGATCGTTCGGTTCGAACGGCGCGTCGCGCAGTGCTTCCACCACCGGGTGGCGGCCGCGCTCGATGCGGAGGCCCGGCTCCTCGTGCAGCGTCGGCCTGCTCCAGTCCAGCGCCTGGGCGCGCTCAGCGAAGCCGGCCAGCACGTCCAGTTCGCTCAGCGCCAGCGCGCAGTGGCGCAGCGGTTCCAGCACGGCGTTGAGCGCGTCGAGCACGCCGTCGTAGAGCAGCTTCTCGCGCGCCAGCGAACGCTCGCGCGCGGACAGCACCTTGTCCTCGAAGGCCTTCAACTCTTCGGTGATGTAGCGCTCCGCGCCGGTCAGGGTCTGGCGGCGGGTGTAGTGCACCGGCGCCTTGTCGCTCTGGCCCTTGCTGATCTCGATGAAGTAGCCGTGCACGCGGTTGTAGCCGACCTTGAGCGTGGCGATGCCGGTGGCCGCGCGCTCACGCGCCTCGAGGTCCACCAGGAACTGATCGGCGTGGGTGGACAGCCGGCGCAGCTCGTCCAGGTCGGCATCGAACCCGTCGGCGATCACGCCGCCGTCGCGGGCCAGCAGGGGCGGCTGCTCGATGATCGCGCGCTGCAGCAGCGCCGCGGTGTCCGCGTGTTCGCCCAGCTCGGCGTGCAGTGCCTGCAGCCGCGGCGAATCCAGCGGCGCGAGGATCGCGCGCACCGCCGGCAGCAGGGCCAGGCCGTCGCGCAGGGTGGACAGGTCGCGCGGGCGCGCGCTGCGCAGGGCCACGCGCGACAGGATGCGCTCCATGTCGCCGAGGCCGCGGAACGCGTCGCGCAATGCCTCGTCGGCGCGGGCATCCAGCAGCGCCTGCACCGCATGGTGGCGCTCGCCCACGGTGCGGCGGTCGCGCAGCGGCCGGTGCAGCCAGCGCCGCAGCAGCCGCCCGCCCATCGGCGTCACGGTGCTGTCCAGCACGCCCAGCAGGGTGGCTTTCACGTCGCCGTCGACGCGCGAATCCAGTTCCAGGTGGCGGCGGGTGGCGGCGTTCATCGCGATCGCCTCGTCGCTGGTCTCCAGCGCGATGCCGCGCAGGTGCGGCAGCCGCTGCTTCTGGGTTTCTTCCACGTAGCCCAGCACCGCGGCAGCCGCGGCGACGGCCAGCGGCCGGTCGTCCAGCCCGAAGGCGGTCAGGTCGTGCACGCCGAAGAACTGCAGCAGCTGGCGGCGCCCGCTGTCGGCATCGAACAGCCACGGCGGCCGGCGGCGCAGGCCGCGCGCTTCGAGCACGGAGGGTGGCCAGCCATCCTCGTCGGGCACCAGCGTCTCGGCGGGCTGCAGGCGGGCGAGCTCGGCCTCCAGCGCGTCCTCGCCGGCCACCTCGTTGGCGCGCAGGCGGCCGCTGGCCAAGTCCGCCCAGGCCAGGCCGTAGCCGTGCTTGCCGCGGGTGACCGCCAGCAACAGGGTGTCGCGGCGTTCGTCCAGCAGCGCCTCGTCGGTCACCGTGCCCGGCGTGACGATGCGCACCACCTTGCGTTCCACCAGGCCCTTGGCTGCCGCCGGGTCGCCGATCTGCTCGCAGATCGCCACCGATTCGCCCAGTGCCACCAGCCGCGCCAGGTAGCCCTCGACGGCGTGGTAGGGCACGCCGGCCATCGGGATCGGCTGGCCGCCCGACTGCCCGCGCTGGGTCAGGGTGATGTCCAGCAGCCGCGCCGCCTTGCGGGCGTCGTCGTAGAACAGCTCGTAGAAGTCGCCCATGCGGAAGAACAGCAGCACGTCCGGATGCTCCGCCTTGGCGGCGAAGTACTGCTTCATCAGGGGGGTGTGCTCGGCGGCCATCCGTGGGTCGGTCGGGGGAGGGCCGGGTAGTTTGCCCGAAGGGTCGGTCGCGCGGGTTCCTTCGTCCCGCGAACCCCCGCTATCCGGCCCATTCCGGCTGTGCTAGCGTCATGGCTTCCGGCCAACCCCCACTGGCCACCCGCCCCGGTTCCGGGGCAGGGCGTGTCGTCGCCAGCGCATCGCAACACCATCTCTCGTGGGGGATCCTATGCTTCGCATGCAGCCGCAACGTTGTGCATTGTCCGCCGCCGTCGTCGTCGGACTGGTTTCCATGTTCGCCCTGCCGGCGATGGCCCAGGACGCCTCGCCGCCGCAGTCGCAGGAAGCGAAGACCCTCGACACCCTGGTGGTGACCGCGCAGAAGCGCGAAGAGGTCATGCAGGACGTGCCGGTGGTCGTGACCGCGCTGTCCGAACAGACCCTGCAGGATGCCGGCGTGCGCGACGTGAAGGACCTGCAGGTGCTGGTGCCGGGATTGACCGTGACCAGCACCCAGAGCGAGGCGCTGACCACCGCGCGTATCCGCGGCATCGGCACGGTGGGCGACAACGCCGGCCTGGAGTCGTCGGTGGGCGTGGTGATCGACGGCGTGTACCGCCCGCGCAACGGCGTGGGGTTCGGCGATCTCGGCGAGCTGGAGCGGATCGAGGTGCTGAAGGGGCCGCAGGGCACCCTGTTCGGCAAGAACACCTCGGCCGGCGTGATCAACGTGGTCACCAAGCGCCCGGGCTTCGAGCCCGCCGCCGACGTCGAGTTCACCATGGGCAACTACGGGGCGATCGGCCTGGCCGGCAGCCTGAACCTCCCGATCGGCGACCGCTCCGCGTTCCGCATCTACGCCGCCCAGCGTGCCCGCGACGGCTACATCGACGTGCACACCGGCGCCGGCCCGCGCGCCGAAACCGACGACTTCAACCAGGACTTCGGCACCGTGCGGGCGCAGTTCCGCTGGGATCCCACCGACAACCTGACGCTCAACTTCGCCGCGGACGTCACCAACCGCACCGAGGACTGCTGCACCGGCGTGACCATCATCCGCGGGCCCACCGCCGCCATCCTCGATGCGCTGGCCCCGGACTCCGGTGTCGCCCCGGTTGCCGATCCGTACGCCCGCCAGGCCTGGAGCAACCGCAGCACCGGCCAGCACATCAAGGACCGGGGCGTGTCGCTGCAGGCCGACTGGATCACGCCGTGGTTCGACGGCGCCACCCTGACCTCGGTCACCGCCAAGCGCCAGTGGAGCTCGGCCAACGGCCTCGATTTCGATTTCAGCACCGCCGATCTGCTGTACCGCGAGCCCACGAAGGACGACAACTACAGCGCCTTCGACACCTTCAGCCAGGAGTTCCGCCTGACCGGCGCCACCGACACCGTCGACTGGATGGTGGGTGCGTTCTATTCGAACGAGGACCTGGACCGCAACGAGGCCTACCGCATCGGCGCCGCGTACGAGCCCTACCTGTCGATCGCGCTGCTGAGCCGCATCAACCCGCTGCTGGCGACCAGCCCGACCGCGCCGCTGTTCCTGTCGCAGGCGTCCGGGCGACCGTTCGGCACGGTCTTCCTTGGCCAGGGCGCGAAGGACCGCTACGCGCAGAACGCCAAGAGCCTGGCGTTGTTCACCAACAACACCTGGCATGCCACCGACGCGTTCGACCTGACCGTCGGCCTGCGCTACACCCGCGAGGACAAGTCGCTGTCGTCGTCCTACAGCAATCCGAACGGCGGCCTGGGCTGCGCGTCGATGCTCGCCAACCCGGCCCAGGTCGTGGCCGCGCTGGTCGCACGCGGCCTCACCGTCGCCCAAGCCTCGGCGGCGGCGCCGCAGGTGGTCGGCTTCTCCTGCCTGCCGTGGACCAACGTGGCGCACAACGGCAGGCACACCGAGCAGGACACGTCGGAAGGCGAATGGTCCGGCACCGTGAAGGCGGCCTACCGCTGGAACCCGCACGTGATGACCTATGCCTCCGCGGCGCGCGGCTACAAGGGCGGCGGCTTCAACCTCGATCGCGTGCAGTCGAATACCGGCCTGTCCAGCGGCACCAGCGGCATCGTGCCGGTGGACGACACCTCGTTCCCGGCGGAGTTCGTCGACAGCTACGAGCTGGGCGCCAAGACCACGTGGCTGGGCGGCAACCTGCTGCTCAACGCGACGCTGTTCCACCAGACCTACAGCGACTTCCAGCTCAACAGCTTCCTGGGCACCAGCTTCGTGGTGCGCTCGATCCCCAAGGTCACGTCGCGCGGCGTTGACGCCGAAGTGCTGTACCAGCGCGGCGGGCTGTTCCTGCAGGGCGGCCTGACCTACGCCACCACCAAGTACGGCGACGACTTGCTGCCGGACACGGACCTGGTGCTGCTGCCGGGCAGCACCGCCAGCTTCGCGCCCAAGTGGTCGGCCACCACGTCGGTCGGCTACGAGTTCGACGTGGGCCGCAACCTGGTCGCGCGGCTGCACGTCGGCGCCAAGTACATGAGCGAGTACAACACCGGTTCCGACCTCGACCCGCAGAAGCTGCAGGCGGGCTACACCACCGTCAACGCGCGGGCCAGCCTCGGCGGCCGCAAGGGCGACTGGGCGGTCGAGCTGTGGGCGCAGAACCTGACCAATGCCGAGTACATGCAGGTCGCCTTTGACGCGCCGCTGCAGACCGGCTCGTGGAACGCGTTCCTCGGCCAGCCGCGCACCTACGGGGTGAGCCTGCGCTGGCGGTATTGAGGATTGCCGGGCGCACCCGGCGCCGCGTCACCTCCCACCGGCCCGCGCAAGCGGGCCGGTTTTGTTTCCGGCCCACATGCGTTACAACGCGTGCACCTCCCGCGGATCCCGGCCATGCACGCTCCCACCGACGCCGAACTCGACGCGCTGTCCCGCGCCACCGGGGAACGCCTGCTGGCGACGCGGCACATGCTGGTCACGGCCGAGAGCTGCACCGGCGGCTGGATCGCCAAGTGCATGACCGACGTGCCCGGCTCGTCGGCGTGGTTCGATTGCGGCATGGCCGCCTACAGCTACGAGGCGAAGCAGGCGCTGCTGGGCGTGCGCCCGCAGACGCTGGAGACGCACGGTGCGGTCAGCCGCGAGTGCGTGGTGGAGATGGTCTCGGGCGCGCTGGTGCATTCGGGCGCGACCATCGCGGTCGCGGTCACCGGCATCGCCGGTCCGGGCGGTGGCAGCGACGACAAGCCGGTTGGCACCGTGTGGATCGGCTGGAAGCGGCGCGGCGGCTACGCCCGTGCCGAGGTCTTCCATTTCGCGGGCGACCGCGACGCGGTGCGCCGGCAGACCGTGGCGGCGGCGCTGCGCGGGCTGGACGCCCAGATGGGTGGCCCGGGCGGTTGACGCCAAAGGAAGGTAGTAGTATTACTACTACCCATGAGCCTGACCGACACCCAGCGCGCCATCCACGCCTTCATTGCCGACCGCCTCGAAGCGGAAGGCATGCCCCCGTCGCAGACCGAAATCGCCAAGGCCTTCGCCTTCAGCCTCCGCGGTGCCCAGTACCACCTGGAAGCACTGGAGGCTGCCGGGGTCATCGAGCGTGTCTCCGGGCGCGCCCGCGGCATCCGCCTGCTGCAGGTCCCGGCGTCGCCCCAGCAGTCGCTGGACCTGCCGGCCGCGAACGACGGCACCCTGCAGCTGCCGGTGCTGGGCCAGGTGGCGGCCGGCGTGCCGATCGGCGCCGACATCGGCAGCGACCGGATGGTGCTGATGGATCGCGCGCTGTTCTCGCCCACGCCCGATTACCTGCTCAAGGTCAAGGGCGACTCCATGCGCGACGAGGGTATCTTCGACGGTGACCTGATCGGCGTGCATCGCACCTCCGAGGCCCGCAACGGCCAGGTGGTCATCGCCCGCATCGACGATGAAATCACCGTCAAGCTGCTGAAGATCGGGTCGGGTCGGATCCGCCTGCTGCCGCGCAACCCGGACTACGCCCCCATCGAAGTGAAGCCGGGGCAGGAATTCGCCATCGAGGGGCTCTATTGCGGCCTGGTGCGTCCCAATGCGTGATCCGGCCGTCGTTCCGGCCCGTACGCACGGGGAACCCCGAGCCGCCGCCCGGCGTTTCCCGATGCCCCACGCCCTGCTCGCCATGCGACGTTTCCCCTCGCGTTCCCGCGTCGCAGTCCGTGCGACGCGCCCCGCCTAAGCTGTCCCCATTCCAGAGATCACCGACTTGAGGAGCACCACGATGGACGAGAACAAGAAGCGCGCGCTTGCGGCGGCCCTGGGCCAGATCGAGCGCCAGTTCGGCAAGGGCTCCGTGATGCGCATGGGCGATCGCACGGTGGAGGCGGTGGAAACCATCGGCACCGGCTCGCTGATGCTGGACATCGCGCTGGGCATCGGCGGCCTGCCGAAGGGCCGCGTGGTGGAGATCTACGGGCCGGAGTCGTCGGGCAAGACCACGCTGACCTTGCAGGCGATCGCCCAGTGCCAGAAGGCGGGCGGCACCTGCGCCTTCATCGACGCCGAGCACGCGCTGGATCCGATCTACGCGCAGAAGCTGGGCGTGAACCTGGACGAGCTGTACCTGTCGCAGCCGGACACCGGCGAGCAGGCGCTGGAAATCGCCGACATGCTGGTGCGTTCCAACGCCGTGGACATGGTGGTGGTCGACTCGGTGGCCGCACTGACCCCGAAGGCCGAGATCGAGGGCGAGATGGGTGACCAGCTGCCCGGCCTGCAGGCCCGCCTGATGAGCCAGGCCCTGCGCAAGCTGACCGGCAACATCAAGCGCAGCAACACCCTGGTGATCTTCATCAACCAGCTGCGCATGAAGATCGGCGTGATGATGCCGGGCCAGAGCCCGGAAACCACCACCGGCGGCAATGCGTTGAAGTTCTACGCCTCGGTGCGCCTGGACATCCGCCGCATCGGCAGCATCAAGAAGGGTGACGAGATCATCGGCAACCAGACCCGCATCAAGGTCGTGAAGAACAAGCTGGCCCCCCCGTTCAAGCAGGTCGTCACCGAGATCCTGTACGGCGAGGGCATCAGCCGCGAAGGCGAGTTGATCGACATGGGCGTGGAGGCCAAGCTGGTCGAGAAGGCCGGCGCCTGGTACAGCTACGACGGCGAGCGCATCGGGCAGGGCAAGGAGAACGCCCGCCAGTACCTCAAGGAGAACCCGGCCGCCGCGCAGAAGCTGGAAGCCGCGTTGCGCGAGAAGTTCGTGCCCGAGGACGCCGCGCGCGAGGAAGGCGACGCCGGCGCCGACGAGTGACCGCATCCGGCGGCGGCGACGATGCGGTGTCCTCGTCAGCGCCGAAGCGTCGCCGCCGCCCGGAACCGACGCCCGTCCAGCGGGCGCTCGGCCTGTTGACCCGCCGCGAGCATTCCCGCAACGAACTCGTCCGCAAGCTCAAGCAGCGCGGCGTGGAGGCCGATGACGCCGCTGCTGCGATCGACCGGTTGGCCGAGGCCGGCTGGCAGGACGATGCCCGCTTCGCGGCGTCCCTGGTTCGCAATCGCGCCGGCAGCGGTTACGGGCCGGCCTACATCCGCGCCGAGCTGGGCACCCACGGCTTGCCTGGCGAACTGGTCGAGGCCGCGATGACCGGGTACGAAGGCGACTGGATCGACAATGCCCGCCAGCTGCTGCAACGGCGTCACTCGCAGGCGCTGGAAGGGGACCGGGATGCTTGCCGCAAAGCCGCGGATTTCCTGCTGCGGCGTGGCTTCGGCATGGCCCAGGTCCGGGCGGCGCTGGCCGCCGATCTGGATTGAGGCTGTCGGCCCTCGCGGCGGCAGCACGTTGCATGGACGATGCCGGCCCCCGGGCTGGCGTCGATAAGTCCGGAACGGAGCCGGCGCGGCCTGTAAACTGGCGGCATTGGGTTGCCAACTCGGTTCCGCGGCCGCATCTTGGTCGGCTCGCGGGTGCGCTGGTGCCCGCCACCTTCCGATGCCCGCATGAAAACCACCTCCGATATCCGCCGCGACTTCCTCGAGTTCTTCGCTTCCAAGGGCCACACCATCGTGCCGTCCGCGCCGCTGGTGCCGGGCAACGACCCGACCCTGCTGTTCACCAACTCCGGCATGGTGCAGTTCAAGGACGTGTTCCTGGGCGCGGAGAAGCGCAGCTACGTGCGCGCGGCCGACGTCCAGCGCTGCCTGCGCGCGGGCGGCAAGCACAACGACCTGGATTCGGTGGGCTACACCGCCCGCCACCACACCTTCTTCGAGATGCTGGGCAACTGGTCGTTCGGCGACTACTTCAAGAAGGACGCCATCGCCTGGGCCTGGGAGCTGCTGACCGAGGTCTGGAAGTTGCCGAAGGAGCGCCTGCTGGCCACCGTCTACCACACGGACGACGAGGCCTACGCCATCTGGCGCGACGACATCGGGCTGCCGGAAGACCGGATCATCCGCATCGGCGACAACAAGGGCGCCCCGTTCGCCTCCGACAACTTCTGGCAGATGGCCGACACCGGTCCCTGCGGCCCCTGCACCGAGATCTTCTACGACCACGGGCCGAGCCACTTCGGTGGTCCCCCGGGCTCGCCCGACGAGGACGGCGACCGCTACATCGAGATCTGGAATAACGTCTTCATGCAGTTCGACCGCGCCGCGGACGGCACCCTGACGCCGCTGCCCGCGCCCTGCGTGGACACCGGCATGGGGCTGGAGCGCATCACTGCGATCCTGCAGGGCGTGCATTCGAACTACGAGATCGACCTGTTCCAGGCGTTGATCAAGCATGCGGCCGAGCTGACCGGCACGGCGGACCTGGAGAACAAGTCGCTGCGCGTGATCGCCGACCACATCCGCGCCTGTGCCTTCCTGATCGTCGACGGCGTGCTGCCCTCCAACGAAGGGCGCGGCTACGTGCTGCGCCGGATCATCCGCCGCGCGCTGCGCCACGGCTGGATGTTGGGCGTGCGCGAGCCGTTCTTCCACAAGCTCGTCGCCACCCTAGACGCCCTGATGGGCGAGGCCTATCCGGTGCTGCGGGACGGCCGCGCCACCGCCGAGCGCGCGCTCAAGGCCGAGGAGGAGCGCTTCGCCGAAACGCTCGATGCCGGCATGCGTATCTTCGACGACGTGGCGGCCAAGGTGGCCGACGGCGTCATTCCCGGTGGCGATGCCTTCCGCCTGTACGACACCTACGGCTTCCCGCTCGACCTCACCCAGGACATGGCGCGTGAACGCGGCATGTCGGTGGACGTGGCCGGGTTCGATGCCGCCATGGCGCAGCAGAAGGAAACCGCACGCGCGGCCGGCAAGTTCGGCGGCGGCGTGCAGCTGCCGGCCGAGCTGGTGGCCCGGCTCGCACCCACCCGGTTCCTGGGCTATGACGGCCTCGAGGCCGGCAGTCTGGCGGTGCTGGCGCTGCTCAAGGACGGCAAGCCGGTGGACGTGGTGGAGGCGGGCGAGGATGCCATCGTGATCCTCGATGCCACGCCGTTCTATGCCGAATCGGGCGGCCAGGTCGGCGATACCGGCGAGCTGGATGGCGTCGAGAGCCGCTTCGGCGTCCGCGACACCCTCAAGCTGGCCGGCCAGTTCCACGGCCACGTCGGGCAAGTGCGGTTCGGCCGCCTGCGCGTGGGCGACCATCTGCACGGCGCGGTCGACGCGGCGCGTCGCGGCGCCACCATCCTCAACCACAGCGCCACCCACCTGCTGCACGCCGCGTTGCGCCAGGTGCTGGGCACCCACGTCCAGCAGAAGGGCTCGCTGGTCGCCCCGGACCGCCTGCGCTTCGATTTCTCCCACTTCCAGCCGGTCACGGCGGCGGAACTGGCCGAGATCGAGCGCCGGGTCAACGCCGAGGTGCGCGCCAACCACGAGGGCGAAGTCCGCCACATGGGCATGCAGGAAGCGCTGGATTTCGGCGCCATGGCGCTGTTCGGCGAGAAGTACGGCGAGGAAGTGCGCGTGCTGCGCTTCGGCCCGACTTCGACCGAGCTGTGCGGCGGCACCCACGTCGGCCGCACGGGCGACATCGGCCTGTTCAAGATCGTGTCCGAAGGCGGCGTGTCCGCCGGCGTGCGCCGCATCGAGGCGGTGACCGGGCAGGGGGCGCTGGACCACGTGGCGTCCGAAGAGCACCGCCTGCAGGAGGCCGCGCAGTTGCTGGGTGGCAACGCCAGCGATGTGGCCGACAAGCTGCGTGCGCTGCTGGACCGGCAGAAGAAGCTAGAGCGCGAGCTGGAGCAGCTCAAGGCCAAGGCCGCCTCCAGCGCGACCGGTGACCTGGCCGGCCAAGCGCGGGACGTCGACGGCATCAAGGTGCTGGCGGCCCGCCTGGAAGGCTTCGATGCCAAGGCGCTGCGCGATGCCATCGACCGGCTGAAGCAGCAGCTTGGCGATGCCGTGGTGGTGCTGGCCGGCACGGACGGCGGGAAGGCCGCGCTGGTGGCCGGCGTGGCCGGCGCCGCGATGGGCAGGATCAAGGCCGGCGACGTGCTGGCCGACGTCGCCCGCCAGACCAACGGCAAGGGTGGCGGTCGTCCCGACATGGCGCAGGGCGGTGGCGAGGACGGTCCGGCGCTGGTCGCCGCGCTGGCCGGCGTGCCGGACTGGGTGCGCGCGAAGCTGCAGGGGTGAGTCGCCCCCCGCCGTTGGTTGGGTTGTCGCGGGCAAAGACCCGCCAGTATGATCGGACGGACTGGACGTCTGCGCGCCCGTATCGTCGGGCGCGCACGAAAGCCAGCGACAGGGGAGTTGCGCGATGTTGATCTTGACCAGGCGGGTCGGCGAGACCTTGATGATTGGCGATGCGATTACCGTCACCGTGCTCGGCGTGAAGGGCAACCAGGTGCGGATCGGCATCACCGCCCCGAAGGACGTCGCGGTCCACCGCGAAGAGATCTACCAGCGCATCCAGGGCGGCGACGCCGGCGGGGACGAAGAAAAATCGTCCTGAGGTTTGCCGGAACGCCGCATTGCCTGTATCCTTCCCGGCTCGCGGTTTCGCCTCACGGAGACTTGCCCGAGAGGCCGAAGGGGCTCCCCTGCTAAGGGAGTATGGGGTCAAAAGCTCCATCGAGGGTTCGAATCCCTCAGTCTCCGCCACTTGCGGCGAAACCCGAACAACCTGCGCGGCGATGGAAAATTTCCGTTGACGCACAGCAAGCGGTTCTGCATAATTCCGCTTCTGCGCCCGTAGCTCAGTTGGATAGAGCACCAGGCTACGAACTTGGGGGTCGGAGGTTCGAATCCTTCCGGGCGCGCCACCTGAAAAAGCCAACCCACGGGTTGGCTTTTTTGTTTTTGCAGTCGTGAAAACCGCGCCGGCATCGGCCAAGATGCGGGGTTGCGCGGGGTAGGCCGGAGTGGAGTAGCGATGCGGGGAAGTGCGCCCTTGTTCGAGGTGGTGCCGGCCGGGATCTTCGGGCCGCTGGCTTCGGCCAACCGCCGCAACTACTGGGCGCTGCTGTGCCAGCTGTTCGACGAGTTCTTCGGCCCGGACGCCCCGGTGCCGCCCAGCCATGGCTTCCCGCGGCGCGAGATCACCGCCGCGATCGAACGCTACCTGCTCGCGGACGATCCCTGGGAGGACGAGGACGGCCAAGCGCCCGACGCGCCGCTCAACCTGCGTGCCAGCGCCATCCACGACCGCTTCCGCGCCGCCGGCTGGCTGCGCCAGGAACGCATCGGCGCGCGCGAGATGGTGACCATGCCGCCGATGGTGGCGCAGCTGCTGTCGACGCTGGTGGAGTTCAGCGAACACGGACCGACCTTCGTCTCGGCCAAGATGCGCTCGGTCGAACTGCAGCTGCAGCAGGTCGCGGACGGCCGCATGGACGGCGGCATCCTCGACGAAGCCGCCGACCAGGCGCGCCGCTTGCTGGTGTCGCTGGCCTCGATGGGCTTGCAGGTGCGCGACCTCATGCCGGAGCTGAGCAAGGCGGAGACCACCGCGCAGTTCGCGCGGCAATGGTTCGAGCGCTATGTCGGCCAGCTGTTCATCGGTGACTACGCGGAGCTGCACCGTGCCGACCATCCGATGGCGCGGCGCAGCTCGATCCTGGCGATGGTGCAGCAGCTCGAATCCGGCGCGCCGCGCGAAGCGCTGGTGGCCTGGTACCGCGAACACGTCACCGGCGGCGACGAGGCGCGCGCGCAACAGCGCCTGGCGCGCAGCCTGGGCCGGCTGCGCGAACTGGAACGCATCGACGACTACCTGGCCCGGCTGGACGAGGACATCCGCCAGGCCAATCGCCGCGCACTGGCCTTCCTCGATTACCGCCTGCGCGCGCCGGACAAACTCGACGTGCTGCTCCGCCGCGCCTGCCGTGGCGTGCTGTCCGTGCGAGAGGAGGCGCTGCGCCTGCCGGTGGCGCCCGGCCCGCTGATGGACGAGGCCCGCTTGCGCCCGCCGCAGCGCAAGCCCGCGGCCATCCCGCGCAGCGCCAACGCCACCGCGCCGCCCACGCCGGAGCAGCTCGCGCGCTTGTCGCTGCTGCGCAGGATGAAGCGCGCGCGCCTGGTCACTGCCGAGGACATGGCGCGTTACGTCGGCCGCCACCTGCAGCGCGGCGCGGCGATCGAATCGGCGCAGCTCGGCATCGACGGCATCGAAGACCTGCGCGCCTACCAGACCCTGCTCACGCTGGCGCTGCGCGGCAACCGCATCGGCGGCCTGCGTCGCGAAGACCCGCTGGGCCGGTTGCTGCGCGGCTTCCGCGTGGAGCTGCTCGATGCCGGCAAGAGCGACGACAACGACTACCTGCGCGGCCCGCGCTTCCGCATCCTGCGGGTCGGCGCCGCGCATCCTCCGGAATCCGCATGAAACGCAGCTGGAACACCCTCAGCCAACTGTCCAACGGCACCTACGCGGTGCAGGACTTCGAGCGCGCCGCCTACCGCCTCGCCACCGAGCAGGTGCTGTATGCCGCCGACGCGCGCTCGCGCGTCGCCTACCACCTGGTCGAAGACCATTACGCGGATTTCGTGTCGGCACTGGAGCCGCTGGGCATCCGGCTGGAGCGCAACCCGCACTACCGCTACGTGGTCGCGCTGCCTGCGCACGGCGAGGGCGTGCCGGTGACCCTGGACGAAACCCTGGCCCTGCTGGTGCTGCGCCAGCGCTACGACGATGCGATGCGCCAGGGCCTGATCGAGGACCACGGCGAGGTGGTGGTGGAACTGCCGGACCTGCAGGAAAGCTGGCAGGCGCTGACCGGCCGCGCGATGCCCGACGTGGGCGTGTTGCGCGCGCTGGCGCGCACCCTCAAGCGCTGGGGCGTGTGCCGCCTGGTGGATTCGGAAGGCGACGACCCACAGCCGTTCCACCTGCGGGTGCGGCCCGCCATCGTCGAGATCGTCGGCGAGCAATGGCTGCAACGGCTGGACCAGCACAACCGCGACGAAGCGGGCGATGCCGGCGCGGAGGACGACGATGCAGCAGCTTGAGTGCGTCCACCTCGTCCAGTTCTTCCTGTTCGAGGCGCAGAGCCTGCGGCTGGACGCCACCAGCGCGATCATCGCACCCAACGGCGCCGGCAAGAGCGCGCTGCTGGATGCTTTGCAGGTCGTGCTGCTGGGCGGCGACCGCAGCCGCATCCGCTTCAACGCGCAGGCCGGTGGCAGCCACCGCGCGCGCACCATCCGCGACTACTGCCTGGGCGTGTTCCGCAGCGGCGACGAAGGCCGCAAGCGGCGCACCGCCACCACCTACATCTCGCTGGTGTTCCGGGACGCCGAAACCGGTACCCCGCTGACCGCCGGCATCGCCCTGGGCGCCTCGGTCGACGAGCCCGAGCATCGCGTCCATGGCCTGTACTTGCTGCCGGGCGTGGCGCTGGAACTCGACGAGCACCTGGAGCGCAGCAACGGCAAGGAACTGCCGCTGGCGTGGCCGACCTTCCGTGAACACGCCACCCGCCGCTGCAAGGATGCAGGCGAAACGCCGCAGCTGCACCCCAACGCCGAGCGGTTCCTGCGCGACCTGCTGTTGCGCCTGCGCGCCGGTCCGGCCGCCAGCCCCGATCTCAACGCGTATCGCAAGGCCTTCCTCAATGCGCTGAACCTGCAGCGCGTCGAGGACGTGGACCTGTTCGTGCGCACGCTGGTGGCCGAAGACCGGCCCACCGACATCGCCCGTTTCCGCGCGCTGCTGGAGAGCTTCCGCCAGATCAAGGAAAAGATCGAGCAGGTCCGGCAGCGCATCGACGCCGCCGAAGGCGTGGAGCGCCAGTACGAGAAGATCGCCGGGCAGGCGATCCGCGCCGCGTCCGCACGCGCGCTGGCCGCCGAATACGCGCGCGACCTCTACGGCGAGCAGCTCGACCAGGCCGAGGCCGCCGTCGATGACGCCGGGAATGCACTGGCCGACACCCGCCGCCGCCTCGCCGACACCCGCGTCGAGCGCGACACCCTGCGCGAGGAGCAGGCGCGCGCGAGCGCCCGCTTGCAGGGCAGCGCCGGCTACGGCGAACAGGCGCAGCTCGACGAGCTGGCGGGCCGCGACCGCGACCGCCTCCAGCAGCTGAAGAAGGACCTGCTGCGCGAAGTGCGCTTCATCGGCGAGCAATACCGCCAGCTCGACGGGCTTGATGTCGATGGCCTGGATGCCGCCGCGCTGGCCGCCGCGCGTGCCGAGTGGGACGGTTGGCAGGCCGAACTGGCGGCGCTTGCCGCCGAGGATGCGTTGCCTTGGGCGCCCGAAGCGCTGTTCGCCCGCGCACGGCTGGCCCTGCGCGCGGCCGCGCCCCTGCGCGAACGGGTCGATCGCCACGCCCGCCAGCTGCACGCCGCCCACGACAAGGCCCGCGATGCGCTGGAAGCCGCGCGCCAGAACCAGAAGCGTCTTGCCGCCGGCCAGGCCGAATTGCATCCGGACACGGTGCGCCTGATGAGCTACCTGCGCGACGCCGGCATCGACGCGCGCCCGGTCTGCGACCTGGTGCGCGTGGCCGACACCGCGTGGCAGCCGGCCATCGAAGCCTACCTGCGCAGCAACGTCGAGGCACTGCTCATGCCGGACAAGGACGAAGAGCGTGCGGTGAAACTGTACCGCAGCCTCTCGGGCGGTCGGTCGGTGTACGGGGTGAAGCTGGCGCTGTCCAGCCAGGCGCGCAACGCACGCGGTGTGGACGCGCCGGCCGCCGGCAGCGTCGCCGCGCTGCTGGACGGGGTGAACGCCGATGCGCTGGCGTTCCTGCGCCGCCAGCTCGGCGAGCTGCGCTGCGTGGAGACCGAGGCCGAGCTGGTGCGCAGCCGCCAGGGCCTGACCCGCGACGGCCTGCTGGCACGCGGCGGTGGCATCGAGCGCTTGCGCCTGCCGGCGGCAAGCGACCTGCGCATCGGCGCATCCGACAATCGCGCGCGCCTGCGCGTGCTGCACGAAGAAATCGAACAGGCTGAGCGCGTGGTACGGGAACTCGAACCGCGCCTTCGCCGTGCGGATGACAGCCAGCGTGGGCTGGCGCGACTGGCCGACGCCGATGCGGTGGCGCAGGCGCTGCACGAGCGCGTGCTGGAGCATCGCCAGGTGGCCGAACGCTATCGCACCGCGCAGGAAAGCCGCCGCGCCTCGCTGGATCCGGACCTGCTGCGGCTTTCGGAGCAGGCGCGCGAGCTGAAGCAGCAATTGGACGACTGCGAACGCCGCGCGGATGCATTGGTCGGACAGGAGGCCGTGGCGGCCGCCAACCTCGAACGCAGCCGCGGCCTGCTCGACGGCCTGCGCCAGCAGGAAGTGCTGGTCGCGCGCCGCGCCGTGGAGGCCTTCGCCGACCCCGACGTCGATCCCAACCGGGTCGAGCGCCAGCGCGAGGAACTGGACGAGAAGTACCCGTCGCTGGAGGAGCGCGCCCGTCGCTGCGAGGAGCGCGCGAAGGACAGCGACGCGCAGTTGGCGCGGCTGCTGCCCGACGCCTGGAGCGGGCTGGCGCAATACGCGCGCGACCACGGCCTGGAGCTGGATTTCGACGCCAACGCCTGGCGGCCTGCGCGCGGGCTGTTGCAGCGCGAACTGGCGCAACTCCGCGACACCGAGCTGGTCCGCTACGAGGAAGACGCGCGGCAGGCCTACGCCACCGCCGTGGACACCTTCCGCACCGGCGTCGCGTCCACGCTGTACGACAACTTCAGCCGGCTCAAGGCCCAGATCGCCACCCTCAACCGCACCCTGCGCGCCAGCCCCGCGTTCTCCAACAACGAGCGCTACCAGTTCCACTACGAGGTGCTGCCGGAGTTCCGCGAGTTGCACCGCTTCATCCAGCGCGCTGCCGACATCGGCGGCGAGGACACGCTATTCGAAAGCGCCGGCCAGGTGCCGGAGGCGTTCCGCGCGCTGGTGGAGGACAAGGCCGCCGCGCACGTCGCCAACTCGCCGCTGGACGACTACCGCCGCTTCTTCCGCTTCGAGGTGCAGATCCGCCAGGACGACCGCGTGGTCGGCAGCCTGAGCGAGCGCATGCGCTCCGGCTCCGGTGGCGAGCACCGCGCGCCGCTGTACGTGATCGCGGGCGCCGCGCTGGCGGCGGCATACGGCAAGAGCGAGGCGCAGCCGGGCGGGCTGGGGCTGATCCTGCTCGACGAATTCGGCGACAAGATCGACGCCCAGAACGCCCGCGCCATCACCGGCTACCTGCGCTCGCTGGGCCTGCAACTGGTGCTGGCCGCGCCGGATACCGCGCAGGGCACGCTGTCCGGCGTGCTGGACAGCTACATCGAACTGTTCCGCGACGGCGACCTGCTGCAGGCCGAGCGGATCGAGGTGACCGAGGCCGCGCGCACCCTGCTGCTGTCGGACCAGTTCGACCTGCACCCGGAGCTGCTGGCGGCGGAAACCGAGCGCATCGCCCGCGAGCAGGCGCTCGCCTGAGGTCCACCCCGGCCTGCCGGGACCCATCCCGGGGGCCGGCGGGCGGCGGCGTTGCTACACTCCCGCCATGCAGGAGCCTCGTCGCGTGCGCAAGAAAACCCGGGTCACCTCGCTGGACATCGCCCATCGGGCGGGTGTCTCGCAAGCCACCGTCTCCCGCGTGTTGGCGGGCAGCCCGCTGGTCAACGCCGACACGCGCCGCCGGGTGGAGCAGGCGGTGCGCGAGCTGAACTACAAGGTGGACCGCCACGCGTCCAGCCTGCGTACCCAGCGCGCCGGCACGCTGGCGCTGCTGCTGTTCGAGGACCCGACCCCGGACGAGTCGCACATCAACCCGTTCTTTCTGGCGATGCTGGGGTCGATCACCCGCGCCTGCGCCCGCCAGGGCCACGACCTGCTGGTGTCCTTCCAGCAGCTGTCCGACGACTGGCACGCCGACTACGAGGACAGCATGAAGGCCGATGGCCTGATCCTGCTGGGCTATGGCGATTACCTTGCCTACGAGAGCAAGCTGGCGCGGCTGGTGGAGCAGGGCACGCACTTCGTGCGCTGGGGCCAGGTACAGCCCGGCCAGCCAGGAATTTCGATCGGCTGCGACAACCATGCCGGCGGCGCGTTGGCGGGCCGGCATCTCCTCGAGCGCGGACATCGGCGGATCGCCTTCCTCGGCGATGCGTCCTCGCGGTTCCCGGAATTCTTCGCCCGCTACCAGGGCTGCGACGCGGCCTTGCGCGAGGCAGGGTTGGCGATGTCACCCGTGTTGCAGGTGGACGCGGACAGCACCGAGGAAGCGGGTTATGCCGCGGCGCGCACCCTGCTGGCGCGTGGTGAACCGTTCGACGCGATCTTCGCGGCCAGCGACCTGATCGCGATCGGCGCGATCCATGCGTTGAAAGAAGCGGGACTGCGGGTGCCGGACGACGTGGCGGTGGTGGGCTTCGACGGCACCCCGATGGCGCGCTTCGCCGATCCGCCGCTGACCACGGTGGTGCAGGACACCTCGCGTGCTGGCGAGCTGCTGGTGGACACCCTGCTCAAGCAGGTGCGCGACCAGCCGGCCCGCAGCGTGATGCTGGAGCCGACCCTCGACGTCCGCGCCTCCAGCGGGCGCTGACCGTCAGCGCGGCAGCCGCGCGCCGGCCATCGCCGCGTCCAGCGCGGCCACCAGCACCGGCTCGGTCGCCGGGGCGTCCAGCAGGAACACGCGCACGCCGTGCGCCGGTACGTCGGCCTCCAGCGCTTCGCCGGACCGCACGGGAAGGACGCCGCCGTCCAGCGCGTCGCGCCAGTCGCCGGCCTGCAGCATCTCACGCACGGCGAAGCGCTCCGGCGCGTCGCCCTTGTTCAGAAGCACCAGCGCGATCTGCCGGGTGCCGGCGTGCTGCACCACCCGGTAGAACGCGGCGCGGTGTCTGGCGAGTTCCAGGTTGACCTGCAGGCCGCGCTGCAGCGCGGGCGAGGCGGCGCGCACCTGCGCGATGCGGGCCAGCGCCGCGCGGATCGGGCTGGCCTTGGCCGCGGCGATGCCCTCGACGCCGAAGTAGTTGCGGTTGCCGCCGTGCTCGGGCCGGCCGCGCATGAAGCCCATCTCGGAGCCGTAATAGACCACCGGGATGCCGCGCGCGGTGAACAGCCAGTTGTGCGCGTCGATGAAGCCGGCGTCGCTGGCATCGAGGCGCGGCATGTCGTGGTTGTCGTAGAAGGTGGCGAGGTCGTAGGGGTTCGCGTACGGGCCGCCGGTCAGGTGCAGCGCCGGTGCCATCCGTTCGAAACCGGCCTGCTTGCGGCCGAAGACCTCCTCCATCGCCTGCTTCATCGGGAAATCCAGCACGCTGGTCTCGCCGTGGCCGGGCAGGGTGTGGGTGGCGATCTTGGCGGCGTCGTACTCGAAGGCCTCCCCGAACATGAAGAAGCCCGGGTGGCGGGCGCGGATGCGGGTGGTGAAGGCCTGCCAGAAGCTGTCCGGCATCCACGCGATGGTGTCGATGCGGAACGCGTCCGCGCCCTGGTCGATCCACTGCTCGTAGGCGCCGGCCAGGTAGTCCAGCACCGCGGGGTTGCGCTCGTTGAGGTCGGACAGCTGGGCCAGGTTGCCGTCGAAGATCGATCCCTTGGCCCCGTCCACCGGGCCGACGGTGTTGTAGAACCGGTGCAGCGGGTTGTGCGCCGGGTCCAGCCGTTGCGGCGGCAGGTTCTGGTGGTCGGCGACCAGCGTGCCGTCCCGGTCGTAGAGCTTGCCAAACTTGGGTTGGTCGTAGGCCATGTCCCATGCGGGCGAGCCGTGGTTGCCCACGATGTCCAGCACCAGCTTCATGCCCTTGCCGTGCACGGCATCGGCCAGATCCTTGAAGTCGAGGCCCGGGCTGGGCAGGTGTTCGTCCACCTTGTAGAAATTCACGCCCCAATAGCCGTGGTAGCCGGTCTTGCCCTTGTCGGAGAGGAAGCCCTTGCAGCTGGGTGCGGTGCCGCCGGTGAAGGCTTCGTCCGGGTTGTCCACGATCGGGGTGATCCACACCGAGGTGAAGCCCATCTCGCGGATGTAGTCCAGGTGGTCCGCCAGCCCCTTGAAGTCGCCGCCCAGGTAGCCGATGTTGCCGGCCACGCCGTTGCACGGCGCCAGTGGGATGTCGAAGGTGCGGTGCGCGCCGCCCTGGTCGCGGTGGTCGTTGCTCGGGTCGCCGTTGACGAAGCGGTCGGTCATCACGAAGTACACGGCTTCGCGCGCGAACGGTTCCAGCGTGCCGTAGTAGTCGGCTGCCGGCGGTGCCGGCCTGGGCGCGGTGCCGGCGCAGGCGGTGGCCGTGGCGGCCAGCAGGGCGGCGGCAAGGGCGGTGCGGATCGGGTGCATGGTCGGGACGGGCCTCAGGCGTGGGCGGCGGGTTCGGGCACGCGCAGCACGCACAGCCCGGCGACGAGCATGCTGGCGCCACCCAGCACGAGGATCTTCGCCGGGTCGCCGGCGAACGCGTGCTTGAGGATGTAGCCCAGCGTGGCCACCGCCACCAGCTGCGGGATGACGATGAAGAAATTGAAGATGCCCATGTACACGCCCATCTTGCGGGCGGGCACGCTGTCGGACAGCAGCGCATAGGGCAGCGACAGGATCGATGCCCAGGCGATTCCGACGCCGACCATCGACAGCACCAGCCAGTTCTCGTTGGGCAGGAACGGGATCGAGGCCAGGCCCAGTCCGCCCAGCGAGACGTTGACCAGGTGGCTGCCGCGCAGGCCGAACCGGCGCGCCATCCACGGGATCGCGATCGCGGCCAGCGCGGCGAAGCCGTTGTACGCGGCGAAGAGCACGCCTACCCAGTTGGCGCCGGTGTTGTACGCGGCGGAGGCGGTGTCCGTGCTGCCGTAGTACACGCCGGTCACGGTGGCGGTGGTGTAGATCCACATCGCGAACAGCGCGAACCACGAGAAGAACTGCACCACCGCCAGCCGGCGCATCGCCAGCGGCATCGCGTAGATGTCGGTCATCACCTGCGCGAAACCGTTGTCGCGGCCCACCACGGTGAGCGCCAGCAGCGCCACGCCGTAGGTCGCCAGCAGCGCGCCCAGCAGGTACAGCTCGCGCGGCAGGTCCTGCCACGCCACGCCGGCCAGGCCCAGCGCACCGATCGCCAGCCACAGCAGGCCGAAGCGGGTGGCGCGCGCGCGGTCCAGCGGTGCGCGATCCAGCGGCGCCGCCTCGTCGAAGGCTTCCAGCGCGTCCGGCGGGTATTCGCGGGTGCGCAGCACGGTCCAGGCGATCGCGCCCACCAGCACCGCGGCGCCGGCGTAGAACGCGTAGCGCACGGTGTCGGGCACTTGGCCGGGGCCGGCGGTGTTGGCCACGCCCGCCTTCTCCAGCAGCCACGGCAGCAGGCTGGCCACCACCGAGCCGATGCCGATGAAGAAGCTCTGCATCGCATAGCCCTTGGCGCGCTGCGACACGGGAAGCTGGTCGCCGACGAAGGCGCGGAACGGCTCCATCGACACGTTGATGGAGGCATCCAGCACCCACAGCAGGCCGGCGGCGATCCACAGCGTGGGCGAGTCGGGCATGAACAGCAGGGCCAGCGAGGCGAGCAGGGCGCCGGCGAGGAAGTAGGGGCGGCGGCGGCCCAGCCCGGTCCAAGTGCGGTCGGACAGGTAGCCGATCACCGGCTGCACCAGCAGGCCGGTCAGCGGCGCGGCGATCCACAGGCCGGGCAGCGAATCCATCTCCGCGCCCAGCGTCTGGAAGATGCGGCTGACATTGGCGTTCTGCAGGGCGAAGCCGAACTGGATGCCCAGGAAGCCGAAGCACATGTTCCAGATCTGCCAGAACGAAAGCGGCGGCTTGGACGTCGAACCGGTGGCGTGCATGCGTTGTCCCGTGTGCGAAAACCGGCCGGTGCGGGCGGCCGGGTACATATACCGCACCGCTTCCGCGGCATCCTGCATGTAAACGTATTCACGCACCGCAGCCGGCGCAAGGCCGGCGCGGACGCGGCATAGTCCGGCGTTGTCGCAGGCGCATGGAGCGGGAATGGCAGGGCAGAACTGGTGGCGCGGCGCGGTGATCTACCAGATCTACCCGCGCAGCTACCTCGACACCAACGGCGATGGCATCGGCGACCTGCCGGGCATCCTCGCGCGCCTCGACTACATCGCCTCGCTGGGCGTGGACGCGATCTGGATCTCGCCGTTCTTCACCTCGCCGATGGCCGACTTCGGCTACGACATCGCCGACTTCCGCGGCGTGGACCCGCTGTTCGGCACGCTGGACGATTTCGACCGCGTGCTGGCGAAGGCGCACGCGCTGGGCCTGAAGGTGATGATCGACCAGGTGCTCAGCCATTGCTCCGTGGACCATGCCTGGTTCCAGGAAAGCCGGCAGAGCCGCGACAACCCGAAGGCCGACTGGTTCGTCTGGGCGGACGCGAAGCCGGACGGCACGCCCCCCAACAACTGGCTGTCGATCTTCGGCGGCGTGGCCTGGACCTGGGAGCCGCGCCGCTGCCAGTACTACCTGCACAACTTCCTGTCCTCGCAGCCGCAGCTCAACTTCCACCATCCCGACGTGCGCGCGGCGCAGCTGGACAACCTGAAGTTCTGGCTGGACCGCGGCGTCGATGGCTTCCGCCTCGATTCGATCAACTTCCCGTTCCACGACGCACGGCTCCGCGACAATCCCGCGAAGCCGCCCGAGCTGCGCACCGGCCGCGGCTTCAGCGCCGACAACCCCTACGCGTTCCAGTACCACTACTACAACAACACCCAGCCGGAGAACCTGGGCCTGCTGGAAGACGTGCGTGCGCTGCTGGACCGGTACCCGGACGCGGGCGCGCTGGGCGAGATCTCCTCGGAGGATTCGCTGGCGACCACTGCCGAGTACTGCACCCACCGCCGCCTGCACATGGGCTACAGCTTCGAGCTGCTGACCCAGGATTGCAGCCCCGCGTACATCCGCGGCACGGTCGAGGCGCTGGAAGCGAAGATGACCGAGGGCTGGCCGTGCTGGGCCATCTCCAACCACGACGTGCAGCGCGCGGTGACGCGCTGGGGCGATGCGGAGGCGGAGGATGCCCTCGCCAAGCAGCTGGTGGCGCTGGTCTGCGCGCTGCGCGGCAGCGTCTGCCTCTACCAGGGCGAGGAGCTGGGCCTGCCGGAGGCCGAAGTGCCGTTCGAGGCATTGCAGGATCCCTACGGCAAGGCGTTCTGGCCGAATTTCAAGGGGCGCGACGGCTGCCGCACGCCGATGCCGTGGCGGTCCACCGGCGATGCCGGCTTCGGCAGCGACGCGCCGTGGCTGCCGGTGCCGGACGCCCACCGCGCACGCAGCGTGGAGGTGCAGGAGCAGGCCGCCGACTCCGTGCTGCACGCGGTGCGCGGGTTCCTGCACTGGCGCAAGGCGCAGCCGGCGTTGGTGCAGGGAGCGATCCGCTTCCTCGACGCGCCGGCGCAGGTGTTGGCCTTCGAGCGCAGCCACGCCGGCCAGCGCCTGCTGCTGGCCTTCAACCTGTCGGGGGAGGCCTGCGACTGGCCGCTGCCGGTCGCGGGGACGCCGCTGGCCGTGCCCGGCCCGGTGGCCGCGACGCTGGAGGGCAGCGTGGTCCGGCTGCCGCCGCGCGGCGTGGCCTGCTTCGCATTGGCGCACTGAACGAAGGGAGCGGGACATGCGGGGAACGGTTGCGATGCGGGTGGCTGGCATGCTGCTGGCGGCCTTGGCCTGGCCCGGCCTCGTCCGGGCGGAACAGGTGGCGACGGTGGCATCGCCTGACGGCCGCATCGAGGTCCAGCTGGACCTCAACGGCGAGGGACGGCTGGCCTACCGGGTGTCGCGCGACGGCAAGCCGGTGATCCGCGATTCGCGGCTGGGCTTCATTTTCCGCAACGGCCGCCAACTGCTGCGCAACCTGCGGCTGGACGGCCAGGCCGTGCGCAGTGCCGATACCACCTGGGAGCAGCCGTGGGGCGAGCGCCGGTTCGTGCGCGACCACTACAACGAGCTGCGTGCCACCTTCGTGGAGAAGGACGGCGACCACCGCCGCTTCGACATGGTCTTCCGCGTCTTCGACGACGGCGTCGGCTTCCGCTACGACATCCCCCGGCAGCCCGCGCTGCAGGAAGCCCAGATCGTCCAGGAGCTGACCGAGTTCACGGTCGCGCGGCCCGCCACGGCGTGGTGGATCCCGGCGTTGGAATGGAACCGCGAGGAATACCTTTACCACCGCACGCCGCTGGAGCAGGTCGCGGTGGCGCAGACGCCGATCACCCTGCGCACTGACGACGGCGTGCACCTGAGCATCCACGAGGCCGCGCTGGTCGACTATGCCGGCATGAACCTGATGCGCGGCGGCGATGGCGAGCTGCGCGCGCTCCTGACCCCCGGCAGCCCCGTGCCGGTGGTGCGCGCGACGCCGTTCGCCACGCCGTGGCGCACGATCACCCTCAGCGACCGCGCCGGCGGCCTGGTGGAATCCAACCTCATCCTCAACCTCAACGAGCCGAACAAGCTCGGCGATGTCCGCTGGTTCACGCCCGCCAAGTACGTGGGCGTGTGGTGGTCGTTGCACCTGGACCAGGAGAGCTGGGCCACCGGGCCCAGGCACGGCGCGACCACCGGCAACACCCGGCGCATGATCGACTTCGCCGCCGCCAACGGCTTCCGCGGCGTGCTGGTGGAAGGCTGGAACATGGGTTGGGACGGCGACTGGTTCGCCAACGGCTGGAACTTCGACTTCAGCAATCCCACGCCGGACTACGATCTCGCCGGACTGGCGGCCTATGCCAGGGCGAAGGGCGTCCACCTCATCGGCCACCACGAGACCGGCTGCGCCGTCAGCCATTACGAGCGTGGCATGGACGCGGCGTTCACGCTGTTCGCGGGATTGGGGATCGATGCGGTCAAGACCGGCTACGTCTGCGACGCCGGCCAGATCGAGCGCCAGGAAGCCGTGGGCGGGCCCGTCCTGCGCGAGTGGCATGAAGGCCAGTGGATGAGCAACCACCACCTGCGGGTGGTGCAGGACGCCGCCCGCCACCACGTCGCCATCAATGCCCACGAGCCGATCAAGGACACCGGCCTGCGCCGCACCTATCCCAACTGGATCTCCCGCGAGGGCGCGCGCGGCATGGAGTTCAACGCGTGGGGCAACCCGCCGAACCCGCCGGAGCACGAAGTCACGCTGGTGTTCACCCGCCTGTTGGCGGGGCCGATGGACTACACGCCCGGCGTGCTCAGCCTGACCGGTCGCAACGGACAGGAGATCCAGAGCACGCTGGCGCGGCAGCTGGCCCTCTACGTCGGCATCTACAGCCCGATCCAGATGGCGGCCGACCTGCCTGAGCACTATGCGCAGCATCCCGATGCCTTCCAGTTCATCAAGGACGTGGCGGTGGACTGGGACGAGAGTCGCTTGGTGGCCGGCGAAGTCGGCGAGTACGTGGCCATCGCGCGCAAGCAGCGCGGCGCGCCGGCGTGGTTCCTCGGCGCGATGAACGACCGCCATCCGCGCACACTGGTGCTGCCGCTCGACTTCCTCGACGCGGGCAAGCGCTACCGCGCGGAGATCTACCGCGACGGCGACGGCGCCGATTGGCACGGCGAGGCGCGCTTCCGCTTCGTGCGCGAGACCAGGGTCGTGACCCGCGGCGACCGCCTGTCCGTCTGGCTGGCCGGCGGTGGCGGCGCGGCCGTCCGGTTCGTGCCGGAATCCTGAGCCGCGGCGCCGCGTTTCCGCCCGCCGCTTCCCTTCGTCCGTCGCCCTGCGCGCAGGGTGGCGCGCACCCGTACCCGTTTGGCTGAAAGCGAGCGCTGGCGCGGGCTGCGTGATTTCCTTGGGTGCCCGGGATGAATACGTATGCAGGACCGTCAGTTGGCCCGTGGCAGGACTACCATCGCAACGTTCATGTGATGCGCCCGGCGCGGGCATGAAGGAGCGGGCGACACAGCCCGCCTATATCGAGAACCATTCCTGGAGGGGAAGATGGTGCAGTTGAAGCGAAACCTGTTGAGCGTGGCGCTGGCATCGGCCGCGATGATGATGGCCGCCCAGGCGTTTGCGCAGGAGGCACAGCCCGCCGCGCAGAACGCGCCGGCCGCGAAGAAGAAGGCGGACGCCAAGAACCTGGACACCGTGGTCGTGACCGGTATCCGCGGTGGCATCGAGCGCGCCATCGACATCAAGAAGGATGCCACCTCGATCGTCGAGGCGATCTCCGCCGAGGACATCGGCAAGCTGCCCGACGTCAGCATCGCCGAATCGATCGCCCGCCTGCCGGGCGTGGCCGCGCAGCGCGTGGCCGGCCGTGCGCAGGTGCTCAGCGTCCGCGGCCTCTCGCCCGACTTCTCCACCACCCTGCTCAACGGCCGCGAGCTGGTCAGCACCGGTGACAACCGCAGCGTGGAGTTCGACCAGTACCCGTCCGAGCTGATGGCCGGCGTGACCATCTACAAGACGCCCGACGCGGCGCTGGTGGGCCAGGGCCTCTCCGGCACGATGGACATGCGCACCGTGCGCCCGCTGGACTACGACAAGCCGGTGGTCGCGATCAGCGGCCGCTGGCAGCGCAACTCGCTGGGCTCCGCCGCCAACCAGGGCGCCACCGGCAACCGCTTCAACGCCAGCTACATCGGCCAGTCCGCCGACCGCACCATCGGCTATTCGATCGGCTATTCGCACTCCGACACGCCGATTCAGGAGAACCAGGTCGGCCTGTACGAGCCGTGGCAGGCGATTGGTGACAACTGGCGTCCCGGCGTGCCTGCCGGGACCTACTACTCGGATGGCATCAAGGCGCTGCGCCGCACCGGATACACCAAGCGCGACGGCGTGATGGGCACGTTGGAATTCCGTCCGTCCAACGCCTGGACGAGCACGCTGGACGTGTTCCACTCCGAGTCCGAGCAGGAAGACACCGCCAACCAGTTCGAGGTGAACCTCAGCGGCTACAACGGTGGCTACGATCCGCTCAACATCGATGGCGCTCAGGTCAATGGCAACGGGACCTTCACCGGTGGCACCGCGCAGAACGTGTACCCGCTGGTGCGCGGGATGTACAACCACCGCGAGGACAAGATCGATGCCGCCGGCTGGCGCAACGAGTTCTTCTTCGACAGCGGTATCAAGCTGACGACCGACCTCAGCTGGTCGCGCGCGAAGCGCAACGAGCTGAACCTGGAAAACAACACCCAGCTGTTGCCGGCGCCGCAGCTGGACTCGGTCCAGCTGGACTTCAATTCGGGTGGCTTCTCGCAGCTCACGCCGGGGCTGGACTATTCGAATCCGGCCAGCCTCTATCTCGCAAACACCATCTACGGGTCCGGCTACGGCAAGGTCCCGAGGGTGGAAGACGAATTGAAGAGCGGCAAGGTGGTCTTCTCGATCCCCACGTCGGACGCCATGCAATCGATCTTCACGGCGGTGGACGTGGGCATCAACTACGCCGACCGCAAGAAGGACAAGCACCAGCCCGAAGGCAACATCAACCTGGGTAGCCAGGGTGTCACCCCGATTGCATCCGATCTGCAGTACGGGCTGGTGGACTTGGGCTTCGCAGGCGTTGGCCTGATCCCCTCGTGGAACGTGCCTGCCGCCGTGGCCCGTTACATGACGTTCTCGCCCAGCGAGGATGCTGCCGGCTACCTGATCGCCAAGACCTGGTCGGTCAGCGAGAAGATCAGCACCGCGTTCGCGCAGGGGAACATCGACACGATGTGGGGGGCGGTGCCGGTGCGCGGCAACGTCGGCCTGCAGATCCAGCATGTGGACCAGTCGTCCGACGGGCAGGCCTATCTGCCTCCGGGCGTGGTTGCTCCGTACACCATGGGCAAGACTTACACCGACGTGCTGCCGAGCATGAACTTGGCGTTCTCGCTCCAGAACGACCAGACCCTGCGCGTCGCGCTCGCCAAGCAGGTCGCGCGTCCGCGCGTGGACCAGATGCGTGCATCGCTCGACTTCGGCGTCGATTCCAACACCGGCAAGCCGGGAGGCAGTACGGGCAACGCCATGCTGGACCCGTGGCGCGCCAATGCGCTCGACATTTCCTACGAGAAGTACTTTGGCTCCAAGGCGTACGTCGCCGCTGCCTACTTCTACAAGGATCTCACCAGCTACATCGTGACGCAGACGGTGGACGGCCATGACTATTCGGCGGAGGTCGCCGGCTATGTGCCGCCCGCGTCGTGCGGCGGCAATCCCTGTCCGCCGGTGCAGACCACGGGGACCTATACCCGTCCCGTCAACGGCAAGGGTGGCAGGCTGCAGGGCCTTGAGCTGACGGCCTCACTGCCGCTGGACATGGTGTTCGGCGATGCGTTCCAGGGCTTCGGTGTCGTTGCCAGCGCCAGCTTCACCGAAAGCAGCGTGAAGATCGTCGATCCGGACAGCGCCAGCAGCGTCGGCAGCGGACCGATTTCCCTGCCGGGCCTGTCCAAGCAGGTCTACAACCTGACGGCGTACTACGAGCGCAACGGCTTCGAGTTCCGCATCAACAACCGCCGCCGCTCGGACTTCATCGGTGAAATCGGCAATTTCAACGGCAATCGCACCCTGCGCTACGTTGTCGGTGAGAACATCACCGACGCGCAGGTCAGCTATACCTTCAGCGACAGCAGTGCGTTCAAGGGCCTGAGCCTGTTGCTCCAGGCGAACAACCTCGGCGATGAAGCCTATCGCACGTATGCCGGTACCAAGGATCGCCCGCTGGAATACATCAAGTGGGGCCGCACTCTGCTGCTGGGCGCCAGCTATCGGTTCTGATCAGCGTTACAAGCAACACCCCTGTGATGGACGCCCCGCCGGTGCAAGCCGGCGGGGTTTTTCTTTGGGCGGTCGAGCTCGTTGCGTCTTCGGAAAGGCCATCACGGAGGCAGCCGGAGCACTTCCTCCGCGCTGCACGAACGCGCACGACGCCCGCCCCGGCGAGGGCAGGTGCGGCACGAGTACGCAGGTCGCCGGCAGGACGCCGGCGGGTGGCTCAGGCGCGGAGCGCCAGCGTGGCAGCGTCGCGCGCCAGCCGGCCGATCCGCTCCCAGTCGCCGGCTTGGATGGCATCGCCCGGCAGCATCCAGGAGCCGCCGACGCAGGCTACATTGGGCAGCGCGAGGTAGGCGGGCGCCTTGGCGGCGTCGATACCGCCGGTAGGGCAGAAGCGCGCCATCGGCAGCGGGCCGGCAAAGCCCTTGAGCGCGGCGGTGCCGCCGCTGGCCTCGGCCGGGAAGAACTTGAAGCGGCGCCAGCCGTGTTCCAGCCCGCGCATCAGTTCGCTGGCCGTGGCGATGCCGGGAATCAGCGGGGTGTCGCCGGCCTTCGCGGCCGCGTACAGCGCGTCGGTGGCGCCCGGCGAGATGGCGAACGCCGCCCCGGCATCTGCCACGCGCGCCAGGTCCTCGGCGGACAGCACCGTGCCGGCGCCCACGCAGGCATCCGGCAGTTCGCGCGCCAGCACTGCGATGGCCTCCAGCGCGCAGGACGTACGCAGGGTCACCTCCAGCACCGGCAGGCCGTTCTCGACCAGGGCGCGGCACAGCGGCAGGGCATCCTCCAGCCGTTCGATGGTGAGCACCGGGATGACCGGCGCGCGGGCGAACACGGCGTCGATGCGGTCGCGGAGGCGGTCGGGATCGAACATGGTCAGGACTCCGAGGCGCGCAGCGCGCAGGCGGCACCGAGCAGGCCGGGGTGGGGATGGGTGATGACGTGGATCGGCACCGATTCCAGCAGCGCGGCCATGCGGCCCTTGGCGAGGAAGCGTTCGCGGAAGGCGCTGCTGCGCAGGAACGGCAGGAAGCGCGGCACGATGCCGCCGGCGATCACCACGCTGCGCGCACCGTGGATGAGCGCGCAGTCGCCCGCGACGCTGCCCAGCACCGCGCAGAAGCGCGCCAGCGCCCGGCGTGCGGCCTGGTCGTGGCCGTCCAGCGCGGCGGCCACCACGGCGGCCGGGTCGCGCAGCGCCGGGCTGCGCAGGGTGGTTTCGCCGGGTTGCGGCAGCGCGCCGGGCAGCACGGCGCCGACGCCACGCAGCACCGCGTCGATCTCGGAGAGGCCCTTGCCGCACAGCAGGCGCTCGGTGGACGTGCGGCCGTGCTGGGCGGTCAGCCACGCGGCGATCGTGCGTTCCTCGTCGCCGATGGGCGCGAAGCCGACGTGCCCGCCCTCGGTCTCCACCACCTGCCAGCCGTGGTCGGGGTCCCCGACCAGCAGCGCGACGCCCAGCCCGGTGCCCGGGCCGAGCACGCTGACCGGCCCGCGTAGCGGCGTCTGCAGCGTGCCGTGCAGGGTGACCAGGTGGCTGTCGTCGAGGGCGGGGATGGCCCAGGCCACCGCGCCGAAATCGTTGAGCATGCGCAGTTCGGACAGGCCCAGCGTCCGCTGCAGTTCGCTGCGGCTGAACGACCAGGCGCGGTTGGTCAGCCGGATCTCGTCGCTGCCGACCGGGCAGGCGACGGCCAGCGCAGCGCGGGTCGGGGTGGCGTCCACGCCCGACAGGTAGTGCTCGATGGCGTGCTGCAGGCTGGCGAACTGGGCGTTCGGCAGCGACTTCGAGGCCTGCAGTTCGACGGTCGGAGACGCCAGGTCCACCAGCGCGAAGCGCGCGTTGGTGCCGCCGATGTCGCCGACCAGCGCCAGCCCGGACCGGCTCATGCGCCGGCCCCGAACAGCGGGCTCGCGCCGTCTTCCGCGGAGCCGACGTGGCCACGCATCAGGCCGAACAATTCGCGGCCCATCCCGGCCTTGTTGCCCGACAGGTCCAGCACCGCGGCGTCGCGGGCGGCCCACTCGACGGCATCCACCAGCACGTCCAGCGTGCCGGCCTCGGCGTCGATGCGGACCGGATCACCGTCGCGCAGCTTGGCCAGCGGCCCGCCGTCGGCCGCCTCGGGGGTCACGTGGATCGCCGCCAGCACCTTGCCCGATGCGCCGGACATGCGGCCGTCGGTGAGCAGCGCGACGCGCTGGCCGCGGTCCTGCAGCGCCGCCAGCGTGGGCGTCAGCTTGTGCAGCTCGGGCATGCCGTTGGCACGCGGCCCCTGGCCGCGGACGACGGCGATGAAGTCGCCCTCCAGCGCGCCCGCCTGGAAGGCCACCAGCAGCGCGTCCTGCGAGTCGAAGAGGCGGGCCGGCGCCTGGTGGCGGCGGAACTCGGGCGCCACCGCGGACACCTTCACCACCGCGCGGCCCAGGTTGCCCTGCAGCCGGCGCAGGCCGCCTTCGGCATCGAACGGGGCCGACACCGGTCGCACGATGTCGGTATCCCCGGACGTCGCCGGCGGGTGGCGCCAGCGCAGCGCCAGGTCGTCCAGCCAGGGCTGCATCGCCTGCTGGCGCAGCGTGCCGCCGTGCACGCAGACGATGTCCTCGTGCAGCAGGCCGGCGTCCAGCAGCTGGGTGATGACGAAGCCCATGCCGCCGGCGGCCTCGAAGTGGTTCACGTCGGCGGCGCCGTTCGGGTACACGCGCGCCAGCAGCGGCGTCGCCCTGGAGAGCGCGTCGAAGTCGTCCCAGTCGATCACCACGCCCGCGGCGCGGGCGATGGCGACCAGGTGCAGCGTGTGGTTGGTGGAGCCGCCGGTGGCGGCCAGCCCGACCATGGCATTGACGATCGCCTTCTCGTCGATCGTGCGCGCCAGCGGGCGGTAGTCGTCGCCCAGTGCGGTGATGCGCAGCGCCTGCTCGGCGGCGGCCACGGTCAGCGCATCGCGCAGCGGCGTGTTCGGCGGCACGAAGGCGCTGCCGGGCAGGTGCAGGCCCATCACCTCCATCAGCATCTGGTTGGAGTTGGCGGTGCCGTAGAACGTGCAGGTGCCGGGCGCATGGTAGGACGCGGCTTCGGCGTCCATCAGCTCCTCGCGGCTGGCCTGGCCCAGCGCGTAGCGCTGGCGGACCTCGGCTTTCTGCTTGTTGGGGATGCCGGAGGGCATCGGCCCGGCCGGGACGAAGATGGTCGGCAGGTGGCCGAAGCTCAGCGCACCGATCAGCAGGCCCGGCACGATCTTGTCGCAGACGCCCAGGCACAGCACCGCGTCGTAACTGTCGTGCGACAGCGATACCGCGGTGGCCATGGCGATGACGTCGCGCGAGAACAGCGACAGCTCCATGCCGGCGCGGCCCTGGGTCACGCCGTCGCACATGGCCGGTACGCCGCCGGCCACCTGCGCGCTGCCGCCGGCGTTGCGCGCCGCCATCCGGATCAGCGACGGGTAGTGCTCCATCGGCTGGTGGGCGCTCAGCATGTCGTTGTAGGCCGTCACGATCCCAATGTTGCCGCCGCGGCCGCCGCGCAGCGCCGGTTTGTCCGGACCGGCGGCCGCGAAGGCGTGGGCGAGGTTGCCGCAGGACAGCTTGTGGCGGTACGGACCCTCGCCGCGGGCCGCGTCCATCCGCGCCAGGTACGCGGCGCGGGTGTCGCGGCTGCGCCCGGCGATGCGGGCGGTGACGCGTTCGACGACGGGGTGCAGCGCGACGGTGGACATCAGGGACTCCAGTGGACGTGGATCGGGGCGCCGGCGCGCAGCAGCGCGGCGACCGGAAGCGGGGACGACGGTGCCTGCAGCACGTCGCGCAGGACCGCGCGCTTGTCGTGGCCGGTCACCACCAGGTGCACGGCGCGTGCGCGCAGCAGCCGAGGCAGGGTCAGGCTGATCCGCGCGAAGGGCGCTTCGGGCGGCAGCGGGTCGGGCACGGTGGCGATGGCATCGGCGCCGCTGTCCATCGCTAATCCGACCCGCAGGTTGGCCGCGCCGGGGAACAGCGATGCGATGTGGCCGTCCGCGCCCATGCCCAGCAGCACGACGTCGAACGGGCCGAGGCGGGTGGCCAGCAGCGCCTGGGCCTGCGCCAGCGAGGGCGCGTCCCCGCCATCCGGGGCCGTCAGCGCGTGCACGCGGATGGCGGGATCCGGGGCGAACGCCTCGCGCAGATTGCGCAGGTTGCAGGCCGGATGGTCGTGCGGCACGCAGCGGTCGTCGGTGGGCACGGCATCGATGCGGCCGCCCAGGCAAGCCCGCGCCAGGTGGGCGTAGACGGGGAGCGGCGTGCGTCCGCCGGCGAGGGCCAGCCAGGCCGCTCCGCGCTGGGTGATCGCGTCGCGGCAGGTGGCTTCCATCGCCGCGGCCACGCCGGCACCCAGTGCGGCGGTGTTTTCGTACAGATGTTCGACGGGAGCCATCGCCGCGCAATCGCTCATTCGCGCCAGCCGTGGCCGAGGCGGTCCACCAGCGACACCGAGGCGGCCGGCCCCCAGGTGCCGGCGGGATAGGGGCGGGGCTGCATGCCGGCGGCGTGCCAGCCGTCGGCGATGGCGTCCACCCATTGCCAGGCGGCTTCGGTCTCGTCGCGACGAACGAACAGCGTGCCGTTGCCTTCGATCGCATCGAGGTAGAGCCGCTCGTAGGCGATGCGGCGGCGCGCGTTGTGGAATTCCTGGTGGAAGTCCAGGTCCAGCGCCACCTGCGAGAGGCGCAAGCCGTGGCGGTCCAGGCCGGGCGTCTTGCTCATCAGGTCCAGCTCGATGCGTTCCTCGGGCTGCAGCTTGATCAGCAGGCCGTTCGGCTGCATGTCCGCCGCCGCGGGGCCACCGAAGATCGAGTAGGGCACCTTGCGGAACTGGATGTAGATCTCGGTGCTGCGCGAGGGAAGGCGCTTGCCGGTGCGCAGGTAGAACGGCACGCCGGACCAGCGCCAGTTGTCGACGTGCGCGCGTAGCGCCACGAACGTCTCGGTGCGGCTGGCGCGGCCCAGTTCCTCCGCGTAACCCGGCACCGCCCGGCCGTCGATGGCGCCGGCGGTGTATTGGCCGACGACCGATTCGGTGGCCACGTTGCCGCGGTCGATGGGGCGCAGCGAGCGCAGCACCTTGATCTTCTCGTTGCGCACCGCGGTGGGGTCGAACCGCGCCGGCGGCTCCATCGCGACCAGGCAGAGCAGTTGCAGCAGGTGGTTCTGCAGCATGTCGCGCAGGGCGCCGGAGTCGTCGTAGTAGTCGCCGCGGCCCTCCACGCCCACCGTCTCGCCGACGGTGATCTGCACCTGCTCGATGTGGCGCGCGCTCCACAGCGGCTCGAACAGCGCGTTGCCGAAGCGCAGCGCGATGAGGTTCTGCACGCCCTCCTTGCCGAGGTAGTGGTCGGTGCGGAAGATCCGCTCCTCGTCGAAGGCGCGGGCGACCGCGTCGTTGATCGCCACCGCGCTGGCGAGGTCCTTGCCGATCGGCTTCTCCAGCATCACCCGCGTGCCGGGGCCGGCGACGCCGTGCGCGGCCAGCGCCTGGCAGGCCGGGCCGTAGAACCGCGGGGCGGTGCTCATGTGGTACAGCACGTCGCCGCTGCGCAGGGCGGCGACGCGGCCGGCGAGCGCGGCCATCGACGTGTCGTCGTCGGCGCTGGCGGCGCAGTAGTCCAGCCGGTCCAGCAGGCCGCGCAGGGCGTCGTCGTTGCGCTCGGCGGCGGGAATCCGCTCCTCGATGCTGGCCGCGACCAGCGCCGCGAAGCCGTCCCGGTCCAGCTCGCTGCGCGCGGTGCCGAGGATGCGCATGCCGTCCGGCAGCAGCTGCTCGGCCTGCAGGCTGTACAGCGACGGCAGCAGCATGCGCCGGGCCAGGTCGCCGGTGGCGCCGAACACGGTCAACAGCGAAGCGGGCGTGGCGTGCGTCACGGAATCGGTCCGGAAAACGGGGGCGATCCGAGCTTAATACGCTTTGTCGTTCTGGTCGGGGTGCACACGTTTTCAATTGCCGCCGTGCGCGCGCGGCGCGGCCCGCGGCGCCGGAGGCAATACGCCTAGGTATGTCGTGGGGGCGGGGTTAAACTCGGTGTTTTCCCCTTGGGCCAGTCCATGACCCGCGCTTCATCGTTCACCCGCGAGCAGCTGTTGGCCAGCGCCCGCGGCGAGTTGTTCCCCAACAGCGTCGCCCGCCTGCCGGCCGATCCGATGCTGATGTTCGACCGCATCGTCGAGATCAACGACGACGGCGGTGCACACGGCAAGGGCTTCGTCCGCGCCGAGCTGGACATCCACCCGGACCTCTGGTTCTTCCAGTGCCACTTCCTCGGCGATCCGGTGATGCCGGGCTGCCTGGGCCTGGACGCGATGTGGCAGCTGGTCGGCTTCTACCTGACCTGGCTGGGCGCCCCGGGCCGCGGCCGCGCGCTGGGCTGCGGGGAGGTGAAGTTCACCGGCCAGGTGCTGCCCACCGCCAAGGTGGTCACCTACGAGATCGACGTCACCCGCGTGATCAACCGCAAGCTGGTGGTGGCGCAGGCCGATGCCCGCACGCTGGTCGATGGCCGCGAGATCTACACCGCCAAGGACCTGCGGGTGGGCCTGTTCACCTCGACGGAGAGCTTCTGACATGCGTCGCGTCGCCATCACCGGCATGGGCATCACGTCCTGCCTCGGCAACGACCTCGATACCGTCTCCCGCGCCCTGCGCGAGGGCCGCTCCGGCATCCGCACGCTGCCCGACTCGGTCGAGCGCGGCCTGCGCAGCCAGGTGGGCGGCGCGGTGGAGCTGGACCTCGACGCCGCGATCGACCGCAAGCTGAAGCGCTTCATGAGCGACGCCGCCGCCTACAGCTACGTGGCGCTGCGCGACGCCATCGCCGATGCCGGCCTGGACGAGGCCCGGGTCAGCCATCCGCGCACCGGGCTGATCGCCGGTTCCGGCGGCGGTTCCAGCCGCTGGCAGGTGGAGACCGCCGACATCCTGCGCGAGCGGGGCGTGCGCAAGGTGGGACCGTACATGGTGCCGCGCACGATGTGCTCCACGGTGTCCGCCAACCTGGCCACCGCCTTCCACATCAAGGGCCTGAGCTACTCCATCAGCGCCGCCTGCGCGACCTCCGCGCACTGCATCGGTGCCGGCGCGGACCTGATCCGCCACGGCGCGCAGGACATCGTGTTCGCGGGCGGCGGCGAGGACCTCGACTGGACGATGACGGTGATGTTCGACGCGATGGGCGCACTGTCCACCGGCTACAACGCGACGCCCGAGCGCGCCTCGCGTCCGTACGATGCCGGCCGCGACGGCTTCGTCATCGGCAGCGGCGGCGGCATGCTGGTGCTGGAGGACTGGGACCATGCGGTCGCGCGCGGCGCGCGCATCCATGCGGAGCTGGTGGGCTACGGCGTCACCAGCGACGGCGCCGACATGGTCGCGCCGAGCGGCGAGGGCGCGGTGCGCTGCATGAAGATGGCGCTGGACGGCGTCGATCGCCCGGTGGACTACCTGAATACCCACGGCACGTCGACGCCGCTGGGCGACATCGTGGAACTGCGCGCGGTGCGCGAGGCGTTCGGCGACGCGGTGCCGCCGCTGTCGTCCACCAAGGCGCTGAGCGGCCACTCGCTGGGTGCCGCCAGCGTGCACGAGGCGATCTACAGCCTGCTGATGCTGCGTGACGGCTTCATCGCGGGCTCCGCCAACATCGACGTGCTCGACCCGGAGGCCGCGGGCTTCCCGATCGTGCGGGAGAGCCGCGACGCGCGGCTGGACGTGGTGATGTCGAACAGCTTCGGCTTCGGCGGCACCAACGCCGCGCTGGTGTTCGCGCGGGCCTGAGTCCGCGCCCTCGCTGCGTTCAGTCGCCCATCCCGGGCGCCTGGCGCAGCTGGCGATGGCGCCAGGCGGCGTAGCCGAGGCCGGTCAGTCCGGTCGCGGTGGCGGGCACCGCCAACGCCAGGTAACCCAGGCGCGCGAACAGCAGCGCGCCCAGCACCGCGCCGCAGAAGAACCCGGCGATGATCAGCGCGCTCAGCAGCAGCCGCCGCGTCTGCAGCGGCATGCCGCGCAGCGCGTGGCCCACGCCGATGCCGAGGTCGGTGAACATGCCGGACAGGTGGCTGGTGCGGATCGCCGCGCCGCTGAACGTGGTGGCCATGGCGTTCTGCAGGCCGCAGGCCATCGCCGCCAGTAGCGCACCCGCGATCTGGTGGCGCAGGAACAGCGGGATCGCGGCGAACAGCAGCAGCGACTCGAGCACCAGCGCCACGCCGTAGCGGCGCCCCAGCCGCAGCGTGCTGTCCTGGATCACCATCCCGCTGACCGCCGCGCCCAGCATGAAGGCCAGCGCCACGCCGGCCAGGTGGCCGGCCGCGCGCAGGTCGCCGTGGGCCACCGCGCTGCCCAGCAGGGTGGTGGTGCCCGTCAGGTGGGTGACCGCCTGGTGCTCGAAGCCCAGATAGCCCACCACGTTGACCATGCCCGAGGCGCAGGCCAGCAGGCCGGCCCCGATCCAGACCCAGCGTGGCAGGTGCAGGCCCATCGCGTCAGAGCGCTTCCGAGGCGTAGTCCGCCAGCCGCGAACGCTCGCCCCGGCGCAGCGTCACGTGGGCGCTGTGCATCCACGACTTGAAGCGGTCCACCGCGTAGGTCAGGCCGGACGTGGTCTCGGTGAGGTAGGGCGTGTCGATCTGCTCGACGTTGCCCAGGCAGACGATCTTGGTGCCCGGGCCGGCGCGGGTGACCAGCGTCTTCATCTGCTTGGGCGTGAGGTTCTGCGCTTCGTCGAGGATCAGGTAGCGCGACAGGAATGTGCGGCCGCGCATGAAGTTCAGCGACCGGATCTTGATCCGCGAGGCCAGCAGGTCGTTGGTGGCCGCGCGGCCCCAGCTGCCGCCGTCCTGGTTGTGGGTCAGCACTTCCAGGTTGTCGGTGAGCGCGCCCATCCAGGGCGTCATCTTCTCCTCCTCGGTGCCCGGGAGGAAGCCGATGTCCTCGCCCACGCTGACGGTGGCGCGGGTCATGATGATCTCGCGGTAGCGCTGCTGGTCCATCGTCTGTGCCAGCCCGGCGGCCAGTGCCAGCAGGGTCTTGCCGGTGCCGGCGGTGCCGAGCAGGCTGACGAAGTCGATGTCCGGGTCCATCAGCGCGTTGAGCGCGAAGTTCTGTTCGCGGTTGCGCGCCGCGATCCCCCACACCGCGTGCTGGTTGTGGCGGAAGTCGTCCACGATGCGCAAGGTGATGCGGTCGCCGTCGACCTTGGCCACCTTCAGCTCCGACTGCTCGTCGCCGGGCAGGAAGGCGAACTGGTTCGGGTACCAGTCCTCGCCGTCGGCGCGGGCGATCTCGTAGTAGGTGCGGCCCTTGTCGGTCCACGACTTCAGGTCCTTGCCGTGGCGCTGCCAGAAATCCTCGGCCAGTGGCGTGGCGCCCGTGTAGAGCAGGCTGAAGTCGTCCAGTGCGCGGTCGTTCTCGTAATCCTCGCTGACGATGCCGGCGATCGACGCCTTGATGCGCAGGTTGATGTCCTTCGACACGAACACCACCGGCGTCTCGGGCTCGGACTGCTTCAGCACCAGGATCGCGCCGAGGATGTTGTTGTCCGGGATGACCGTCCCGAAGCGCTTGCCGGCATCGAAGTCGCCGGTCTGGAAGCGCAGCTTCCCGGCGCTTTCGGCCCCGCGCAGCTGCAAGCCCTGCGGACGGGCCAGCGGGATGCCGTGGTGGACGTCCGCGCTACCGTGGGCTTCGATCAGCTCGTTGAGGAAGCGGCTGACCTGGCGGGCATTGCGGCTGGCTTCCGAGGTGCCCTTCTTGCCGTTGTCCAACTCCTCCATCACCTGCATCGGCAGGTACACATCGTGTTCCTCGAACTTGAACAGCGCGGTGGGGTCGTGCATCAGCACGTTGGTATCGAGGACGTAGATGCGCTTGCTCCGGGTCATGCGGCATTCCCTTGGGTCGGACAGCAGCGGGCCACCGCGTCCCGCAGGGCGGGGCAGTGGAGGAAGAGGGCGGCGGGGGCGGTCACTTGGCTTGGGCGGCCTGCAGCGCGTCGAGCACGGCCTGCGCGTGGCCCGGCACCTTCACCGGTTGCCACTTCTCGCGCACCACGCCGGCGGGGTCGACCAGGAAGGTGCTGCGGACGATGCCCAGGTACTCGCGGCCGTACAGCTTCTTGGGCTGCACCACGCCGAAGGCATCGCACACCGCGCCGTCGGCGTCGCTGACCAGGTCGAACCGGAAGCCCTGCTTGGCGCAGAAATTCTGGTGGGACTTGATCGAATCCTTGGACACGCCGAGGACCACGGCGCCTGCACGCTGGAACTTGGGCAACAGGGCGTTGAAGTCCAACCCTTCGGTGGTGCAACCGGGGGTGGAATCCTTGGGGTAGAAGTACAGCACCAGCCACTTCCCGGCGTAGTCGCCGAGCGTCGCCGCGCTGCCGCTGGATAGCGCGAGGGGCAGGTCGGGGATGCGGTCGCCGGTGTCGATCATCGGGATGCGAACTCCGCTCAGTACTTCATCGGGTCCATGATCGCGTCGAGGTTCAGGTGGTCGCAGAACTCGAGGAAATCATCGCGCAGGGCGGCGATGTGCATGTCCGCCGGGACGCCGATGGTCAGCTGCGCGGAGAACATGTCGGCACCGGTCTGCATCGCGCGGTAGCGCGAGCAGTGCAGGCTTTCGATGGTGATGCCCTGGTGGTCGAAGAAATCGGCCAGCTGGAACAGGATGCCCGGCTTGTCGGAGGCGATCACCTCGACCACGTAGGGCAACAGGCTGGACTGCAGCGGCTTCGGGCCGGTGCGGTACCAGACCAGCTTCAGGCCCTCCTCGCGCTCCAGCTTCGTCAGCATCGTCTCGAGCTTGGCCACGGCGTCCCAGGAGCCGGTGACCAGCGCCGTGACCGACACGTCGCGGCCCACCGTGGCCAGCCGCGTGTCCACCAGGTTGCAGCCGGAGTCCGCGATCCGCCGGGTCACCGCCAGCAGCGGGGACTGCGGATGGGTGGTGTAGGCGTTGATCAGCAGGTGGTTCTCGTTCGGCGCGGCGGGCCGGGGAGCGGCGGTCTTGCTCAATGCGGGACATCCAGGGCGGTGGGGAAATGCCGCCAGCGCATGGCTGCATCGGCGCCAGCATACTTGCCGGCGCTTTCGAGCCGCAAGTAAGATCGCGGCATCCGCGCGCTTTCCCCGAACACGCGCCGCGCCCCGGCGCCGCGCCCTGCACGAGCCTTCCGCCTTGCATCTCTCCGGCAGCATCACCGCCCTGGCGACGCCCTTCACGGCCGCCGGCGACATCGATTTCCCCGCGTGGGAGCGTCTGCTCCGCACCCAGCTGGCGGCCGGCACCCAGGCGGTGGTCGTGGCCGGGTCCACCGGCGAAGCCGCGGCGCTGTTCGACGATGAATACGACCAGCTGCTGCGCACCGCGGTGGAGCTGGTCGGCGGTCGGATGCCGGTCCTGGCCGGCACGGGCCAGTCCAACACCGCCAAGACCGTCCGCTGCAACCGCCGCGCCGCCGCGCTGGGGGCCGATGCCGCGCTGGTGGTGACGCCGCCCTACGTGCGGCCCACCCAGGCCGGGCTGCTCGCGCATTACCGCGCAGTGGCCGACGACGGCGGGCTGCCGGTGGTGCTCTACAACGTCCCCGGGCGCACCGGCTGCGACATGGTCCCGGAGACCGTGGGCGAGCTCTCGGTCCACGCCAACATCATCGGCATCAAGGAAGCCCGGGCCGAGGAAGACCGGATGGAGGCCCTGCTGCCGCTGCGCCGCGAGGACTTCGCCGTGCTCAGCGGGGACGACCCGACCGCCATGCGCGCCATGCTGGCCGGCGCCGACGGCGTCATCTCGGTCGCCTCCAACGTCGTCCCGGCCACCTTCCGCCGGCTGTGCGACCGCGCCCGTGCGGGCGATGCGGCCGGGGCGCAGGCGCTGGACGACGCGCTGGCCGCGCTCTACCACTTCCTCGGCGTGGAGCCCAATCCGATCCCGGTCAAGGCGCTGCTGGCGCTGGACGGGATCGGCCACGGCCTGCGCCTGCCGCTGCAACCGCTATCATCGGCGCATGCCGACCAGGCCCAGCGCCTGCACGCCGCCATCCGCCACCTCGAAGAACGCAGCCGCGCCGACGCGGCCTGACTGGAGAACCCGATGCACCGCACCTTCCGCGTGACCCTGGCCGCCCCCCTCGCCGCCGTCCTGCTGGTGGGTGGCCTGTCCGGCTGCCACTGGTTCAAGAAAAAGAACGAGCTGTACACCATGAGCACCGAGGCGCGTCCGCTGGAAGTGCCGCCGGACCTCGACCGTCCGGCCGCCGACAAGGCGATGGCGCTGCCGTCCGTGGCCACCTCCAGCGTCACGGCGTCCGCTGCCGCCCCGGCCGCGGTCGCCCCCGTGGGCTTCAACGCCGCCGGTGACCGCGACGCGGTGTTCGCCAAGGTCGGCGACGTGCTGGGCGCCACCTCCGGCGTGCAGATCGCCAGCAAGGCCGAGATCCTCGGCACCTACGACGTGGATTACATGGGCGCCAAGTTCCTGGTCCGCGTGACCAAGGCCGGCGACGGCACCTACGTGTCCGCCGTCGACCCGCGCGGCCTGCCGCCCAGTGGCGAAGCCGCGGGCAAGCTCATCGGCGTGCTCAAGGCCGCGATCGCACCGTAACCGAGGGCATGGCCCTCCACCGGCCCGGGGCTTGCGAGGCAAGCCTTGGGTGCGGATGCCGCGCCATGCCACGGCGCTTCGCGTCCCCGGCGCGAGGCGCCGTTTGTCTTGGTGGGGGCGTGTCGATCCAATCGAGGGGCGCGCCCTGCGCGATCCCGGTCGTCGAGTCGGGTTCTCGATCCGCGCCGGCGAGGGCCGCAACGTGCGGACGGGCAGGGGGCTTCATGCGCGCCCGTTGCGCGGCGCCGGATCGATGCCGCGTGGGGCGACAGCGGGAAAGGGCCGCTGCTTCCGGCCGGATCAGCGTTCCAGCAACGGCAGCTTGTTCGGCTTGCCGTCCCACTCGGCGTGGTCGGCGGGCGGGTCCTTGCGCACGGTCAGCACCGGCCATTCCTTCGCCAGTTCCGCGTTGAGGCCGACGAACACTTCCTGGCCGGCGGGGACGTCCTCTTCCGGGAAGATGGCGCCCACCGGGCACTCCGGTTCGCACAGGGTGCAGTCGATGCACTCGTCCGGGTCGATCACCAGGAAGTTGGGGCCTTCGTGGAAGCAGTCCACCGGGCACACCTCGACGCAATCGGTGTGCTTGCACTTGATGCAGTTTTCGGTGACGACGAAGGGCATGGTCCGGGATCCATGGAGCGTTTGCGCGAGGTGCGTAGTTTAGCGCGGCCGGCCGCCGGTTACTGCAGTTCGCGCAGGTCCAGCCGGCGCAGGCGCGGGGCCAGCCGGGCGGTGGTGGCCACCACGCCGAGGGTCACGAAGCCGCCGACGATCATCGCCGGCACGAGGCCCAGCAGGCGCGCCATCACGCCGTCGTAGAACGCACCCAGCTCGTTCGAGGAACTGATGAAGATGCCGTTGATCGAGGACACGCGGCCGCGCATGGCGTCGGGCGTCACCAGCTGCATGATGGTGGAGCGCAGCACCACCGAGACGCCGTCGCAGGCGCCGTAGGCCACCAGCAGCGCCGCCGACAGCCACAGGTGGCGGGACAGCGCGAACGCGATGGTGCACAGGCCGAAGCTGGCGACGGCCAGCAGCAGCACCCGGCCGGCATGGCGCTGCAGCGGGTGGCGGGTCAGCCAGAGCGCCACCGCGATGGAGCCGATCGCCGGCGCGGCGCGCAGGATGCCCAGCGCCTCCGGCCCGGCATGCAGGATGTCCTTGATGAAGGCCGGCAGCATCGACACCGCGCCGCCCAGCAGCACCGAGAACATGTCCAGCGCCATCGCACCCAGCATGATCTGGTTGCCGGCCACGAACCGCGCGCCCTCGGCGATGCTGGCGAAGATCGGGCCGCGCTGCTGCACCAGCGCCGGCTCGCTGACCGGCATGGCCAGCAGGGTGGCGGCCGCCAGCAGGGCGAAGCCGGTGCCCACGGCAAAGGTGAGCGGATTTCCGAGCGCGCCGACCAGCACGCCGCCCGTCGCCGGGCCCAGCACCAGCCCCGCCTGGAACACCACGCTGCCCATGCCGGCGCCGCGGCTGAACTGTTCGCGCTTCAGCACCCGGGCGAACAGGGCGTTGTAGACGGGGCCGAGGAACGAGCGGCCGATGCCGCCCACCGCCACCGCCAGGTAGATCGCCCAGGTGCCGTGGGACGGAATCACGCCGGCCGCCAGCAATGCCAGCACGCCGGCATTGACGGCCAGCAGGACGCAGGCGGCGGCGCCCAGCTTGCGCCGCGGCAGGTGGTCCACCAGGTAGCCGGAGAACGGCGCGATGCAGAAATACGGCACCACCTCCGCCAGCCCCACCAGGCCGAGCGCCAGCGGGTCGCGGGTGAGCTCGTAGATATGCCAGCCCACGGCCACCGCCACGATCTGGTACGACAGCAGCGTGCAGATCCGGTAGAGCAGCAGCCAGCGGAAGCCGGCGCTCTGCAGGGGCGGTGCCGGTGCGTCGCTCATGCCGGCAGGGCAGTGCGGGCGCGGTCGCGGATGAAGGCCAGCAGGGCGGCGAGGCCGTTGCTGCGGGTGGGGGACAGGTGCTTGGCCAGGCCGATGTGGGCGATGTAGTCCGGCTCGGTGGCCAGGATCTCCCGGGCGCCGCGGCCGGAGTAGACCCGCAGCGCCAGGTAGACCAGCCCCGAGACGATGGCCGAGTCGCTGGCGGCATGGAATACCAGCCGGTCGGCGTCGCCCTCGGCCACGATCCACACCAGCGACTGGCAGCCATGCAGGCGGTGCTCGTCCGTCTTCCAGGCGTCGGGGAAGGGCGGCAGCTTGCGGCCCAGGTCGATCAGGTACTGGTAGCGCTCCGACCAGTCGCCGAAGAAGCCGAACTCATCGGCGATGGCGGCCTGTGCGTCGGCGGCGGTGGGTTCGAGGGGAAAGGGGGTTTCGGTCACGTCAGGGATTCTCTGGGGTTCGTCATTCCCGCGAAGATGGGAATCGCTTCGGGATCTTCGGATGGATCATCACGAACTGCCTCAAGGGCGATTCCCGCTTTCGCGGGAATGACGGCAACGCTAGGCACGCTTCCAGCGCACGCCCTGCGGCGTGTCTTCCAGCAGGATGCCCTCGTCGGCCAGCTGCTGGCGGATCGCATCGGCGCGAGCGAAATCGCGCGACTTCTTCGCTTCGTCGCGTTCGTCCACCAGCGCCTGGATGCGGGCATCATCGTCGCCGGAGGCACCGCGGGCGAACCAGTCGGCCGGGGACTGCTGCAGCAGGCCCAGCACCCGGCCCGCGCCCAGCAGCTGCGCCTTCAGGTCGGCCTTGTCCCCGGGGATGCCGGCCTTGCGCGCCTCGCCGGCGATGCGGGCGATGTCCGCCAGTGCCGCGGGGGTGTTGAGGTCGTCGTCCAGCGCGGCCTCCACGCTGGCGGGAACGACGGGCTCGGCCTCGACGTCCGCCAGGTCGCGCAGGGTGCCGTAGAGCCGATCCAGCGTCCGCACGCACTGCTCGATCAGCCCGTCCGACCATTCCAGGGGCTGCCGGTAGTGGGCGGACAGCAGGGCGTAGCGCAGCGCTTCCGGCGGATGCGCCTGCACCAACTCATGCACGCGCTGGATGTTGCCGACCGACTTCGCCATCTTGGCGCCGCCGAAGTTCAGCATGCCGTTGTGCAGCCAGAACCGCGCGAACGGCTTGCCGCCGTGCGCGCACTCGCTCTGCGCCACTTCGTTCTCGTGGTGCGGGAACTGCAGGTCCACGCCGCCGGCGTGGATGTCGATGGTCTCGCCCAGATGGGCCTCCGCCATCGCCGAGCATTCGATGTGCCAGCCCGGGCGACCGCGGCCCCAGGGCGAGTCCCAGCCCGGCAGGTCGTCGGTGGAGGGCTTCCACAGCACGAAGTCGCCGGCATCGCGCTTGTAGGGCGCCACTTCGACGCGCGCGCCGGCCAGCATCTCGTCGGTATCGCGGCGCGACAGCTTGCCGTAGCCCGGGAAGCTGGCCACCGAGAACAGCACGTGGCCCTCCGCCGCGTAGGCGTGGCCGTCGGCGATCAGGCGCTCGATCATCGCGATCATCTGCGGCATGTGCGCCGTCGCCGCCGGCTCGATGTCCGGGGCGAAGGCGCCGGCGACGCCCAGCGCCGCCATGTCTTCGCGGTAGGCGGTGGCGTACTTGTCGGTGATCGCGGAAATCGGCGTGCCGAGCTCCTTCGCCGCCGCGTTGATCTTGTCGTCCACGTCGGTGATGTTGCGGGCGTAGCGCAGGCCACCGAAGCGGCGCCGCAGCAGCGCGGCCAGCACGCCGAACACCACCGGGCCGCGGGCATTGCCGATGTGCACGTAGTTGTAGACGGTGGGCCCGCACAGATACATCGTGGGGCCGGCCGGGTCCTGCGGCGTGAACGTTTCGACCCGGCGGGTCAGGGTGTTGTAGAGGGACAGGCTCATGGCGGCGGGCGCGTGGGGGACGCCATTGTAACGGCCGCGGCCCGCGGCATCGCGGCGACAGCGGCGATTCAGCCGGTCGCGCCTGCGTCCCGATACACTCCGCGGATGCTCCTGCCTCGCCACCTTGCCGCGCTGTGCCTGCCTGCCGGCCTGCTTGCCGGCGGTGCCGCGCGCGCGCAGGAGACGCCGCGCGAGGTCGTCCTGCCCGTCGAGAACGTCCGCTACGACTATGCCCAGGTGCTGTCGGTCCGCCCGGTCTACCAGACCCTGCGCACCACCAGCATGGAGCGGGTCTGCGATCCGCGCGAACCGGCGATCAGCGCCACGCTGGCGCGGGTGATGAACGCGGTGCGCAACCGGGCTTCCGACGGCGATGCGGCAGGCGATGCCAAGAACTGCCGGATGGAGCCGGTGGTCAAGGAACACCGGCGCACCATCGCCTACGACGTGGACTACATGTACCGGGGTGCCAAGTTCCGCACCCGCATGGACCGGGACCCGGGCTACCGCCTGCGGATCCGCATCGCCATCGCCCCCCAGCCCTTCTGATGGAAGCGCTTGCGCCGGCCTCCCCGGCGTGCGAGCATGCCGCCCCGATGAACGCCCACCTCGCCACGCGCCACGCTGACACTGCCCGGATGGCCTCCGGCATGACGTCGCGCGCGCGCCGACCGGAACCCTCACATCCCGCTGGGTAATCCGGACGCGTCTTCGTGCTTCACCATCCGAACCCAGCCCCCAGGCTGGGTTTTTGCGTTTTGGGTCCCCGACAACCTCCCCATCCCCTCGAGCCGATCCCATGAAGCACTTCCTCAACACCCAGGACTGGAGCCGCCCCGACCTGGACGCCCTGCTGGCGCAGGCCGCCGCGTTCAAGCGCAGCAAGCTGGGCGATGCCATGAAGGGCCGCTCGATCGCGCTGGTCTTCTTCAATCCGTCCATGCGCACCCGCACCAGCTTCGAGCTGGGTGCGTTCCAGCTGGGCGGCCATGCGGTGGTGCTGCAGCCGGGCAAGGATGCGTGGCCGATCGAGTTCGACCTGGGCACCGTGATGGACGGCGACACCGAGGAGCACATCGCCGAAGTGGCGCGGGTGCTGGCGCGCTACGTGGACCTGATCGGCGTGCGTGCGTTCCCGAAGTTCGTCGACTGGTCGGTGGACCGCGAGGACCGAGTGCTGAAGGCGTTCGCGAAGTACTCCACGGTGCCGGTCATCAACATGGAGACCATCACCCATCCCTGCCAGGAGCTGGCCCACGCGCTGGCGCTGCAGGAGCACTTCGGCACCACCGACCTGCGCGGCAGGAAGTACGTGCTGACCTGGACCTACCACCCGAAGCCGCTGAACACCGCCGTCGCCAATTCGGCGCTGACCATCGCCACCCGCCTGGGCATGGACGTGACCCTGCTGTGCCCGACCCCGGACTACGTGCTGGACGAGCGCTACATGGGCTGGGCCGCGCAGAACGTGGCCGAAAGCGGCGGCTCGCTCCAGGTCGGCCACGACATCGAGAGCGCCTATGCCGGCGCCGACGTCGTCTATGCCAAGAGCTGGGGCGCACTGCCGTTCTTCGGCAACTGGGAGCCGGAAAAGCCCATCCGTGACCAGTACAAGCACTTCATCGTCGACGAAGCCAAGATGGCGCTGACCAACGATGGCGTGTTCTCGCACTGCCTGCCGCTGCGCCGCAACGTGAAGGCCACCGACGCGGTGATGGATTCCCCGCGCTGCATCGCGATCGACGAAGCCGAAAACCGCCTGCACGTGCAGAAGGCCGTGATGGCCGCGCTGCTGCGCTGAGCCGCGATTCCTCTCCCCCGTCTCCCCCTCGGACCCCCTCCATGACTGCCCCCAACGACTCCCGCGACATCGTCCTCGCCTTCTCCGGCGGCCTCGACACCAGCTTCTGCGTGCCCTACCTGAAAGAGCAGGGCTGGAACGTCCACACCGTGTTCGCCGACACCGGCGGCGTGGATGCCGAGGAACGCGCCACCATCGAGGCGCGTGCCGCCGAGCTGGGCGTCGCCTCGCACGTCACCGTCGACGGCGGCCCGGCGATCTGGTCCGGCTTCGTGAAGCCCTTCGTCTGGGCGGGCGAGGGCTACCAGGGCCAGTACCCGCTGTTGGTGTCCGACCGTTATCTGATCGTGGACGCCAGCCTGGCGCGCGCCCGCGAGCTGGGCACCAATGCCATCGCCCACGGTTGCACCGGCATGGGCAACGACCAGGTGCGGTTCGACCTCGCCGTGAAGGCGCAGGGCGACTACCGCATCGTGGCGCCGATCCGCGAGATCCAGAAGCAGCACACCCAGACCCGCGCCTACGAGCAGGCCTACCTGGAGGAGCGCGGCTTCGGCGTGCGCGCCAAGCAGAAGGCTTACACGATCAACGAGAACCTGCTGGGCGTCACGATGTCCGGCGGCGAGATCGACGCCTGGGAAGCGCCGGGCGAGGGCGCGCGCGGGTGGTGCGCGCGCCGCGAGCACTGGCCGGCGGAGGCGCTGGAAGCCACGCTGCGCTTCGAGAACGGCGAGGCGGTGGCGCTGGACGGCCACGACCTGCCGGGCGAGAAGATCCTGGCCAAGCTCAACACCATGTTCGCCCAGTACGGCGTCGGCCGCGGCCTATACACCGGCGACACCACCATCGGCCTGAAGGGCCGCATCGTGTTCGAGGCGCCGGGCCTGGCCGCATTGCTGGCCGCGCACCGCGCGCTGGAGGAGGCGGTGCTGACCAAGCAGCAGAACCGCTTCAAGCCGGACGTCGCCCGCAAGTGGGTGGAACTGGTCTACGAGGGCTTCTTCCACGATCCGCTGAAGACCGATCTGGAGGCGTTCCTGGCCTCCAGCCAGCGCATGGTCAACGGCGAGGTGGTGCTGCGCACCAGTGGCGGCCGGGTGGATGCCATCGCGGTACGCTCTCCGCACCTGCTGAACGCCAAGGGCGCGACCTACGCGCAGTCGGCCGACTGGGGCGTGGAGGAGGCCGAGGGTTTCATCAAGCTGTTCGGCATGAGCAGCACGCTGTGGGCCGAGGTGAACGGCGGGCAGGGCGGTGGCTGAGATGCTCGACGAGGTCCTGCGCCATCTCGAAGCGCTGGTGGCCTTCGACACCCGCAACCCGCCGCGCCGGATCGGCACCGGCGGGATCTTCGACTACCTGCGCGCCCAACTGCCGGGGTTCCGCTGCGAGGTCGTCGACCACGGCGACGGCGCGGTGTCGTTGCTGGCGGTGCGCGGCACGCCACGGCGCGTCTTCAACGTGCACCTGGACACGGTGCCGTCGTCCGAGGCGTGGGACGCGGATCCGCTGCGACTGCGGGTGACGCAGGGCCGTGCCATCGGCCTGGGTGCCTGCGACATCAAGGGCGCGGCGGCGGGGCTGGTGGCGGCGGCCAATGCCACCAGCGGCGATGCCGCGTTCCTGTTCTCCAGCGACGAGGAGGCCAATGACCCGCGCTGCATCGCGGCCTTCCTCGCCGAGGATCGTGGTTTCGCCGAGGCGATCATCGCCGAGCCCACCCGCTGCGAGGCGGTGCTGGCCCACCGCGGGATCAGCTCGGTGCTGCTGCGCTTCAAGGGCGAAGCGGGCCATGCCTCCGGCGCCAACGCGCTGCAGGCCAATGCCCTGCACCAGGTGATGCGCTGGGGCGCGAATGCACTGTCGCTGGTCGAAGGCGAGGCGCACGCGCGCTTCGGCGGCCTGACCGGCCTGCGCTTCAACATCGGCAAGGTCGAGGGTGGCATCAAGGCCAACGTGATCGCGCCGAGTGCCGAGGTGCGCTTCGGCTTCCGTCCGCTGCCATCGCACGACCTCGACGGGCTGCACGCCCGGTTCGGCGCCTGCGCCGCGCCGGGCGCGCTGGAGCGTTACGAGGAGACTTTCCGTGGGCCGTCGCTGCCGGCCGGCGACATCGCCACCGCGGAGGAACGCCGGCTGGCCGCGCGCGACCTCGCCGACGCGCTGGGCCTGCCGATCGGCAACGCCGTCGATTTCTGGACCGAGGCCTCGCTGTTCTCGCAGGCCGGCCTGACCGCCTTTGTCTATGGCCCGGGCGACATCGCCCAGGCGCATACCGCCGGCGAATGGGTGGCCCTGGACGAGCTCCAGCGCTACGCCGATTCCATTACCCGCATCCTTGGGACCTGACCTGCCGTGACCCCGATCCTCTCCCCGCACGCCGTGCACGACCCGCAGACGCGCCAGACGATCGTGCGGCTGCTGTCCAGCATGGGCAGCGCGAAGGAAATCAGCCAGTACCTGAAGCGTTTCTCCCAGCTCGACGCGGCGCGCTTCGCCGTGGTCAAGGTGGGCGGCGCGGTGCTGCGCGACGACCTAGACGCGCTGGTGTCCTCGCTGGCCTTCCTGCAGGACGTCGGCCTGACGCCCATCGTCATCCACGGTGCTGGCCCGCAGCTGGACGTGGAGCTGTCCGCCGCCGGCATCGAGAAGAACACCATCGACGGCCTGCGCGTCACCTCGCCGGAAGCACTGGCCATCGTCCGCCGCGTCTTCCACGCGCAGAACCTGAAGCTGGTGGAAGCCTTGCAGGCCGCCGATGCGCGCGCCACCAGCATCGTCTCCGGGGTGTTCGAGGCCAACTATCTCGATCGCGAGCGCTACGGGCTGGTGGGCGAGGTGAAGCGCGTCGACCTCGCGCCCATCCAGGCCAGCCTGCAGGCCGGCTCGATCCCGGTGATCGCCTCGCTGGGCGAGACCGTGGGCGGGCAGATCCTCAACGTCAACGCCGACTTCGCCGCCAACGAACTGGTGCAAGAACTGCAGCCCTACAAGATCGTGTTCCTGACCGGCACCGGCGGGCTGCTGGATGCCGACGGCCGCATCATCGATTCGATCAACCTGTCCACCGAATACGACCACCTGATGCAGCAGCCGTGGATCGAGGGCGGCATGCGGGTGAAGATCGAGCAGATCAAGGACCTGCTGGACGGCCTGCCGCAGGCCTCCTCGGTGTCCATCACCCGGCCGTCCGAACTGGCCAAGGAGCTGTTCACCCACAAGGGGTCCGGCACGCTGGTGCGCCGCGGCGAGCGCGTGCTGCAGGGCGACGCATGGACGGCGTTCGACCTGCCGCGGCTGCGCGCCCTGATCGAGTCGGCGTTCGGTCGCAAGCTGCTGCCGGATTATTTCGAAACCACCCGGCTGCATCGTGCCTACGTCAGCGAAAACTACCGCGCGGCGGTGATCCTGACGCGGGAAGAGGCGGGCGTGTACCTCGACAAGTTCGCGGTGCTGGACGACGCGCAGGGTGAGGGGCTCGGGCGTGCGGTGTGGCTAGTGATGCGCGAGCAGAACCCGGCGCTGTTCTGGCGTTCGCGCCACGGCAACCCGGTCAATGCGTTCTACGATGCCGAATCCGACGGCTGCAT
>DASWXO010000042.1:0-18231 GCA_036405455.1 Thermomonas sp. | reverse complement strand
GAACCTGCTCAAGCGCGTCGCCAGCGAGCGCCCCGGCTACTGGACCCGCGTGGTCAAGGACTGGAAGGGCGTCTCCGAGGAAACCACCACCGGCGTGCACCGCCTCTACCAGCTGGCCGAGAAGGGCAAGCTGCTGGTGCCGGCGATCAACGTCAACGACTCGGTCACCAAGTCCAAGTTCGACAACCTGTACGGCTGCCGCGAATCGCTGGCCGACGGCCTGAAGCGCGCGCTGGACGTGATGCTGGCCGGCAAGGTGGCGGTGGTCTGCGGCTATGGCGACGTCGGCAAGGGCTCCGCCGCCTCGCTGCGCGCCTACGGCGCCCGCGTGATCGTCACCGAGATCGACCCGATCTGCGCGCTGCAGGCGGCGATGGAGGGCTTCGAGGTGAAGACGGTCGAGGACACCCTCGGCACCGCCGACATCTACGTCACCACCACCGGCAACAAGGACATCATCACCCTGGCGCACATGCAGGCGATGAAGGACCAGGCCATCGTCTGCAATATCGGCCACTTCGACAACGAGATCCAGGTCGACGCCCTGTACGCCAGCGGCGCGGTGAAGACCAACATCAAGCCGCAGGTGGACAAGTACACCTTCGCCAACGGCAACAGCATCTTCCTGCTGGCCGAAGGCCGCCTGGTCAACCTGGGCTGCGCCACCGGCCACCCCAGCTTCGTGATGAGCAACAGCTTCTCCAACCAGACGCTGGCGCAGATCGACCTGTGGGCGAACAAGGACACGTACGCGCCACAGGTCTACATCCTGCCGAAGAGGCTGGACGAGGAGGTGGCGCGCCTGCACCTGGAGAAGATCGGCGTGAAGCTGACCACCCTGACCCCGGCCCAGGCCGAGTACCTTGGCGTGGCGGTGGACGGTCCGTTCAAGCCGGAGCACTACCGCTACTGATCGCCGCCACCGGCGAAGACCACGACGGGCGCCGCAAGGCGCCCGTTTTCGTTGCGTCGATGTCAGGCGGGAGCGGCCACCGCCACGGCATCGCGCCCGGCGGCCTTGGCGCGGTACAGCGCGGTGTCGGCCGCGTGGTAGAGCACCTCGCCGTCGCCGTCGCGGCGGGGATCGAACGCCGCCACGCCGATGCTCACGCTGCAGCGCAACGCGTTGTCGGGCAACGCCAGTGGCTGGGCGGCGAACGCGGCGCGGAACACGTCGGCCCGACGCACCGTTTCGTCCAGGCCGCCGCGGACGAGCACGCCGAACTCCTCGCCGCCCAGCCGCGCCACCAGCTCGCGCTCGGCATCGGGAAACGCCGCCTGCAGGCGCGCGGAGAACACGCACAGGCAGGCGTCGCCGGCGGCATGGCCGTGGCGGTCGTTGATCGACTTGAAATGGTCGAGGTCCAGCAACAGCAGGACGAGCGCATCGCCGTCGGTCCGTGCCCGCGCGCACCAGTCGCCCAGCGTGGCGGAAAACCGCCGGCGATTCGCCAGCCCGGTCAGGCCGTCGCGACGGCTCTGCTGCTCGAACAGGTCGCGCTGGCGGCGCAGTTCGTCCTCCAGATCCAGCCGTTGGCGGTATTCGCCATGGCTACGGCGCAGGGCGAGGCTGACGTACAGCAGGTAGAGGCAGCTCACTGCGATGAGTTCGAAGCGCGAACCGTTGGCGATCAGCGCGCCCAGCGTCGAGAGATACAGCAGGCACAGCGCCCCGAACGCGGCCCGCAGGCGCATCGGGAAGTTGTGCGCGAAGGCGGTAGCGAAGGCGTAGGAGCTGATGGCGGCGACCGTGCGCGCGCTTTCGCTGGGCGTCGTCAGGAGCAGCCACGCCACTGCCACCGCCCACACCGCGGAATTGGTCAGCAGCAGCGTCCAGATCCAGTCTAGGCGTCGGCGCACGGCACGCTCCGGTGCGCTGTCCGGCAGGCCGCGGACACGGAACCGCACGACGTTGAGCCCGACGAACGCCAGCGCCACCAGCACGAACGGCCAGCGCGCGCGCTCCCACAGCCCGCTGGCCATCCCGGCGAGCAGCCACAACAGGATGTAGAACGGCCCGCCCAGACGCAGGCGCTGCAGCGTCTCGGCAAGTTCCTGCAGCAATCGCGGCGCCGCGGGCTGTCCGCCCGGCGCGGTGGCAACGTGGTGCATCCGGCTCCTCCCCAGGCGGCACGATGCGGCCGTCCCGACGGGCGGTCAAGCATCGATCCATTAATATCCTTTCATCCGAATGAAAGGATATGTAGAATGGCACCAGCCCGCCCGCGAGCGCCGACCATGCTGCCGATCAGCTTCGAGTTCTACCCGCCCAAGACCGACGAACAGCGCGTGCAGTTCGACCGCACGGTGCGCCGGCTGCAGGCGCATGCCCCGCAGTTCATGTCGGTCACCTTCGGCGCCGGCGGCTCCACCCTCAGCCAGACACCCGAGACGGTGCAACGGCTGCGCGAGGACCACGGCATCGACGGCGTGCCGCACCTCACCTGCGTGGGCGGCAGCCGCGAGGAAATCCGCGACCTGCTCCACCGCTACCGCGCCCTGGGCTGCAACCGCATCGTCGCCCTGCGCGGCGACCTGCCCTCCGGCATGGCCCGCAGCGGCGACCTGCGCTACGCCAGCGAACTCGTGCAGCTGATCCGCGACGAACACGGCGATCACTTCCATATCGAGGTGGGCGCCTATCCGGAGACGCATCCGCAGGCCCCGGATGCACAGATCGACCTGCGCCACTTCCAGGCCAAGGTCACGGCCGGCGCGGACAGCGCCATCACCCAGTATTTCTACAACGCCGACGCCTACTTCCGGTTCCGCGACGACGCGCTGGCGCTGGGCATCGACATCCCGATCGTCCCGGGCATCATGCCGATCAGCAACTTCAGCCAGCTGCGCCGCTTCTCGGACGCCTGCGGCGCGGAGATCCCGCGCTGGATCGAGCGCCGCATGCGGGCCTTCGGCGACGATGCCGACGCCATCCGCGCGTTCGCCACCGACGTGGTGGCGGCGATGTGCCGACGGCTGGTGGACGGCGGCGCACCGGCGCTGCACTTCTACACGCTGAATCTGGCCAGGCCCACCCAAGCGGTCCTGCAGCAGCTGGCCTGAACGGTTGCCGCGCACCGGCCTTCCTCGCACCGCGGCCGGCGCGTACCCTGCGGGGATGCATCGCGTCGTCCTGTTGTCGTTGCTCCTGCTGATGGCTTGGCTCGCGCCACCACGGCAGGCCGACGCGCAGGTCCGGCACTGCCAGACCGCCGACGGAACCCGCCTGTACACCGACCGCCAATGCGCCGACCTAGGCGCGCGGGAGGCGCGCGATCCACCGACGGGACAGGCGACCGGCAACCGCTTGCAGGCCTGTGCGCGCAGCGTGCCGGACCTGGCCTACGCGCTGGACGACGCGATCCGCTCCGGCGATGCCAACCGGATCGCAGGGCTTTACGACTGGGCCGGCATGGGCAGCAGCAACGCCAACCGCGTCCTGGACCAGCTGCAGCGGATCGCGGAACGGCCGCTGGTGGACGTGCGCGAGGCGCGCGCCGGCGACGAAGGCAGTGGTTCCGGCGTCGGGCCGATCCTCGGCTTGCGCGTGGAGCAGGTACTCAGCGACGGCTACACGCCGTCACGGGCCACGTTCGGGCTGCGCCGCCGCCTGGGCTGCTGGTGGGTGCACCTGTAGGCCGGGCACGCACCACGCCCCGGCCCCTCGATCAGTACAGGCGGACCAGCCAGCCGTGGCGGTCGGGCGCGCGACCGTACTGGATGTCGGTCAACTCCTTGCGGATCGCCATCGTCACCTCGCCTGCAGGCGTATCGACGCCGCCGACCGAAAAGCCCTTGCCCTTGAGCTGGCCGATCGGGGTCACCACTGCAGCGGTTCCGCAGGCGAACACTTCGGTAATCTCACCCGAGGCCACGCCGGCCTTCCATTCGTCAATGGCCACCTGGCGCTCCTCCACGGCCATCCCGCGGTCGCGGGCCAGCTGCAGGATGCTCGAGCGCGTGATGCCCTCGAGGATGCTGCCCGACAGCGCCGGCGTCACCAGGCGGCCGTCGCGGTAGACCAGGAACACGTTCATGCCGCCCAACTCCTCGAGGTACTTGCCCTCGACCGGATCGAGGAAGAGCACCTGCGAGCAGCCATTGGCATGGGCCTCCTGCTGCGGCAGCAGCGACGCAGCGTAGTTTCCGCCGCACTTGGCCGCGCCGGTGCCGCCCTTGGCGGCACGCGCGTAGTCCTCGGACAGCCAGATGCTGACCGGCTTCACGCCGCCGTGGAAATAGGCGCCGGCCGGGCTGGCGATCACGTGATAGCCCGCCGCCTGCGCCGGGCGCACGCCGAGGAACGCTTCGGTGGCGATCATGAAGGGCCGGAAGTACAGGCTGCTCTCCGGCGCCGACGGCACCCAGGCGTGGTCGACGGCGATCAACTGGCGCAGCGATTCCACGAACTCGGCCACCGGCAGCTGCGGCAGCGTCAGCCGGGCCGCGGAACGCTGCAGGCGCTCGCCGTTCGCCTCGGGGCGGAACGTCCAGATCGAGCCGTCGGCGTGGCGGTACGCCTTGATCCCTTCGAAGATCTCCTGCCCGTAGTGCAGCACCGCGGCCGCCGGGTCCAGGGACAGCGGGCCATAGGCGTGCACGCGTGCGTCGTGCCAGCCCTGCGCCTTGTCCCACTGGATGGACACCATGTGGTCGGTGAAGGTGCGGCCGAAGCCGAGATCACCCGACAGGATCGCCGTGCGCTGCTCGGGGCTGCGGGCGTGGTCGGACGGGAGGACCCGGTAGGCCAGCGGGGCGGACGCGGAAGAGGACATGCGGGGGGACCTTGCGGGAACGTAGCCCCACATTATGACGCCGAAGCCGCGACCCCGCCCCCGGCGCCCCTCAGCCGAAGGTCAGGGTCGCCACCACGCCGCGCTCCGCGCCCGGGCGCACCTGCACGTCCCAGGCGTACAGCGCGCACAGCCGCCGCACGATGGACAGGCCGATGCCGCCGCCCTGCGAGTGCCCGGCGTGGGTGCCGCGGTAGCCGCGGGTGAACAGTTTCGCCGCGTCCTCGGCACTGAGGCCGGGGCCGGAATCGACGACCTCCACCGCATCCGGCAGCACCCGCACCACCACGTCGCCGCTGGGCGTGTACTTCACCGCGTTGCCGATGAGGTTGCCCAAGGCGACGGCCAGCACCGATTCGGGGACGTCGAGCGCCATCGTGGCCTCGCCCTCCAGCCGCAGCGCCACCGGCTTGCCGCCCAGCTGCGCGCGATGGCTTTCCAGCAGCTGCTGGGCCACCTTGGCGACGTCGCACTGGCCCACCGCGCGCTCGTTGCGCGACAGCAGCAGCAGCGCGCTGATCAGGTCGGTGCACTGCTGCTCGGCGCGCTGGATGCGCGACAGCCGCGTGCGCGTGCGCTCGTCCAGTTCGGGGCGTGCCAGCAGCAGTTCCACCGCACCGCGGATCACCGCCAGCGGGGTGCGCAGTTCGTGGCTGACGTCGGCGTTGAACTCGCGGTCGCGCTGCACGACCTCGGTGAGCCGCGCGGCGTAGTCGTCCAGCGCCTTCGCCAGCTCGCCCACCTCGTCCTCGGGGAAATGCGGCGCCAGCGCCTCCGGCGCCGAGCTGGCCCCGGACCGGCGCAGCCGCTGCGCCAGCTCGGTCACCGGGCTCATCACCCGCGAAGCCGACCACCACCCGATCAGCAGCGAGAACAGGGTGAAGATGCCGACGCTGGCGACCAGCGCATGGTTCAGCTTCAGCTGGCTCTCGCGCTCCTCGGCGATGTCGTAGGCGAGGAAGAACCAGTAATCCGGGTCCTTGCGCACGGCCAGCTTGTAGGCGCGCTGCTCGTCGGTGCCCGGCACCGGGATGACGATGTCATGGACGCCGCTGGCCAGGTCGCGCCATTCCGGCGGCACCTTGTCCAGCTTGCGGGTGCTGAACTGGCGGCCCTGGATCTTCTCGAACGGGATGCCCACCGCGTTGGGATTGCGGTAGAACCCCTCCGCGAACATGTTGTTGTTCTTCTCGAGTGCCGCGCCCAGCACCGTGTTCTCCACCCGGTCGCGCAGGTAGACGGTAGTGGCCGCGATCAGCGTGGTCAGGGTGAAGCCGAACAGCGCGAACGACAGGATGATGCGGGTGCGGAGCCGCCGCCGCGCGCGCGGGCGGCGGGCCGCGGCAGGCTCAGCCGTCGGCATCGGGAACGGCGATCCGATAGCCGATGCCGTGGCGGGTCTGGATCATCGGCTTGGAAAAGGGCTTGTCCACCGCGGCGCGCAGGCCGTGGATATGCACGCGCAGGGAGTCCGAGTCCGGCAGTTCCTCGCCCCACACGCGGTTCTCCAGGTCCTGCCGGGTCACCACCGCGGGCGAAGCCTCCATCAGCGCCTGCAGGATCTTCAGCGCCGTCGGATTGAGCTGGATCAGCTTGCCCTCGCGGTGCACTTCCAGCGTGTCGAGGTTGTATTCCAGGTCGCCCACGTTCAGCACGCGCGCCGGCAGCCCGCGTCCGCGCCGCGCCAGCGCATTGAGGCGCACGTTCACTTCCTGCAGGGCGAACGGCTTGATGAGGTAGTCGTCCGCCCCGGAATCGAAGCCGGCCAGCTTGTTGTCCAACGAATCGCGCGCGGTCAGCATCAGCACCGGCGTCTGCTTGCGCGCATCGGTGCGCAGCTTGCGGCAGACCTCCAGACCGTCCATGCCCGGCAGGTTCAGGTCCAGCACGATCGCGTCGAAGTCGTGCACCACGGCCAGGTGCAGCCCGGTCACGCCGTCGGCGGCGAAGTCCACGGCGTGGCCGCAGTCCTCCAGGTAGTCGCCCAGGTTGGCGGCGATGTCGGGGTTGTCCTCGATGACCAGGATGCGCATGCGGGGTTCCAGGTGGGCGTCTGCCGGTTGAGACCGGCCCGCCGGGCGGCGGTTCCCCGATTCTTGCACAGCGGCTGCGTGCGCGGACCGCGGACAAACAAAGGCCCGGGCGGAGCCGCCCGGGCCGAAGGTCACATGCTGCCCTGCATGCCCGGCCGGGGGGATGAGCGACCGGACATGGGGCTATCCTGCGCCGCCGGCGATTAAGAATCCGTCAAATCCGCGTTGCGTCCGCGTTCGTTGGCGGCGCCGCGCGCCGCCACGTGTTCGACCACCGCCCCGGCGACGTCGATCCCGGTCACCGCCTCGATCCCTTCCAGTCCCGGCGAGGAGTTCACTTCCAGTACCAGCGGGCCGCGATCGCTGCGGATCAGGTCCACGCCCGCCACCCCCAACCCCAGGATCCGGGCCGACCGCACCGCGGTCTCCACTTCCGCCCGGCTGGGCCGGACCTTCTTCGCGCTGCCACCGCGGTGCAGGTTGGACCGGAAGTCGCCGGCCGGCGCCTCGCGCCGCATCGCCGCGACCACGCGGTCGCCCACCACGAAGCAGCGCAGGTCGGCGCCCTTGGCCTCGGCGATGAACTCCTGCACCAGGAAATTGGCGTACAGGCCCCGCAGCGTCTCGATCGCCGCGCGCGACGCCGACGGTTTCTCGGTCAGCATCACCCCGGCGCCCTGGGTGCCCTCGTTGAGCTTGATGACGTGCGGCGGCGGGCCCAGCATCGCCAGCAGGTCGCCGGTGTCGTCGGGGTTGTCGCCGAACACCGTCACCGGCAGGCCGATGCCCTCCGCCGCCAGCACCTGGTGGCAGCGCAGCTTGTCCCGCGCGCGCGCGATCGCCGCCGCGCTGTTGGGCGTGTAGCTGCCCATCAGCTCGAACTGGCGCAGCACCGCGCAGCCGTAGCGGGTGATCGACGCGCCGATGCGCGGGACGACCGCGCCGTAGCCGGCGATCGGCTTGCCCTTGTAGTGCATGTCGAAGCCGTCGCTGCTGATGCGCAGGTAGCAGCGCAGCGGGTCCAGCACGCGCACGCTGTGCCCGCGCTCGCGCGCGGCCTCGACCAGGCGCCGGGTGGAATAGAGCTTGCCGTTGCGGGAAAGGATGGCGAGTTTCATCGCGCGTGGCCCGTGTCTGCCGCTGGCACCATCATCCCGCCGGCGGCCGCCCAAAGGAAAGGGCGGCATCCGCCTGGATGCCGCCCCGGTGTTCCATCGAACCTGTGCTGGAGCGGGTGATGGGAATCGAACCCACGTTAGCAGCTTGGGAAGCTGCAGTTCTACCATTGAACTACACCCGCGAGGCCGGCAAGTCTATGCCGGGGGCGGTGCGGGATGCAACGCGTGGTCGCACCCCGTGCCGCCGGCCATCAGCTTCAGAACGCGCCGCCCACGGTCAGGAAGAAGCTGGTGTCGCTGCCACCCTTCTGCTCCACGGTGACGTTAGCGCCGGCGGTGACGTCCAGGCCCAGCAACTTGCTGCGCACACCCATGCCGAGGGTGCCGTAGCCGTCGTCGAATGCCAGCCCCGGCACTGCGTAGGGCAGCGTACCCGGCATCGACAGCGACTGCGCGTAGGCCTGGGCCGGCGCGTCCTCGAACTCGCGGTCCATGGTCAGGCGCACGTAGGGCTTCACGTGGTCGTTGATCGCGTAGTTGGCCTGCCAGCCGAGGCTGCCGATCAGCGAGTCGATGTCCTGCTTCGGATAGGCCAGCGCGGTGGACTCGGTGCTGTTCTCGGCGTAGCCGTCCACGCTGATGCGCTGGGACAGCACGCTCAGCACGGGGCCGTGCTGCAGGCGGCCGTGGGTGAAGGTCCAGCCCACGCTGGCGCCGGCCGACAGGTTGTCGCCATCGGGCGAGCCGCTGTGGATGCGGGTGGCCTGGCCCAGGTTGACCTGACGATCGACCTTGAAGCCCAGCTTGGTCCAGCTCACCTGGCCGTTGGCCCAGAGGCCATCGCCGGTCCAGCCGACGAAACCGCCCACGCTGGTGTCGGTCTGGCGGAAATCACCGCGGCGGAAGCCGAAGTCGAGGTCCTGGCGGCCATAGCCAGCGAACGCGCCGTACGACAGCTGGCCGCTGCGCCAGCCCACGCCGAACGAGCCGGTGCCGCCCATGCCGTCGAAGCCGTTGCTGTTGACGAAACGCTGCTGCTGGCCGCGCACGTCGGCCCACCACTGCATGCCGTCGCTCTCCGCCATGGCCATGCCGGCCGCGACGCCGTCCACCATCTGCGCGCGGGCGCGGCCGGTGGTGGTGGCCGAATGCGGGAGCAGGGTGATCAGGCGGGGACCGTCGATCACCGAGATCGCGAAGTCCGCCAGCGCCCTGTGGCCAGCCGAGGACGGATGCACACCGTCGGCGAACAGGTAGGTGTAGGGCGCATCCGGGGACACGTAGCTGGTCGGGTTGCAGGTCAGCGAATTGGCGGTGATCTGCGGCTGGCAGGCGGTGCCGGTGATGTTGGTCAATCCGAACGCGGAGGGATTCGCAACCACTTCCTGCAGGAAGTGGAAGGTGTCGAGCGGGATCACCCGCAGGTTCGCCGCCGCCAGGCCGCTGAACAGCGCGTTGTTGTAGTTCACCGTCAATGCGGTGCCCTGCGCCTGGGCAAGCGCGCCCTGCGCGCGGAAGGCCGGCGTCACGCCCAGATCCGGGACCGTGGGGACAAGGATGTATTGGGCGCCGGCCTGGGTCAGGGTGCCCACGATGCCGATCTGCGCGGTGACCGCACCGCCGATCGTCGTGGTCGGGTCGGCACCGCCGCTGGTGATCGCGAACAGGTCATTGGCGCCGCCCCATACGGTGTACAGCGCTTGCGCGTCGGCGCGGCCGCCGTTGGCGGCCAGGTAATTGGCGGTCTGGGTGGCCATCGACGGGATCGGACCCAGCGCACCGGTGGAGTTCACGCCCACTCGGGCGCCGCCGGCGGCGTAGTTGGTTCCCGTCTGGCCATTGCCGTTGGGGTTGGCGGTGGTGCCGTAGTAGTCCGCCAGGTACTGCGACCAGACGTAGCCCGGGTTGGTGGTGAACTGGCCGGTCACGGGCCGCACGCTGAGCGGCAGCAGGGGGCGGAAGAAGCCCGCGTCGGTGAGGCTGTCGCCGAAAAAGACGGTCTGGGTGAACGGCGAATCCGGCGTGCTCTGCGCGACCGCGGGCAGCGCGGCCACGGCGAGGGCGGCGGACAGCAGGGTCCGGCGGAACAGGGTTTTCATCGGCAACCTCGGAAATGGTGTGGTGACGGAGTGGCAGGTGATCCTGGCGGTGTTCGCCCGGGAAGGCACGACATACGCCAGCGCATGGCGACGCATCGTTTCATGAAATCATAACGGCCTCACGCTGCGCTGCGTCACGGCGCGCTCGACGCGCGACAATACGCACCCGACCCGGCATGCTTGCCACGAGGCGCGCCCCTGGACGCGCCCCTCCCGACGAGACCGTTCCCTTGACCGACCCCTTCACCAGCGCCGGCGCCAAGGCGCCGCCCAAGCCGTTCACCGCCACCGAAGGCGTGCGCAAGGTGCGCAGCTTCGTCCTCCGCCAGGGCCGCTTCACCGAAGCGCAGCAGCGCGCATTCGACCTGCTGTGGCCGCGTTTCGGCCTGGATTACGCACCGGAGGCCCGCGACGGTGGGCCCCGCGATTTCGACGCCGCCTTCGGCCGCCGCGCCCCGCGCATCCTGGAGATCGGCTTCGGCAACGGCGAGGCGTTGCGCTATTCGGCCGCCCGCGACCCGGCCCGCGACCACATCGGCATCGAAGTGCATGCCCCCGGCGTCGGCCGGCTGCTCAACGCGCTGGCCGAGGACGAGGCGACCAACGCCCGCGTGTACCACCACGACGCGGTGGAAGTGCTGGAGCGCGAGATCGCCGACGCCTCGCTGGACGAGGTGCGGATCTACTTCCCCGACCCTTGGCACAAGAAGCGCCACCACAAGCGCCGGCTGGTGAATCCCGCTTTCGCCGCGCTGCTGGTGCGCAAGCTGGCGCCGGGCGGCCGCTTGCACCTCGCCACCGATTGGCAGGACTATGCCGAGCAGATGTGGGACGTGCTCGACGCCACCCCCGGACTGACCAACACCGCCGGCCCCCGCGGCCACGTGCCGCGCCCGGACTGGCGGCCGCAGACGCACTTCGAGTCGCGCGGGCAACGGTTGGGGCATGGCGTGTGGGACCTCCTGTACGACCGCACTTGAGCCGACGGGCCGCACGTAGGGACAGCGACGACGCCTGATGGAGACGACCCTCACCCTCACCAACGACATGCTCTGGGTGCTGGGCCTGGTGGCCTTCGCGATGGCGATGTTCGTGTTCGAGCGCATCCGCGCCGACGTGGTCTCGCTGGTGGTGCTGGTGGTGCTGGGCCTGACCGGGCTGGTGGCGCCGGAGGACATCTTCGGCGGCTTCTCCTCGGACGCGGTCATCAACGTCATCGCCACCATGATCCTGGGCGCGGGGCTGGACCGCACCGGCGCGCTGAACCGCCTGGCCTCCTGGCTGCTGCGCCGCGCGCACGGCATCGAACGGCGCCTGCTGCTGCTGTCGTCGGCGGTGGCAGGCCTGAATTCCGCGGTGATCCAGAACACCTCCGCCACCGCGCTGTACCTGCCGGTGGCGTCGCGGCTGACCGCCCGCACCGGCATCAGCCTGTCGCGCCTGCTGCTGCCGATGTCGGCCGCGATCATCATGGGCGGCAGCCTGACCATGGTGGGCAACTCGCCGCTGATCCTGCTGAACGACCTGCTGGTCTCGGCGAACGCCAACATGCCGTCCGGCGCGGCCTCGCTGCAGCCGCTGAAGATGTTCGCGCCGCTGCCGATCGGCCTGGCCCTGCTGGCGGCATCGCTGGCCTACTTCCATTTCTTCGGCCACCGCGTGCTGCGCGAGGACGGCGACGACGCGGTCACCCCAGCGCGCACCCAGAGCTATTTCGCCCGGGCCTACGGCATCGACGGCGACATCCACGAGCTCACCGTCACCGCCGACAGCCCGCTGGTGGGCATGAGCGTGGGCGACGCGGAAGCGCTGGTCGACATGCCGCTGTTGCTCGCGCTGCAGACCGGCAACGAATCGCGGCTGGCGCCGCCGGCGGACACCCGCATCTGGGTGGGCAGCGTGCTGGGCGTGATGGGCGACCGCCAGCGCATCGCCGACTTCGCGCAGAAGAACTTCCTGCGCGACTCGGTGCGCCTGCGCGCGTTCGCCGACCTGTTCAACCCCAGCCGCGCCGGTATTTCCGAGGCGGTGGTGCCGCCCACCTCCACCTTCATCGGCAAGCCGCAGGCGCAGCTCCGGCTGCGCAAGCAGTACGGCCTGAGCCTGCTGGCGATCAACCGCGACAAGCAGGTGCTGCGCGAGGACGTGCGCAACATCCCGATCCGCGCCGGCGACATGCTGATCCTGCACAGCATCTGGACCGACCTTGCCGAGGCGGCCAAGAGCCGCGACTTCGTGGTGGTGACCGACTACCCGAAGGGCGAGCAGCGCCCGCACAAGTTCAAGATCGCGATGGCGATCTTCGCGGTGTCCATGCTGCTGGCGCTGTCCACCCGCATCCCCACGTCGATCGCGCTGATGACCGGCGTGGCCGGCATGCTGGTGACGGGCGTGCTGAAGATGGACGAGGCCTACGCCGCGATCAGCTGGAAGACGGTGTTCCTGATGGCCTGCCTGATCCCGCTGGGCTGGGCGATGGATTCCAGCGGCGCCGCCGCCTGGGTGGCCGGGCACAGCATCGAACGGCTGCCCGAGGGCATGCCGCCGTGGCTGATCGAACTGGCGCTGGCCCTGTTCACCACCGCGTTCTCGATGGTCATCAGCCACGTCGGCGCCACCATCGTGCTGGTGCCGCTGGCGATCAACCTGGCGCTGGCGGTGGGCGGCAATCCCACGGCGTTCGCGCTGGTGGTGGCGCTGTCGGCCTCCAACAACTTCATCACCGCGTCCAACCCGTCGGTGTCGATGATCACCGGCCCGGCCGGCTACACCGCGCGCGACATGTGGCGTTCGGGCGGCCCGCTGACACTGGTCTACACGGTCATCATCGTGGCGATGATCAACCTGCTCTACTGAGCGGGCACTGCGTCCAGGACCACCTGGCCGTCCTCGCAGCGCACCGCCACGGCGCGAAGGCGATCGCCGCGGCAGGGACCGGCCACGCACTGGCCGTCGGCCAGCGCGAAGGTGGCGCCGTGGACGGCACAGACCAGTTCGCCGGCCTTGCTGCGCAGGAACTTGCCCGGCGCGAAGTCGAGGCGGCGGCCGGCGTGCGGGCAGACGTTCAGCCACGCGCGCACGCTGCCGTCGGCAGCGCGGTGCAGGATGAGCGACTCGTCGGCATCCTCGACCCGCGCCTCCACGGCCTGCAGGCTGTCGGGCGCCAGGGCATCGAGTGCCGCCAGCACCCCGGCGTGGTTTAACGAACTGCTCACAACTGCCCCGCCGGTTCTGTCGACAATGCCTAGCATTGTGTCATGACGCCTTCGCGTCACAGGATCTTCCGCCGATGTCGTTCTTCCAGCACGCCCTGTTCCTCCGCCTCCGCACGCTCGCCACCGGCGCGCCGCGCCGTCCCCGCCACCCGCTGCTGCGCCTCGCGCTGGGGCTGCTGGGCATCGCCCTGCTGCTGGCGCTGGTGGTGCTGGGCGTGTTCGTGGGCGCGGCCATGCTGGCCGGTGGCATGCTCTGGCGGCTGTGGACGCAACGCGGCCAGCGTGTCCGCGTGCGCCGGCGCGACCGCACGTTCGACGGCGACTACCGCGTGGTCGGCAAGGCGCAGCTGCCGCTGGCGCGCTGATGGACCTGGTCGTCGCCGCGCCGACGCCGCGCGTTCCGGTGCGTGCCCGCGATGGCCGCCCACTGGGCGAGTTTCCGGTCCGTCGCATCTACTGCGTCGGCCGCAACTTCGCCGACCATGCGCGCGAGATGGGCGCCGCGGCCCCGGCCTCGAAGGCCGAGCGCGGCAATCCCGTGTTCTTCATGAAGCCCGCCGATGCCATCGTCACCGATGGCGTGGTGCCCTACCCGCCCGGCACCCGGGACCTCCACCACGAAGTGGAGCTGGTGGTGGCGCTGGGCCAGGACGCCCCCGCCGGCGTGCTGCCGGTCGAGGCGGCCGACGCACTGGTCTTCGGCTACGGCGTCGGGCTGGACCTGACCCGCCGCGACCTGCAGGCCGCCGCCAAGGCCAAGGGCCTGCCATGGGACACCGGCAAGGGCTTCGACCACTCCGCGCCGGTGTCCACGCTGTTGCCGGCGACTGACATCGGCGCGCTGGCCGCGCTGCCGATCACGTTGGACGTCAACGGCGAACGCCGCCAGGCCTCGACGCTGGACCAGCTGATCTGGGACGTGCCGGAGATCCTGCACGAGCTGTCGAAACTCTATGCGCTGCGCGCGGGCGACCTGGTCTTCATGGGGACGCCCGCTGGCGTGGCTGCACTGCAGCCCGGCGATGCGTTCGATGCCCGGATCGGCGATGTCCTGCGCCTGCAGGGGCGGATCACGCCGTCCAACGGGTAAGCTTCCGGCTTCACATCCGCAGTGGAGGGCAGTCGATGGGCATGATGACCGAGTTCCGGGAATTCGCGATGCGCGGCAACGTGATCGACCTCGCCGTGGGCGTGGTGATCGGCGGCGCGTTCGGCAAGATCGTGTCGGCGCTGGTGGACAAGGTGATCATGCCGCCCATCGGCCTGCTGGTCGGTGGCGTGGACTTCTCCAAGCTGGCCATCACCCTCAAGGCCGCCAGCGTGGACGCGGCCGGCAAGGAGATCCCGGCGGTGGTGCTGGCCTACGGCGAGTTCCTCAACGCGGTGGTCCAGTTCGTGATCGTGGCCTTCGCCATTTTCCTGCTGGTCAAGGCCATCAACCGCATGCACCGCAAGCCCGAGCCCGCCCCGGCCGCGCCGGCGCCGACCCCGGAAGACATCCTGCTGCTGCGCGAAATCCGCGATGCGCTGAAGAAGTGACACTTCCGGCACGGTCCTATCGGCAGCCCCGGGCCTAGACTCGGGGCTTTCCGTTTGCGGAGCCCGCCGATGCGCACCACCGTCCTTGCCGCCACCCTCGCCCTGCTGGTCGCCGCCCCGCTGCAGGCGGCGCAGCCCACCCGTATTCCCGACGCCGCACTGGCCCGCGCCGCCACGCTGCGCGACGCCGTGCTGCAGGACCGCACGGCCTGGCAGGTGACCGAATCGCTGACCACCGAAGTGGGTCCGCGGCTGGCGGGCAGCGAGGCCGATGCGCGCGCGGTGGCCTGGGCCCAGGCCAAGTTCAAGGCGCTGGGCTACGACAAGGTGTGGACCGAACCGGTGACCTTCCCGAAGTGGGTGCGCCGCAGCGAGTCGGCGCAGGTGCTGGGCCCCCACGCGCAGCCGATGCGCGTGGCCGCGCTGGGCGGCAGCGTCGGCGGTACGGTGGAGGGCGAGGTGGTGCGCTTCCCGGACCTGGCGGCACTGGAGGCACTGCCCGACGGCGCGCTGGCCGGCAAGATCGCCTTCGTGGACTACCAGATGCAGGCGCGCCGCGACGGCAGCGATTACCGCAACGGCGGCGGCATCCGCGGGCGCGGCCCGTCGGTGGCGATCCGCAAGGGCGCGGCAGGCTTCCTGATGCGTTCGGCCGGCACCGACACCTCGCGCGCGCCGCACACCGGCAACACCCGCTACGAGCCGGGCCTTGCGCCGATCCCGGCGGCCGCGCTGTCCACCATCGATGCCGCGCAGCTGGCGCGGCTGGTGGCGCTGGGCCCCACCCGCGTGCGCCTGGCGCTGGACTGCGGCTGGGACGGCGACTACACCTCGCAGAACGTCATCGGCGAGATCACCGGCAGCCAGCGTCCGGACGAGGTCGTGCTGATCGGCGGCCACCTGGATTCGTGGGACTACGGTACCGGCGCGATCGACGACGGCGCCGGCATCGGCATCACCATGGCCGTCGGCGCCCTGCTGAAGCCGCTGAAACCGGCGCGCACGATCCGCGTGGTCGCCTTCGCCAACGAGGAACAGGGCCTGTGGGGCGGCCGCGCCTACGCCGACACGCATGCTGGCGCCGTGGCGAAGCACGTGATCGCGGCGGAAAGCGACTTCGGCGCGGGCCGCATCTATGGCTTCGACGCCAGCGCGCGCGACCTGCAGCCGGCGGCGCTGGCGCAGATCCAGCAGGTGCTGGCGCCACTCGGGATCGAGTGGATGCCGGGCAAGGGCGACCCGGAGTCCGACATCGGGCCGATGGCCCAGCGCGGCATGGCCTGGGCCTGGCTGGGCCACGACGGCACCCGCTACTTCGACCTGCACCACGACGCCGAGGACACCCTCGACAAGATCGACCCGAAGGACCTGGCGCAGAACACCGCGGCCTATGCGGTGTTCACCTGGCTGGCGGCGCAGGCCGACGGCGGCTTCGGCAGCGCGCCGGCGGCCCCGGCCAAGGACTGAGCCCCGGCGAGGCGCACGAAAAAGGCGGCCAGTGGCCGCCTTTTTCGTGTCCGTCCCGCCCGCCGCATCGCGACGGGCGGGCAGCCGACGATCAGGCCAGCAGCGGGTTCGGGCGCTCCGTGTCCAGCTTGTAGAGCTTGATCGCGCGGGCCACGTCCTTGGCGGTGAGCTTGCCCTCGGCGGCCAGCGCGGCGACCGCCGCGTGGGCGACGTGGAAGCGGTCCACCTCGAAGTGGCGGCGCAGGTTCTCGCGGGTGTCACTGCGGCCGTAGCCGTCGGTACCCAGCACGCTGTAGCGCATCGGCACGTACTCGCGGATCTGGTTGGCGAAGGTGCGCACGTAGTCGGTGGCGGCGATCGCCGGGCCCTGGCGGCCTTCCAGCAGCTGGGTCACCCACGCCTTGCGCGGCGCCTTGGCTTCCGGGTGAAAGCGGTTCCAGCGCTCCGCGTCCATGCCGTCGCGGGCCAGCTCGGTGAAGCTGGGGCAGGACCAGATGTCGGCCTTGATGCCGAAGTCCGCGTCCAGCAGGTCGGCGGCGGCGACCACCTCGCGCAGGATCGTGCCGCTGCCCAGCAGCTGCACGCGCAGCTCGCCCTTCTTCGCCTTGCCCGCTTCCTTCAGCAGGTACATGCCCTTGATGATCCCCTCCTCGCTGCCGGCCGGCATCTCGGGATGGGTGTAGTTCTCGTTCATCAGGGTGATGTAGAAGTACTCGTCGTGCTGCTCGGCCAGCATGCGCTGCATGCCGTACTGCACCAGCACCACCACCTCGTAGGCGAAGGTGGGGTCGTAGCTGCGCACGTTCGGGATCAGCGCGCTCTGCACGTGGGAGTGGCCGTCCTCGTGCTGCAGGCCCTCGCCGTTGAGCGTGGTGCGGCCAGCGGTGCCGCCCAGCACGAAGCCGCGGGCGCGCATGTCGCCGGCCTGCCAAGCGAAGTCGCCGACGCGCTGGAAGCCGAACATCGAGTAGTAGATGTAGAACGGCAGCATCTGCAGGTCGCTGGTGCTGTAAGCCGTGGCCAGCGCCATCCAGCTGGCGAACGCGCCGGCCTCGGTGATGCCTTCCTCCAGCACCTGCCCGGCCGCGTCCTCGCGGTAGAACATCAGCTGGTCGGCGTCCACCGGCTTGTACTTCTGGCCCTGCGGCGCGTAGATGCCCAGCTGGCGGAACAGGCCTTCCATGCCGAAGGTGCGCGCCTCGTCGGCCACGATCGGCACGCAGCGCGGGCCCACCTGCTTGTCGCGCAGGATGATGTTGAACATCTGCACGAACGCCATGGTGGTGCTGATCTCGCGCTCGCCGGTGGACTTCAGCAAGCGCTCGTAGGTCGCCAGCGGCGGCACCTCCAGCGGCTTGCTGGCCTTGCGGCGGCGCTGCGGCAGGTGGCCGCCCAGCGCGGCGCGGCGCTCGCGCATGTACTCCATCTCGGGCGACTTCTCGTCCGGGCGGAAGAACGGGATGGCGCCGTCCTTCAGCTGGTCGTCGCCGATCGGCAACTGGAAGCGGTCGCGGAACGCGCGCACGGCGTCGTCGTCCAGCTTCTTGGTCTGGTGGGTGGGGTTCAGCGCCTCGCCGGCCGCGCCCATGCCGTAGCCCTTGACCGTCTTGGCCAGGATCACCGTCGGCTGGCCCACCGTCTTCACCGCCGCGTCGTAGGCGGCGAAGACCTTGTGCGGGTCGTGGCCACCGCGGTTGAGGCGCCAGATGTCCTCGTCGCTCATGTTGGCGACCATCGCCAGGGTTTCCGGCGACTTGCCGAAGAAGTGCTCGCGCGTGTACGCGCCGCCGAAGGCCTTGCAGTTCTGGTACTCGCCGTCGACGGTCTCCATCATGATCCGGCGCAGCTCGCCGCTGGTGTCCTTGGCCAGCAGCGGATCCCAGTAGCTGCCCCAGATGGTCTTGATGACGTTCCAGCCGGCGCCGCGGAACTGGCCTTCCAGCTCCTGGATGATCTTGCCGTTGCCG